>CAIUVX010000196.1 GCA_903902705.1 uncultured Methylococcales bacterium
ATTTGAAAATGTAGAAGATGTTATTGAAGATTTTAAACAAGCAATGGATAAGATACGGCGCATTAGGCGACTGGATGATAAGCATAATTTTACGCTGGTTTGTAAAGATTTATCACAAGTCGCTAACTTTACCAAAATCGGCAATGATGCGTATCGGTTAATTAAAACCTTAACCCCTGGTCCTTTTACCTTTATTCTCGATGCCACTCGTGAAGTGCCGCGCAGTTTGCAACATCCTAAGAAAAAAACCATCGGTATACGAATTCCAGATCACCCTGTTACCCAATTATTGTTGCAAGAATTGGGCGAGGCTTTATTTAGTTCAACCTTAATGTTACCCGAAGAAACCGAAGCATTGACTGATCCTTATGAAATTCGCCAAAAGCTAGAACATGAGCTGGATTTAGTGATCGACGCGGGAATTATTGACTTTGAACCCACCACCATTATTGAATTTTCCAGCACTGGCACAGAAATCATCAGGCAAGGCAAAGGTATTGCTCCGATGTTAGATTAACTTTACGAGGATAGCGCATCATGACCGATAATCTAAGCTTATCAAACCTATTAGCCCTATTAGAGCATATTGCTTTATGGGCAGTGCCTGTTATTTTCGCAATTACCGTCCATGAAGTCGCTCATGGCTGGGTAGCAAAAAAATACGGCGATAATACCGCCTCCATGCTGGGGCGGTTAACGCTCAATCCGATTAAACACATTGATTTAGTTGGATCGATTATTGTGCCAGGCTTACTGTTAATTACAGGCACGGGTTTTATTTTTGGCTGGGCAAAACCTGTACCCGTTAACCCCAATAACTTTAAAAATCCACGCGCTGATATGGCAGTGGTTGCCTTAGCAGGGCCTGTATCCAATATAGTGATGGCAATTATTTGGGTATTAGTGGTGCGTATCGGCTTTGCCATCGGCACATCCTCTGAAATAACAGCATCCCTTTTAATTCACATGGGAGGTGCGGGTATCGGTATTAATCTAATGTTAGCCTTATTAAACTTACTACCCATTCCACCTTTAGATGGTAGTCGTATTTTAAGTTGGTTACTACCACGTCATTTATCACAGTATTACAATCAATTGGAAAGGCATGGCTTTATTATTTTATTAGCACTGCTATGGACAGGTTTGCTGGGTAAAATATTGGGCTACCCATTGTTCGCAGCTCAAGAATTATTTTTTTCCCTTGCTGGCACACCAAGTTACTAATTAACCTGAGTTCGAGATAAGAAACTGAGTCTTGCCGTCATTGCGTCAGGGATGCCGCAATCCAGAGCCAAGGATGGCATAGCCAATCACATCCCTAATGACGTGTTTTATATATCCGAATTTATTACCGTTAACTTATGTACTTAATAAGTAATCGCTCAAAAGTCTTTTAACAGGAGTAAAACAGCTTTAGCTGTTTTCTAGCCAATAGCTAAAGCTATTGGACTCCAGCGAAATGTTAAAAAAGATATGCTTACCTCTCTACCGCGTTAAATTTATAACCAGACAATCTAATGATAGAAGAAAAAAGCCTTGATGTTTTCGCCGCTAAACTAGCGCAGTTACGCGAATTATTCCCCGAAGTATTAACCGAAGGAAAAATTGATTTTAAACGCCTAAGAGCGTTATTAGGCGATGAAGTCAGTTTTAATAAAGAACATTATGAACTTAGTTGGGCGGGTAAATCAGACGCACGCGCACAGATTCAACAAACCACCAGCGCGACTTTAATTCCTTCGGAATCCAAACTCATGAGTTTGGATTCCCCGCAAAGCGGCAATCTTTTTATCGAAGGCGAAAATTTAGAAGTGCTACACGTTTTGCAGCGGTCATATTTTGGCAAAATCAAAATGATCTATATAGACCCGCCTTATAACACAGGTAATGACAGTTTTGTTTATCCCGATGATTATAGCGAACGGCAGGATGAATATAAAAAACGCGCAGGTATTACCGATAACAACGGCTTTTTAAATAAACAGGATTGCTGGAAAAAGAATAATAAAGAAAACGGACAATTTCATTCCGTGTGGTTATCCATGATGTACCCGCGTTTATATCTGGCGCGTAATCTATTGCGTGAAGATGGGGTTATCTTTATATCCATTGATGATAATGAACAGGCGAATTTAAAATTATTATGTGATGAGATATTTGGGGCGGAGAATTTTGTAGGCACTATTTCATGGAAAAATAAATATGGAGCAGGTGCAAAAACTAAAACTTTTATAGAAGTCCATGAGTATATTTTATGCTACTCAAAATCACCAATTTTTGATATTCAATCACAATTATCTGACGAACAAATATCAGAGTACGAAAAAAATAAAGACGATAAATATGCTCAACGTGGTGGATACATTACCCAACCTCTTATGACCAATAGTCTTGATGATAGAACAAGTCTCCAATATGAAATCCAATATTGTGGTGAAGTTATAAAACCAAGAAAACAATGGGTTTGGAGTCGAGATAGGCTTGAAGATGCCATTAGAAATAATGAAGTAGTATTTAAAAAAAAGAATGATGGTAAATATAGCGTAAGAGCAAAAATTTATCTAAAAAATGAACAAGGCATGATAAGAAAAGGAAAGCCTCTTTCATCTATTAATGGCCCATTTAACCAGCAGGGCACACAAGACGTTGAGAAACTTCTTGGCGAAAAAATATTTAGTTTCCCCAAACCAGTATCTTTGTTATTGAGATTTTTTGAATTCACTGTGAATGGCGATGAAACAAAAGATGGTATTTACTTAGACTTCTTCTCAGGCAGCGGCACAACCGCCCACGCCGTCCTAGACCTAAACGAACAAGACGGAGGTAATCGCCAGTTTATTTGCGTTCAACTCCCAGAACACTTAGACGAAAACAGCGAAGCCTACAAAGCAGGTTACAAAACCATTGCCGATATTTGCAAAGCCAGAATAAACAAAGTCATAGCAAAAATCCAAGCCGAACGCGATAACCAAAAACAAACCGATTTAATTCCCGAAACCCAAAAACAAATCTCGGCTTTAAAAGTTTCAAACTCGCCCCCAGCAATTTTAAACAATGGCGCGGTGATATAGGCGAAACTGAATTATTAACACAACTGGAATTATTCAAAGACAGCGAACAACCAGACAGCGAAAACTACGCCATGCTGATTGAATTATTATTAAAAGCAGGTTTTCCGTTAACCGCCCATATTGAAACAAAAAATATTGCAGGACAACAACTCTATAACGTAGAATCAGGAAAGATATTATTCTTTTTTGATGACTATAACGACAGCGTAAAAGACTTTATTTTTACCCTAAAACCTAATAGCGTTGTCTGTTTAAATAGAGTATTTAAAAATAACGATCAAGCATTAACAAACTTCCAACTCAGTTTAAAAGATGCAGGTATTGAATTACAAATTATTTAATTTTTTTGTCCACGAAAAGCACGAAAGACACGAAAAAATTTTAAACTTTTTTGTTGTTTTTTTTCGTGCTTTTCGTGTCTTTCGTGGACAATATTTTAAAAAGGTATAAAAATGAATAACGATATTTGGTATAGAAATGAATGCTATCAAATACAAGGTGCTGTATTTGAAGTATATCGGGAAATGGGCTGTGGTTTTCTGGAAGCAGTTTATCAAGAGTGCATGGCAAAAGAATTATTAAAAAGAAAAGTTCCCTTTGTTGAACAACAAGAATTAAAACTGTTCTATAAAGGTGAGGCTTTGCAGAAAAAATATATTTCAGATTTTGTATGTTATGAATCTATTATTGTTGAGATCAAAGCACTTTCTGATACAACAGATACACATAAAGCACAAGTAATAAACTATTTAAAAGCAACAGGAATGCGACTGGGTTTATTAATAAATTTTGGATGTCATCCAAAAGCAACGGTTAAACGGATAGTATTATAATATTTTTTTTGTCCACGAAAGATACGAAAAGCACGAAAATTTTTTATTTGTTTTTTCGTGCTTTTCGTGTCTTTCGTGGACAATATATTTTTTGTGGACAAAATAATATATAAACAAGGTAATATTGTGAAATTAGAATTTGATGGACACCAAGATTATCAATTAGATGCAATACAAGCGGTGATTGCTATTTTTGAAGGGCAGCCTTTAGCCAAGAGTAATTTTGAAGTGTCATTAAAAAGCGAAGTTTCTTCTTTGGCTTTTTCTGATAATGGCATTGCTAATCAACTGGTATTAACACCTGAATCCATATTAGCCAATATCCAAGCGATCCAAACAAAAAACGGATTGACTATTTCAAATAAGCTAGAAGAAAGCGGCGATATTCCTTTGAACTTTACCATTGAAATGGAAACAGGAACGGGTAAAACTTACGTTTATTTACGCACCATTTATGAACTCAATAAACACTATGGTTTTTTAAAATTTGTTATTGTTGTGCCTAGTGTGGCAATTCGTGAAGGTGTGGTTAAAAATTTACAAATAACCCAAACCCATTTCCAAGGACTTTATAATAATACGCCCGTTAATGCGGTGATGTATGACAGCAAAAACTATTCAGCGTTGCGTAACTTTGCTACCTCTAACGCTATTCAAGTGTTAGTGATTAATATTGACAGTTTTGCTAGAGATTCTGCAATTATTAATCAAGTGCGTGAAACAGGTATTAAGCCGATTGAATATATTCAACATTCACGCCCGATAGTGATTATTGATGAACCGCAAAATATGGAAACTGATATAAGAAAAGCGGCACTGACTAATCTTAATCCCTTATGTACCTTACGTTACAGTGCGACACATAAAAATCTATATAATTTACTGTATAGTTTGAATCCCGTTCAAGCTTATGATAAAGGATTAGTTAAACAAATTGAAATTGATGGTATTACTAGCGATAACAATAACAGCGCGGCGTTTATCGCTTTTAAAAAGCTAATGGTAGGAAAACGTAAATTACAAGCCAAAGTATCTATTTATGTGAATGACAATAATGGCGTTAATTCAAAAGACATAACGCTAGATATTGGCAATGATTTATTTCAAAAATCCAATGGTCGAGATTCTTATAAAGAGGGTTTTATTTTAAATTCGATTAATGCCGAGCAAGGAACAGTAGAATTTTCGGGTGGTTTAGTATTGCAAGAAGGCGAAACACAAGGCGGATTAAATGATGAAGTTTTAAAATTTCAAATTGAGCGCACTGTTGAAAGCCATTTTGAAAAAGTAGTTAAATTAAAACCGCTAGGTATCAAGGTTTTATCGTTATTTTTTATCGATAGAGTTGCCAATTATCGTGACTACACGCTAGACAGTAATGCACAGCAAGGCAAGTTTGCGTTGTGGTTTGAAGCCGCCTTTACTAAAACGGCACAAAAGAAAGTCTATGCTGGATTAATTCCTTTTGCGGTGCATGAGGTTCATAACGGTTATTTTTCGTGCGAGAAAAAAACTGTGGGTAAGGATAAAAAAGAATTGTGGATTGATTCTAAAGAAAAAAATACTAAAGCGGATGAAGACACTTATAGCCTGATTATGAAGGAAAAAGAACGGTTATTAAGTTTAAATGAACCGTTGCAATTTATTTTCTCGCACAGTGCGTTGCGTGAAGGCTGGGATAATCCGAATGTATTTCAAATCTGCACCTTAAATGAAACTAAAAGCGAATTAAAAAAACGCCAAGAAATTGGGCGCGGTTTACGTTTGCCTGTTAATGCGGCAGGGATTCGTATTAAAGATAAAGCGGTTAATATATTAACAGTGATTGCTAATGAAAGTTATGAGGATTTTTCCAAGGCGTTACAACGTGAAATTGAAAGCGAAACCAGCGTTGATTTCTCTGGAAGAATTAAAAATAAGCGCGATAAAGGAACTGTTAAATTATCAAAAGAATTAACACTGGAAAACTACCCGTTATTGTTTGAGATTTGGGGAAAAATTAAACAGAAAACCCGCTATTCTGTTAATTATTCAACTGAAAATTTAATTAAAGCCGCTGCAAAAAACTTACAAGATTTTCAAAGTTTTCCATTGACTAAAAAGCCTTCATTAGAATCACGAAAATTTTCATTACAGTTCAGTAATGAAGGTATTGATGGAACACTAAAAAATACTGCTAGAAAAGAAGTTGAGGAATTTAATTATCCTATTCCAGATGTTTATGCTTATATTCAAAACCGCGTTAATGTCAGTAGAAATACTGTTTATGAAGTATTAAAACAATCTGGACGTTATAATGAATTAGCGATTAATCCACAGTTATTTTTGGATAAAGTAGTCGTGGCAATTCGTAATACTTTAAATAGCCTGTTAGTTGATGGTATCGAGTATCATAAAATTAACGGTTCATTTTATGAAATGAGTTTGTTTGATGGTGAAGAAATAGAAACCTACTTAGATAATTTATTAGCGGTATCTAAAGATAAACAGGATAAAACTCTATTTAATTATTATCCTGTCGATAGTGATATTGAACGAAAATTTGCGCGTGATTGTGAAGCGGAAGAGGCTATTAAATTTTTCTTTAAACTGCCACACGGTTTTAAAATACCAACACCTATAGGCAATTATGTTCCTGATTGGGCGATACTATTGGACAATGATAAACGACTTTATTTTGTAACTGAGACTAAGGGATCATTAAACACACAAGATCGCAGAGTCAGTGAAAATATGAAAATTACTTATGCTGAAAAACATTTTGAGTTATTCAAATCGAATGCTGTTAGTTACAAATTGGCAGTGACAACTAAGGATTTATAATGGATGCAATAGCTATACTTCCAACGCTGGCGACGGTCAACGGCGCATTAGTTCATACTCTGCCAGACGACTTGTATATTCCACCAGACGCGCTAGAAGTATTGCTGGATACCTTTGAAGGGCCATTAGATTTATTATTATATTTAATCAAACGGCAAAATCTCGACATTATCAATATTCCCATTGCCCAGATTACCCAGCAATATATCGCTTATATTCAACTGATGGGTGTATTGAATATCAATATGGCTGCCGAATATTTACTCATGGCGGCGTTATTGGCAGAAATAAAATCTCGAATGTTATTGCCTAGACAGCCAGACATTCAAGCTGAGGAAGAAGATCCACGCGCCACGCTGATTCGCCGATTGCAAGAATATGAGTGTATTAAAAATGTCGCTGAACAAATAGATGCCCTGCCCCGCATGGAACGTGAATTATTTTCTACCTTGGTTGATGTCTCTACGTTAAGCGTCGCTCAACCCTTGCCAGAACTGCCATTACAAGACTTATTATTGGCTTTTCAAGCGGTGTTAAAACGTGTCGATCAACACAGTCATCATCAAATTACCCAAGAACCGTTATCTGTCCGTGAACGTATGACCCATATTTTAGATACCCTTAACTCTGTTGATAGCTGTATTTTTTCACAACTTTTTCGACAAATAGAAGGACGTGCGGGGGTGGTAGTGACTTTTTTGGCAATACTTGAATTGGGTAAAGAAGCCTTGATAGAAATTATCCAAATCGAACCCTACAGCGAATTACGCGTTAAAGCCATTTAATAACATGGACATTAAACACATTGTTGAAGCTATTTTATTTGCTGCCCATCGTCCGATGAGTGTTAAACAAATACAACAGGTTTTTCCTGAGCTAGAACAGCCAGAGCTAACTGAGATACAGACAGCTATCGATGCCATCATCGACGACTATCGACCACACCCTATTGAATTAAAACTCATAGCAAGCGGTTATCGCTTTCAAGTCAAAGCTGAATTATCGCCTTGGGTTGCTCGTTTATTTGAAGAAAAACCACCAAAATATTCCCGCGCCCTGATGGAAACCCTCGCTATTATTGCCTATCGACAACCTGTCACCCGTGGTGATATAGAAGATATACGCGGAGTTAGCGTTAGTTCTAGTATTATACAAACCTTATTAGAGCGCGAATGGATCAAAGTCATCGGACAAAAACCCGTTCCAGGTCGCCCCAGCCTATATGGCACAAGCAAACAATTCTTAGATTATTTCAATTTAAGCACTTTAACCGAACTACCGACCTTAGAAGAAATACACTCATTGAATGAGTCGATAGCTGATAATCCCACACCACAGGCAAGCCGTGAAAACCCCCAAACAACAACGTAAACAAAAATCCGTCCAACCACAAAACCCCAAACTCAACAAACCTGTAGCAGCCGCCACAGAAAAGCCCGCGCCCGCACCAAAAACCACCGCCCAGCCAATAACAACAGCAGGCGAACGCATACAAAAAGTGTTAGCGCGTGGCGGTATTGCCTCACGCCGTGAAATTGAACGCTGGATAGACGAAGGGCGCGTCAAAGTCAACGGCGCAGTAGTGACTCAAGGGGTAAGACTAAAAATAGGTGATTATTTACAAGTCAACGACCGTGTGGTGCATTGGGAAAAATTTGCCGAACAAGCGACCCGCGTATTGCTGTATCACAAAGCGATTGGTGAAGTCGTCACTCGCCAAGACCCCGAAGGTCGCCCTGTCATTTTTAAAAATTTACCGCCACTAGAAACTGCTCGCTGGATTGCCGTCGGTCGATTAGACATTAACACCTCTGGCTTATTATTAGTTACCAACAACGGCGAACTGGCAAATCGTTTAATGCACCCGTCCACCGAAGTCGAACGCGAATATGCGGTACGCATTCTCGGCAATGTCAGCGATCCTACCCTAGAAAAATTAAAAACAGGCGTAGCACTGGAAGACGGTATCGCAAAATTTGATGAAATCCATTTTGCGGGCGGCGAAGGCGCGAACAAATGGTATAACGTTATCGTCAGTGAAGGACGTAACCGATTAGTCAGACGTTTATGGGAATCGCAAACTTTGACTGTCAGCCGATTAATACGCGTCCGTTATGGACCTATCGTATTACCTGAAGGCTTAAGAACCAGCCGTTTTTATGAACTCACCGACAAAGAACTGGATTTATTGTTTGAATATGCGGGCATGGCGATAGAAAAACACACGCCCAGCAAAGCAGAACCAAAAAATCAGCAAGGGCGTAAACGGTAGTTATTTTATTATAGCGATATTAATGACTGCCAGTCCTTTAAAGGACTGGCAGTCATACTTAACAGATTTAATCCACTACCCACAAAGGGATTGATTAAAGTTATTGACAATACGCACCCAATAAAAGTGGTGATGAAAATTAAACCTGTATCATATTGGTAAACAGCACATCATGTCAGGCTGTTATAGCTTGCGTTGATTAAGATTAGTTTTATCGAATTTCTCCCAAAGCGCACTGTAGCTGATACCGCTGATAGGATGGGTTGCAGTAGGGTCAATTTCTGCTAATGGCTCAAGCACAAAGGCGTAGCGTTCAATTTCATCACGCGGTATTTGTAAGCGTCCATCGCTGATAATTAAATCACCATATAAAATCAAGTCTAAATCTAGCGTCCGAGCAGAGAACTTTTGACTGTCACGAGTGCGTCCATTATCTAATTCTATTTGCCGTAATTGTTTAGCGACACTTTTAACCTCTAAGTCAGAATCAAAGCCAACAATTAGGTTATGAAAAGCATCACCCGAAAAACCGACTGCCTCAGATTCGTAAACACTGGAGATAGTCAACGCACCAAAGCTATGCTCTAACGCCAGCAAACTTGCTGCAATATGGGTTTCTTTGTCGATATTACTACCGATGCTGATATAGCCACGCATGAGTTATTTTTCACCTCGTTCAATGATAATGCCCACATCACTCGCGCCACGAATCGCGCCTTTTTTATTGAGGGTGATTTTTACCCACGGTACGTTAAATTCATGACGAATAATGTCGGCGATTTCTGAAATTAATTTTTCAACTAGAAAAAATTGACTGTCTTCAACAAAAGAAATAATACGTTTGGAGAGTGTTTTATAATTTAGTGTGTATTGAATATCATCAGTTTCAGCGGCTTTTTGAATATCAAACGCCATTTCAATGTCGAGAATTACTGTTTGCTTGGTTTCTCTTTCCCAATCGTAAATGCCGATGATAGTTTCTATTTGTAGCCCGCCTAAAAAAATGATGTCCATAGTGTTTTCCAAGTTATGATGTGTAATTTTAAAATCCGCTAAGTATCAAGGAATCCTCCTTGGCTTACAAGTTCTGAATGAGAAGGTACTCAAATGATTGCATGGCTGTTTATTCCAGCGGCTTATTTAATAGGTTCAATTTCCTGCGCGATTATCGTTTGTCGCTTGATGGCTTTGCCAGACCCGCGTGAACAAGGTTCAGGCAATCCAGGCGCGACCAATGTGATGCGTTTTGGTGGTAAAAAAGCAGCAATTATTACGTTGCTGGGGGATTTAGTGAAGGGATTATTGCCTGTTTATGCGGCGAAGTTGTTGAATGTTCCCGTGGAATTATTAGCCGTAACGGGCTTAGCAGCGTTTATCGGGCATCTTTACCCTGTGTTTTTCAGATTTGAAGGTGGTAAAGGCGTTGCTACCTCTATCGGGGTGTTGTTAGGATTCTCTTGGCTATTAGGGTTTGCTTTTATTGGCACTTGGCTGGCTGTTTACAAGCTCGGTAAAATTTCTTCATTATCAGCCTTGGTGGCTTCGGTGTTGTCGCCGATTTATGCGTGGTTTATTGTCGGTGATGTAACCTTAGTGGGCGCGTCTTTAGTGATGATGGTGTTGCTAGTGTGGCGGCATAAAAGCAATATTCAAAAACTATTAGCAGGTGATGAGAGCTGATGAAAACGGCGTACAAACCTAGGTTTATACGCCGTGTTAAAACCATTCAAACAGCATAACCTACCAAGAGGTAGGTTATAACATTACCATTTATTTATGGTGACGATGTTTAGAATGTTTGCCACCTAAAGATGGGGCACCATATTGCTGTCTCAACTCTTCAGTTGAAATAGCAGTGTGTTTGCATCCACCATTCAACTCCAGATCGACTCTACGGTTGTGAGCACTTCTAGGGTCTGCTTCGTCTGGACAATTCCAGCTATAGCCTTTAGGTGCTAACAGGCGTTTTTCAATTCCTGGGTATGTTTCAAGCAAATATTTATAGATTGTTTCCGCACGTCCATTACCTAACGCAATGTTACGCGCTTCTTTACCTGTGTAATTGGTATGACCTTGTACTTCATACTGAGCATTAGGATTAGCTGCAATCTCTCTTACTTGGACTTCTAAATTGTGTTTTACATCCGCAGGATTGGTGTGATGTCCATTTACTGAAGATTTAACCAGCGTAGAATGTTCCAATGTATATTCATCATTATCAAATTCCACATCAACATGAATCACAGCAACAGGCGCAGGATTGCAGGCAGCGTTATCAGGATCTGGACAAGCAGGTTTCAAGAAAATAGTTTTTACAAAAAGCCCCAGTTTTTCGGGAGTAGAAATGCTTTCAGCAGAAACCGCAAATCCACAACCTGCGATGCTAGACAGTTGGTTTAAAACTGCTAAACCAGAAATTTCTTCTGGATTACCTGCCCAAACGCCATACACACACAGTCTGTCGCCGTATTGAGCTTTCATGGCTTGCATTTCTTTAGTGCCATAAGAGTCCAGATCATGACCATCACTAACAACTAAGACAGAAATTCTACCTGAAGTAGCCGCTAAATCAGCTGTTGAACCAACGATACCGTCATCTAATGGAGAACCACCACTGGCGCACTCAAGTGAGTCAATACCAGAACTAAAAGCGGCTTTAGAATAAGTAGTAGGCTCTTGGTTTAATTTGGTAAAGCCATTGTCCAAACAAGGACCGAAACCGAAGCTACGAATGCTAGACATTACTGGCGATGGTAACTCAGGAATAGTTTGATTAATTCGACTTAAAACTTCTTTTTCAACTGAAAACTTTGTTGGTGCAGGTTGTGCAGCATAACCTACGCTAAGATAATCATCTGTCATTGACGACGAGGAGTCATTGATGACAAAAAAGTTATCGGTTTTTTGTTTGTACTGCCCAGAAGTCAGTAATGGGTTTAAATCTTGAGCCTGAAATGGCTCAAAAACGGGAGTCGGTTGCGAAGCACAACCCGACATGAGTGCTGCCACAATAGCGGCAACGGTTATTAGTTTTTTGTGCATAAGGAAATCTCCTGTGTTAATTGAGCTAATTCAAGATAAAGCAATAGACACGCTATAGCGATACCCATGAGCCGCATCGGATTTTAACATTAACTAAATTTGTTTGAGTAGTTAATTTGTCAATTTAAGTAGTTAATTTGTCACAGTGAATAGATTAATAGTCTATAAACCCTCTCAATACTCAGCTAATTACAGCATAATTTTTCGTTTTTAATCAGTACGAAAATGTCTGTGCTTACCGTCATAAAGCGAATCTTTTTTATGACACCCTCCTTCACTCTCCCTAAATTAACGTTTTGGGTAATTTTTTACATACAAAGATAATTTGAGTTGATAAGCGATAAAAATACGAACAATTCCTATTTTTAAATATACAAATCCATTAGATAAAATAATTTATCTATATTTTGTATTTATTTCAGTAGCTTATAAATTATTTTTCCTGAAAAAAAAAACAAAAATCGTAAGATCTATCCATTGTTGCTATAGGGTATTGTTGCTAGAATTTAACTCAGTTCTTGATAAAAATATTCAAGATTAGTGGTGAAAATTCAAGTGATTGAGTGATTTTTCGTGATGGATAACAAATACATCGATTGAAGTTTTTACTGTTAAAACCAGTTAAATATTCGGGTTGAACACAGATGATTGAGTTAAGGCTAAACCTATCGTAAGTTAGGGGCAGAAAGTTACGGATCCAAGATATTTGGAAAGCCGAACCACCGAGAGTGACTTCGTTAATGATCACAAAGGCTTTTAGAGCTTCCACTTATTCGATTTTGCACAGTAACAAGTTTTGCTGGCAAGAATAAGGTTTAGAAGTATCTAAAACAGATGCTAGTGACTAAATTAGGGGTGTGTCATGATCAAAAAAATTATCAAACTAACCAACTTCAGCCAACAAGAGAAAGCTGTTGCGCGTTATATGAAAGAAGTCAACGATATTCAAGCAGCAGGATTAACGCGGCGAGATTTGTTCAAAATGGGCTTGACCGCAGGCGTGGGTGGTTTGACAGCTATCGGTGGCGGGCGAAATTTTTTGCCTAATTTAGCGGAAGCTGCCAGCAGTTCAGGTACAACTACCATAATAAGCCCGCCCTGCAATAAGCCTTGGTCAGAGCCTCTTCCTATACCAAAAACCTGCGTGCCTGTCAGTGCTTGCAAAGGTCCAACACCCGAAAAAAGTACCTGCTTAGAAAAAGATCCTCGTTGGAATCCAGGTAAAGGTGATGTTAAGAATCCCGCTGCGTGGGATGATTTCACCGAAGCACGAGGCGAAGACCATCAACGCTGGGATGAATTAGGTGGTTTAGCGGCTTGTACACTATATGAATTGATGGCACAGGAAATAGACTGGAACTTCTATTCCGCAGCAGAGTATCCCAATTTTAATTCTAAAGTTTGGACATACAAAGACATGAACCCTAATAGTAAGGGTGAATTTGCGACTGGCGTATTACGATTCAAAGCACAGTATGGTTCACCTGTGTTGATGCGTATGTACAACGGCTTACCTAAAGACGGCAGAGATACCCAAGGCTTTGGTATCAACCAATGCTCTCCTCATCTTCATAATGCTCACAACCCATCAGAGTCCGATGGCGGTCCTATGCGCTTTTTTGATTCTGGCAAATGGTATGACTACTGGTATCCCAATATTCGCGCTGGTTTTGCTAGCACCCATAAAGCGGGAACATCTCGTAATGGTTTGTGGTGTCCAGGTGATTGGCAAGAAACCCAAAGTACCCTGTGGTTTCATGACCACCGCTTTGATTTTACTGCACAAAATGTCTATAAGGGTATGGCTTCTTTTTACACCCTGTTCAGCAAAGATATTAATCTTGATACTGATGATGAAACAACAGGATTGGGATTGCCTAGCGGTGAATTCGATATACCTTTGTTATTTACCGACAAGGTGTTTGACCAAAATGGACAGATGTTCTACGACACCTTTAATCTTGAAGGCATCATAGGCGACCAACAGACCGTTAACTTTAAGATTAAACCCTATTTGGATGTAAAACGTCGTAAATACCGCTTTCGTTTTCTGGATGCAGGTCCATCACGGTTTATTGAGCTGTCATTAAGCAACGGTGCAAAACTGACTCGTATTGCCAATTGCGGTAATTTATTACCCAAGGCGCAAATCGTGTCCAGTATTCGTTTAGGCGTGGCTGAACGTGCAGACGTTATTATCGATTTCAGTGCCTACGCACCAGGTACAGTGATTTATCTGGAAAACCGTCTTGAACAACTCAACGGTAAAGGGCCTACTGGCAAAATTTTACCCTCTAGTATTAAAACCCAATTACTAAAGTTTGTTGTTTCAGCTACTGCTGTTGTAGATACCAGCGCACCATTATTACAACTACAAACGCAAACTATGGTACCGATGCCTCTCCGTACCGCTAATGTTGCCAAAAAGAAACGCAGTTTCAGCTTTGGTACCTCAAATGGAGCTTGGAATGTTAATGGTCAGTTCTTCAACCCCAGCGTTATCAGTGCCTATCCCGTAGAAGGGTCGGCAGAAGAATGGACGCTAACATCAGGTGGTGGCTGGGCGCATCCTGTGCATATCCATCATGAAGAGTTTCAAATTACTAACCGCAATGGCAGCACACCAGCCATCGACGATTTATCCAGAAAGGATGTCACGCGCATTGGTGATGCCGCTCAAGGCACAGCGGGAACAAGTAGCCTGACCTTCTATATGCAGTTCCGTGACTGGTATGGCGATTACCCCATGCACTGTCACAACGTGGTGCATGAAGATCACGCCATGATGATTCGATTTAGAATCGTACCCCCAACCGACCCTAACGCTGGAAAGTAACGAGGATAGTGCCATGAATAAAAGAGACTTTATCAAAAAAATGACAGGGGCGGCGTTGAGTCTTGCTGCGTTAGCGGCTTTACCAGAGGTCTTTGCCAGTCCGCATCGTGCTACTCCCAAAAAAGCTGATCATACCACGCGTAGCAAAAGAGATTTTCCAAACGTTCCTTTGCTCACCCATGAAGGCAAAGTCGTGCATTTTTATGACGATTTAATCAAAGACAAGACTGTGATGATTAACTTCATGTATGTCCGTTGTGGCGATATTTGCCCAGGTATGACTGCTAATCTGAAACAAGTGCAAAAAGAACTGGGCGACAGAGTGGGAAAAGACATCTTTATGTATTCCATTTCCATAGAGCCAGAACACGATACCCCAGCAATGCTTAAAGCATACTCTGAACTATTCCAAGTCAAACCAGGCTGGACATTTCTGACGGGTAAAAAAGCCGATATTGAACTGCTACGCAAAAGCTTGGGTTTCGCCAACTCCGATCCAGCGATTGATAAAGACAAAACCCAGCACACAGGGGTCGTTAAGTTTGGTATTGAATCCCTAGAACGATGGGGTATGAGTCCTGCGTTAGGTGATCCTAAATATATCGCTGAATACCTGCGTTGGATGGAACCCAATGGCAGTAGACCAAAATTGTCGGAAATGATGGGGTAAAGCGGCAAACCAATACTGCTTTACGGAACTTTTACGGTGAAGCGAAGCAGTATTGCTGTTAGAAAAATGAAAATTACAAGACTGGAATGACTTCTGATTCCATTTATTTTGGTCACTTCAAAACTTATCAATGTAAATATTTCACACCAATTAACGTAACTGTTTTACATAAAAAAGAACAAGAAAAATACGAATAATTTCTATTTTTAAATATACATATCCATCAAAAAAACTAATGTACATTTTTTTACTTATCTTTCAATAAGTTAAAAACATTGCTCCCGTCAAAAAAAAACCAAAAACAAACGATCGTTCTATTGTCGCTATATCGCATTATTGCTAGACTATAAATCAATTGCTGAGGGATACACTCAGGATTTTGGAAAAATAGTCGTTGTAATTCATCATTTTTTTCGTCCTGTATACCCAACAACAATTAGTAAATAGTCACAAGCCATAGTAGTAAATGGCTAAATCTCTTTAATCTGTAAACTCAAGTGTTAACGGAATAAAATGAGGGAATAGCGACCGCTTTCGTTTCCCTGTCATGACAAGAATTTTGTTTACCAGTGCTCAAAGGAAGAGCTTCCATTTATAGAGAAAATTATTGAAACGGAAATCAATCATCGATCAGGGTTAAGTTATTTTTCATCAATTCAGATTCGTTTGAACTGTTGGAATAGGGAAAGAACCCTAGCTAATTTACCTTCATATCAGGAGAACTGAAATGAAAACAACACCAAACAAAAGTCTTAAAAGAGGAATGCTAGCAGCAACCCTCAGTATCTTGCTCAGTCCAGCCCTTGTTATGGCTGTGCAACCGCAAACAACCCCCGCGCAGTTTGACATTACTGGTCCGATAGAAAAATTTACCCTAGATACCTGTACTCCACCGCCCTCGGCTTTGCACGCCCAATCTTCTTATGCGGCTGTAGCGACAGGCAAGGTTTTAACCTGTACTGCAACCATCGTGCTCAACGGGCAATCCATCACCCTACCCGCGAATACGGTCATTACCTATCCTGCGACTTTTCTGACCCCTTACGAATCGTTTGCCTATAATCCGCTGTGCAAAGGTGCTGTTAACTCTACCTCCTGTACTGAAACTGGATTAGCTATTCAGGACACCAACCGTCTGCCTGACAATTTAAAGCCTGCGCACTATGAGGCGAGCATCAAGGGAAATGTTATATATGATGCTGCTGGTTCTCCTCAGCGTATAGCTGGTTTAGTCAGTATTACTCAAGAAGACTTGAATAATGGTGAAGGCTTTATCAACTTTATCGACTATGCCACAGGTGAAATCCGTGTGGGTGGCGATATTGGCGTATTAAACGGTGCCCGTCTAAAGATAAACGACCCCTTTGGTCGTTTTGGTCGAGTGAATGGTCCGTATGGCGACAGTGGCGCGGATACTCAGGATGTCCGCTTTGCAGTGGATGACGGCAACCCTACGATTACAGCGGAAACAGGTTATCCGTTGTGTATTCCTCGCACGGTAGCAGTTGACCCATTGTGTCCCGAAACCAACCGACCAACTACTGGTGCAAACATAGTAGGAACTGCCGTACCTGCACACATGGGAGCTTTTTCTATGCCGCCTGCGCCTGGCGTGGTGAATCCTAACTATGGATTGCCTGCTGGTTTTCCAGCCACCGTCGGTGGAACCGATCCAAGACAACAAGCACCGCTTGAAGTGGGTGATTATATTATTTATGCAGGCACTCAGGCTGTCGATAATAACGGTCCTAACGGCAGCAAATCCACCTATGTTTCCGCCCATACCATCACTGCCAATCTGGGCATTTACACCACGCCAGGTACAGACCCTGCTTATGTGACTCAGGAAGTTTCGATTGTCGGCGTGGGTGTTACCAATGGTAATGCCGCCCCTGCTGAAGGCAGGGAGCTGTTCAAAATCGTCGGCTTTACCACCGATGTAGCGCGTCCTATTGATACGGGTATGGTGCAGGTGGATCCTTGTGATGGCACCGAAGGCTTTCGTAATATCACAACGCAGTTCGCTAACGGTTCCGCCCTCGACCCAACTGGCAAAGCACTCGCCAACGTGCCGCTGGGACGGTTTCGTACCACATTCCTGAAAGGGACGGCGTTAGCCACACCAATGCGTCCTGCTGCCAAAGAGATCAGAGTTCAGATTCAGGGTTCGCTATACCCCGTTGTTGCTAATGGACTGACATCAGGTCAGTACCAAGCACCCGTCAGTGAATACATCTTTGCTGAAAACCTCGGTTTTGGCGGCTTGCCTATCGTTCCGAATAATCTTGAGGATTTCCCCTTTCTGTCTCTTGGACACGGTCCTTGGGATCTGTTTGACCCCTATCTAGGTACCAGCAAAGATGTAAATGCGGTACACCAAGTGGGTAATTCACCCATCCAAGGTCAGCTCGCTCCTTGGCCTGGCGCACCGACTCCACCCGCTGTCAGCTGTTCACTTGGTGCTGATGGAAAACCGTTGTCTGCGCCACCGATCATAGTGGCTCCTGACCAGATTGTGGCATCCCAAGCCGCTGTCAGTTTGAATGCAACTGCCAGCACACAGGGAACACCATCGACCCCAGCACACACCTTAAGCTATAGCTGGACTCAAAATGGTCTCCCTAATGTGATGCCAGTAGGTACGCCTATTGTAAATACATCAACCCTCAACTTTACTGCACCCACAGTAAATCCTGGAGCAGCACCTGTCATTCTCTCGTTTAATTTAACGGTCACTGACGATGTTACTGCCAGAGTAAGTAATAAGACAGTGACAGTCACGGTAACCCCAGCCGCCAGTCTCGATACCTTGCAAATACCAGTAGCTCCGACCTACCGAACAAAAGACGGTAGCTGGGGTCTGACAGTTAATTGCATTGCTAATTGCAATACTGCGGGTACCGTGACCTTCGTAGCCAAAAATACCGCTGGCACAATCGTACAAACTAGCACAACCATGACCCATGTGGTAGGTAGTACACAATGGACTTACACAGGCAGGAATGTTATTACGCCAACACCAACAGTCGGTAATCTAAATGTGACTGCAACCTCCAGTAAAGGGGGAACTATTTCTGCGGCAGTAGCGGTACGGATCAATTAATATATTAAGAATGTTCAAGCTTTAGTAGCCGAAGTGCCGAAGCGCGACGGGGTATTCACCCCGTCGCAACGTTTTTATCGTGACGTTGTGCTGAACGTCGTAGCAAAATGCAAACATTGAGGCGGGTTGAATAACCCGCCCCGCGATGGTACAAGTAGAAATATCTACCTCAGTCTCATCATCAGAAAGGGAACAGGATTAAATCCTGCTCCCTTTTCTTTTTTAAGCTGACTGAATCCAAATTAAGCATTATTATACCCCTCCTAATTCCCCGAATTTAGCTATCAATCGGTGGAGGTGTTGAAGCTTACGCTGTCGAGAACGTTCTTTGACAAGCTCAAAACAGGCAGAGCTGTTTTTCGAACGTCAACAGTGGGCTTCCAGAATCTAGGTGTCTATTCAGGATAGGCTTATTTTTAAAAAACTCCATGAGAGTTGACAGGGCAGCTCTGGTCAAGTCGATTCCAATTACGATGCGATAGAATTATGCGTCTATTAATTGAAGCCTTTTGGTTACGACACGAATCAATTCATCGACACTTTCCACCACCGTGGTATATTCAAAGCCGCGCAATTTCTCAGTGGCTTCTAAATCAATTCTGCGTGGATAGACCATCACTTTACCACTGGGTGCGGTGGTTTCCATTTCAGGGGCAATATCACAGGGATAAACGATGCTGGGGACGCGGCACTTCCCTGCCTGTGCATATAAATTAGTTACCAAGGAATCGGCAATGCCTAGCACGCATTTTGCCATAGTATTGGACGTAGTCGGAGCCATCACAAAAGTATGATAATAACCTTTGTAAAAATGACCAACAGGCGGTGCGGAGGCGGCTTTATCACGATACACAGGCATGACAGCACGAACGTCAGTCAAATCAACACCGTACATTTTCAATACCTCTTCACCTGCTTGACTGATGTATAAATCCACCGCATTCAGCGTCAACATAAAATCCAAGCATTCTTTTATATAATGACCTGAGCCAGTAATTGCCCAAGCTAATCGCGGTTTATCCATTACACTATATCAATTTCAAACAATTGGGCATTATAACCCGAATCCAAAGCACAAAAGTCACACAGGAGTTCTATTCATGTACGCAAACACCAACAAACCACGAATTATGGGGGTTTTAAATGTCACACCCGATAGTTTTTCTGATGGTGGTCATCATTATAGGAATGTCGATTCGGCTGTTCAGCGGGCGCAATATATGATGTTGCAAAATGTAGATATTATTGATGTAGGCGGTGAATCAACTCGCCCTGGGTCTGATCCTGTTCCTGCATTGGAGCAAATTCGTCGTATTGTTCCTGTGATTCAAGCCATTAGAGAGCAAGACGATGTATTGATTAGTGTTGATACGTCGGATAGCAATGTTGCAGAAGCGGCAATAGAAGCGGGAGCAAATATGATTAATGATGTGTCGGGCGGATTAAATGATGCACGCATTTTAACCGTAGCTGCCACAGAAAATGTACCGATTGTGTTAATGCACAGCAAGGGTTCACCAAAAACCATGCAGATTAATCCTTATTATGAGAATGTGGTACAGGAGGTTATTGAGGCATTACAACAACGTGTTAATGCCGCATTAGACGCAGGTGTAAAACGCGAGCATATCATTTTAGATGTGGGTATCGGTTTTGGTAAGCGCAAACAAGATAATTTGGACTTGTTAGCACATTTAGCTGATGTTGTCGCTTTAGGTTTTCCCGTGTTACTTGGCACAAGTCGTAAGCGTTTTATGGGCGATATTTGTAATGTCATTGAACCTTCTGAATTAGTCACCGCAACGGTGGTTACTACTGCGTTAGGTGTTATGGCAGGAGTGTCAATATTTCGTGTCCATGATATTAAAGAAAATCGCCAAGCCGTTGATGTGGCATGGGCTATTAAACAAAGCCACGGTGTTTAAGGTACTATTGTGATTGAAAAAATAAATGCGTTGTTGCCGCAGACGCAATGTGGACAATGTGGTTTTAATGGTTGCCGACCTTATGCGGAAGCGATTGCCGCAGGGCTTGCTGATATTAATCAATGCCCACCTAGCGGTGATGAAGGAATTGCTGAATTGGCTTTATTATTAGGCGTAGAAGCCAAACCGTTAAATCCCCAGTTTGGCGAGCATAAACCCAAAAGCGTTGCTTTTATTATTGAGCAAGACTGTATCGGCTGTGTTAAATGCTTGGTAGTTTGCCCAGTCGATGCCATTTTAGGGGCGGCAAAATGGATGCACACCGTGATTGCGGCTGAATGTACAGGCTGTGAATTGTGTATTGCCCCCTGCCCTGTCGATTGTATTGTCATGCGGGTTTTGCCTAATCAAGACATTTCCAAAGTAGAAAAACTTGCTCATGCACAACACGCAAAACAGCGTTATGACGCACGTTGTACGCGCCAAACCCAAGAAGCAATGGAAAAAGCCGAGCGAGTAAAAAAACAAAAAGCCGCGTTGCTCAAAATGAAATCTGTCTAATGAATAAACAACACTGCCTCGCACTTTTTGACCGTTTGGCACTAGCGATACCAGAACCAAAAACTGAATTGCAATACACCAGTCATTTTGAATTATTGATTGCAGTGGTGTTATCGGCACAAGCGACTGATAAAAGCGTCAATAAAGCAACGGCTAAGCTGTTTCCGATTGCCAATACCCCAGAAGCGATACTCGCTTTAGGGATTGATGATTTAAAAGATTTTATCAAAACCATTGGCTTGTTTAATAGTAAAGCTAAACACATTATTAGCCTGTGCCAACAGCTACTGAGTCATCATGCTGGGCAAGTGCCGACTACGCGTAAAGAGCTGGAAGCACTAGCAGGTGTCGGTAGAAAAACCGCTAATGTCATGCTCAATACCGCGTTCGGTGAAGCTACCATTGCCGTTGATACTCATATTTTTAGAGTGTCAAACCGCACAGGTCTTGCCAAAGGTAAAACGGTTTTAGAAGTAGAGCGGGGCTTAATGAAATGCGTCCCTAAACAGCATCAACAAGACGCGCATCACTTGTTAATTCTACATGGTCGTTATACCTGTATTGCCAGAAAACCATTGTGCGAACACTGTGTTATTGCCGATTTATGTGAGTTTAAAAAAACAAGGTAGTGTGTAGACGGCTATTTTTGCAAAAATCAACAATATTCATCTTATCTTAAGAGCTGGTTTGTTATGATAGTCAGTATTCGGTATGCTTGGCTTGAAATATCGAGTTGTTTTTCAGTTTTCCTAGCTGAAAGCAAATTATAAGATAGCATTTTTAATCAACACTCAGGATATTCAACATGAAAAAAATCAATAAATCCCCCTTAGCTGCGGCAATGGGCGTTGCTTTTATGTCAACATTTGCAGTAACAGCAGCAAATGCAGAAGCCAATCCATTTGGCATCAGCGAATTATCACAAGGCTATATGCAGGTTGCTGAGGCTGATAAAGCCGCAGAAATGAAGTGTGGCGCAAACATGAAAATGGATGACAACGCTGCTAAACCAAAACTACCTGAAGGTGCGTGTGCGGGCGCAAAACACATTGAAGGTGTCGTTCATCCTGATGCCAAAGCGACAGAAGACAAATCAAGCACGAAAACACCAGAAGCTCAACCTGAAACTAAAGACGTTAAATAGGAATCATAATGAAGAAAATTAATAAAACCCCCTTAGCTGCGGCAATGGGCGTTGCTTTTATGTCAACATTTGCAGTAACAGCAGCAAATGCAGAAGCCAATCCATTCGGTATGACTGAGCTATCACAAGGTTATATGCAAGTTGCAGAAGCAGAAATGAAATGTGGCGCGAACATGAAAATGGATGATGCCCACGCCAAAATGCCTGAAGCTGCTTGTGCAGGTAAAAAAGCCGATGATGCAAAACCTGCTGATACTACAGCGACTGATACCAAAGCTCCAGAAGCCTCATGTGGCAACATGATGGAAGATGGCAAAATGAAAAAAGGTATGGAAGCGTCTTGCGGCGAAATGATGAAAGGCAAAGAAGGCGCGTGCGGCATGATGTCATCTGGTGATACCATGAAAATGCCAGAAAATAAAGCCACAAAGTTAGTAAACAAACCAACAGGAACTAAAGTAGTACCCTACGTTCCCGCTGCTAAATAAGCGTTTTATGTCGTAAATTGGGTTAGCCTCAAGCGTACCCAATATTTTTACGATTGTGTTGGGTTACGCTGTTCGATAAGCTCACAGCTAACCCAACCCACTTTCTCTCTCATTACACTAATAGGTGTTCTCATGGACACAATCCAAAATCTTGTTCATGGTGCTGGTTTAGGCTTACGGCGCAGTTTTCTAAGTGAAATTATTGTCAATCCACCTGAAACCGTTGGTTTTTACGAAGTTGCCCCCGAAAATTGGATGACTATCGGTGGCAAATATGGCAAACAGTTTCGTGCAATGACTGAACGCTTTGATTTTATTGCCCACGGCTTATCGTTATCCATCGGCAGCACCGACCCATTAGATGAAACCTTCGTGCGCAATATTAAACAATTCATGCGTGAACACGGCATAAAATTTTACAGCGAGCATTTAAGCTATTGCAGTAAAAACGGGCATTTATATGACCTTATGCCTATACCATTTACTAGCGACGCAGTTCATCACGTTGCCGCTAGAATTCGGCGCGTACAAGACATATTAGAGCAAAAAATCGCCATAGAAAATGCCTCCTACTACGCGGCTATGGGACAAGAAATGAGTGAAATCGACTTTTTTAATGCCGTAATTGAAGAAGCCGATTGTGATGTGCTTATCGACATCAACAATATTTATGTCAATAGCGTCAATCACGGTTATGATGCTGACGCTTTTTTAACAGCCATGCCTGCACACCGTATCGCTTACGCCCATATTGCGGGACATTATATGGAAGCCGAAGATTTTTTAGTCGATACCCACGGCGCAGATATTATTGATCCCGTATGGAAATTACTAGGCAAAGCCTACCAACTACACGGGGTATTCCCCACTTTATTAGAACGTGATTTCAACATTCCAGCCTTATCAGAACTTATTAAAGAAGTACAAACCATCAGCCAGATTCAACACACATGGAAAAATCAACATGAAAAACAATCTGCTTAGTTTTGACAGCAAACAACGTGAATTTGTCGCCTATATTCGCGACCCTGAAAATAATCCCGCCCCTGCTGATGCTCCACAGCAGCGGGTAGCAATGTATCGAGAACTTTTTTTCAATAACATCAATGGTTTTCTTACCAGTAACTTTCCCGTATTACGCACACTGCTCAATGATAAACAATGGTTTGAATTAGTTCAGGATTTTTTTGCTAATCATGTCAGTAAAACGCCCTATTTTGCCGAAATACCCGAAGAATTTTTAGCTTTTTTAGAAAATGAACGTAACAATGCCCGTGATTATCCATTTATACTGGAACTGGCGCATTATGAATGGGTAGAAATGGCAGTTGCCATCTCCAAAGAAGAGCTAGTCATTAATCAGACAGAGCTACAATTAGACTCTCGGATACAATTATCGCCGCTCGTATGGCTGTTAGTTTATCAATACCCCGTCCATAAAATATCGCCTGATTTTCTGCCTGACGTGTTACCCCTGCACCCCACTTGCCTGATTGTGTACCGTGATGACCACGATGAAGTACATTTTATGGAAATCACTCCGCTAACTTACCGCTTATTAGCGATGATTCAAGAACAAGAAAATATACGCGTCACCGATTGCTTACAACGAATGACCCAAGAAACCCAGCATCCTAATCCCGAACTAATTAAAACCGCTGGCTTACAAATACTGACCGAATTAGCTGAGAAAATGATTGTTACCTTAATGTAGGACGCGTAATCTACACCTACACATTCACTGCCGTTGTATCGTCATTCCAGCATGGATGCTGGAATCCAGTGCCAAGGATGGTATTACATTAATCAGAACCCTCGCTACGCTCTCCCTGTGACTGGATTCGCTTCGCGGTCTACGGCTCTGGCATCCCTGCCAGAATAACGTGTTTTATACATACGACAAATTACGATAAACTTACCTACTATCAGTTTTTAAACTAAAACTCAATTTACTAGCCTTAATGATGACCTGTAATGCACAAGAATGATTAGAAAAAAGCTACCCTCCCCCTCGCGTATATTGTGCCTGATGATAATAGAAAAAAAGTTATGAAAAACTTACTGTCTACGCTATTGCTTGGTTTTTTATTAATCATCAGTCCAAGTTATGGCGACGAAAAACCACTGATCGTTGGTAGTGAACAAGATTATCCACCGTTTGCCTTAGGTTTAACTGATGACACTGCCAGTGGTTTTACCGTCGAATTATGGCACAAAGTGGCAGAACAGAGTCATCTCAGCTCGATAGTTCGAGTAATGCCCTTTCATAAAGTGTTACAAGATTTTAAAGCAGGAAAAATAGACGTACTCATTAATTTAGCTCAATCAGATGAACGTCGGCAGTTTGTCGATTTCACCGTGCCTCATGTCATTATTCATGGAGCTATTTTCGTGTGCAACGATGAAAACAGCATTCACTCTGAAGCCGATTTAAACGATAAACGTATTATCGTTCTGAATGCCGATTTAGCTCATGATTATGCCGTCGCTAAGGGTTGGGAAAAACAACTGGTGCTAGTGGATACCTCTGAAGCAGGTTTTGAATTACTGGCTTCAGGTCAATACGACGCGCTGTTGTTGAGTAAATTATCAGGGCAGCAAACGCTACAAAAATTAGAGTTAACCCAGATTATTAAAACGTTGCCTATTGAAGTAGGTTTTACCCAAAAATTTTCCTTTGCCGTGCATAAGGGGAATGCGGAATTATTGGCTAAAATTAACGAGGGTTTGGCATTAACCAAGAGCAACGGCGTTTATGATGAACTGTATAACAAATGGTTTGGCGTTTATGAAGAAAAGGCATTGCTACCGTTACTGCTGATTTATCTCAAACCCATTGCCATCGCTTTTCTGCTCATTATGGCTATTAGTTTTTATCAAAATAACCTTGAATACAAAAAATATGTACAGCGACTAAAAAACCATAAAGCCAGATTAGAAGCTGAAGCATTGGCAGATATTGCCGTGCGTAAAGGACTTCAAGTGGAGCTTCAAACGACACTAGCACGCATGAAAATGGCGATTACTGCGTTAAATGCAGGTATTTGGGTCTGGCGTTTCGACACCAACGAACTCATTTGGGATGATCGGATGCTCACACTTTACAATGTGTCAGAAAGTCTCCGAAAAACTCATTTTTACTACGATTTCTGGGTCTCCCGCCTTCATTGCGATGATAGAGAAAGAGCGATATCGTTAATCTTGGGCTGTGTTGCTGGCAGGAATTCATTTGACACAGAATTTCGAGTGGTGCTTGATAATGGCGATATTCGCCATATTAATGCGGCGGCGGTACTGGAACGTGATGAAAATAACCAACCAGTACAAATGGTGGGGATCAATCTCGACATCACCGACCGTAAAGCCATCGAAACGCAAATTGTCGAACTCAACGCTTCTCTGGAAAAACAGGTGGAAATACGCACCTCAGAACTCAACTTAGCATTGGAAGTCGCTAACACTGCCAATGCTGCCAAAACGGATTTTTTGGCGAATATGAGTCACGAAATTAGAACACCGATGAATGCCGTTATCGGCTTGGCTTACCTAATACAAAAACAAGAGCTTAGCTTTGTTGTGCGCGACATGGTTAATAAAATTGACGACGCATCGCGTTCTCTACTGAATGTTATTAATGAATGTCTGGATTTTTCAAAAATTGAGGCAAATCTTTTAGAAATAGAATACGTCCCTTTCCGTCTTTCCGATATGTTGGGCAATCTAGCCAGCATAATGACTACTCTTGTTGGTGTAAAGCCCATTGAAGTCTGTATTGCGCCTGCGCCGAAAGGTGCGGATTATCTGTATGGCGACCCTATTCGCTTAGAGCAGGTATTGGTTAATCTGATTAGCAATGCTATCAAATTCACAGAAAAAGGCGAAGTCATTGTTAAAGTTCTCGTTATCGAGGTGGTAAATGATAAAATCTCTTTACGTTTCTCAGTGCAGGATACAGGTTGTGGTATTTCGCCAGACAAGTACGAAAGCATTTTCCTACCTTTTACTCAAGCCGATAATTCAACCACTCGCATTTATGGTGGTACAGGATTGGGGCTTACCATTAGCCGCCGCTTGGTCGATTTAATGGATGGTGATTTACAAGTCAACAGCGAAGTTGGTGCGGGTTCTGACTTTTTCTTTGACTTGATACTAACCGCGAGCAACATAAGAAATCAGACACCGTCTCCCTTACCTGCCCAAAACATTCTGATTGTTGAAGATAATGCCGTAGCGCGTAGGCTACTTGAAGCCACTGTGATTAGCCTTGGCTGGAATGCTTATGTGCTGGACTCGGATGAAAAAGCATTACAGGTATTTACTGAAAAGGTGGGAGATTATTTTAACTGTTTGCTATTGGATTATGATATGCCTGACATCAATAGCACTCAGGTCATGACTCAGATTCAACAACAGTTTGGTAAAGAACGCTGCCTGATTATTCTCATGGTGAACAACAGTGATAGAGAGATTCTATTAACGCAATCTTCTGACAATAATCTTTTTGATGCTATTATCTCCAAACCAGTCACTGGTTTATCGTTAACTAATGCGATAGTGGAAGCCAAAATTAGACGCGGTGAATTAAAGCCTATCGTTAACCAGTCTCTGACTAATCAACAACTAACAGGATTAAATTTGCTGGTGGTTGATGACAGTGAGATTAATCGAGACGTTGCGCGGCAAATTCTTACGGGTGAAGGAGCGACTATCGAGGTTGCAGAGAATGGAATTGATGCCCTTAATCAGCTGATGGCTAGACCAGACTACTTTCATGTCGTGCTGATGGACGTGCAGATGCCCGTTATGGATGGCTACACCGCGACTCAACAAATTCGCTCTTTGCCTGAACTACAACACTTACCCATCATTGCACTGACGGCAGGCGCATTCAAAAGTCAGCGCATTGCTGCACTTGAAGCAGGAATGAATGATTTTATTCCCAAGCCCTTTGAAGTCGATGAGTTAGTGGAATGCGTTAAACGACTCGCTCAACGTCCCGCCGTATTGGAATTATGCGGTGGTGGGTGTCCGCAGTTAGTGGAGTGCATAAAACGACTCGCTCAACGAGATACACCCGCAAAAGTTATTCCACAGACACTGCTACTCGCTAATGAGGCGATTCCCTTAATCGATGTAGATAATGGGTTAAAAAAATGGCAGGACTTAAAGCTTTATAAAAAGAACTTACAACTATTTTTAGTGCAACAAGAGCAAACTCACGAAGTCCTTCATAAAAAATTATTAAGTGACGATAAAACAGCGGCACTGGCAATCACCCATAAACTGTTGGGTGCAGCGGGTGCTTTGTCGCTAAAACGTATTGTTCACTTTGTCAGAGAACTTGATGAGACTATTCATGAACAGGGTAATATTGAGACAGCATTCCTCGGTTTTACCACCGTTTTGTCACAAACACTTGATGCAATCAACGTTTACCTGAACAGTGAAATACAGCAGCAAAGCACGCAAGCAACGGTTGAGGTTAGCAATATTTTGATTATCAAAGAACTGGAACGGCTGATTACCCTGCTGGACACTGATGATATCGATCTTATCGAATCTCAGCTTTCCATACTAGAGGGCATACTACCCAAAGCAGCATTTAACAAATTAATCACTGCTGTTGATAATTTCGATTTTCGCGGTGCAGAAACTATCGCCACTACCTTACTCACTGAATTTTTTTAATCCTTCAAAGGTATAAACTATGTCACACAACACCATACTGTGTGTTGATGATGAGCCTATTAATTTGGGTTTATTACGCAACATCTTACAAAAAGACTATAAATTACTGTTTGCCTGTTCGGGTATTGAAGCCTTGAAAGCGGCAATAAAACATAATCCTTCGTTGATTTTACTCGATGTAGAGATGCCTAATATGAATGGCTTTGAGCTTATTAGCATTCTTAAATCCGATTCAAGAACAGAACATATCCCCATCATTTTTGTGACCTCCTACATTGAGGAAGAGTATGAAAAAACGGGCTTTGAGTTAGGCTGCGTTGACTATATCAACAAGCCTATTTCTCCAGGTATTGTCCTTGCTCGTGTACGGGCGCATTTGTCCTTAGTAAAAGTCACTCAACTTGAAGCCAGCTATCGAGATGCTATTTATATGCTGGGTGAAGCGGGGCATTATAACGATAGCGATACGGGCTTACACATCTGGCGAGTGGGGGCATACAGCCATTTGTTGGCAAAGGCTATCGGATGGAGTGAAGATCGGGCAGCGTTAATGGAAATAGCTGCCCCCATGCACGATACAGGAAAAATTGGCATACCCTGTATAATCCTACAAAAACCAGACCGACTCAACGCAGAAGAATCACTCATCATGCAGCAACATTCGCGTATTGGTTATAACATTTTAAGTAAGAGTGACGCGCCCTTATTTCAACTAGCCGCAGAGATTGCACTCAATCATCATGAAAAATGGGATGGTAGTGGCTATCCTAATGGTCTTGCTGGAGAAGCGATACCAAAATCAGCCCGTATCGTTGCCATTGCCGATGTCTTTGACGCACTGTCTATGGCTCGTCCTTATAAAGAGGCGTGGTCAACAGAGTCTATTTTGTTTTCAATACAAGAGGCGGCTGGAAGTCATTTCGACAAAAGATTGGTCGCTGTTTTTATGGCAATCATGCCGCAAATTCTGGAAATCAAGGCTGAATGGGATAACCGTTCAGTAGAGGACGGCTTTGCAGTGCATAACTACTCACAATGTGAGGATATAGCTAACGCACAATAAAATGATAACGTTCGTGGTGAGCTTGTCGAACCACATTCACACTTCGACAGGCTCAGTGCGAACGGTTTTGTAATCATTTTATTAGCAGTTAGCTCTAGTGTATTAAATCCGTGATTTTTGCTTTTAACTCTATAAAGGAACATAAAAGGAACAAACGATGCAAAAAGAGACCATTCTGTGTGTTGATGATGATCCTATTCAGCTGGGTTTGTTACGCAACACCTTACAAAACGACTACACATTAGTGTTTGCACATACTGGTGCTGAGGCAGTGGCAGCGGCACTAAAACATAAGCCTGCGTTAATTTTACTCGATGTACAGATGCCTGATATGAACGGCTTTGAAGTTAGCCACAAACTTAGAATCAATCTAAAAACAGCGCATATTCCCATTATTTTTGTGACATCCTTAGTTGATGAAATGTATGAGAACAGAGGCTTTGATTTAGGATGCGTTGACTATATTACCAAGCCTATTTTCCCGCGTATTCTCCTCGCTCGTGTGCGAACGCATTTATCTTTATCGCAGGCTTCTCGACTGGAGGCAAGTTATCGAGAGACCATTTGTATGCTGAATATCATTGGAACTTACCATGAAAACAACATGGGTAAACACATTTGGCGAGTGGCGGCATACAGCCATTTATTGGCACAGACGATTGGATGGGACGAAAATCAGGCAACCTTGATGGAAATGGCAGCTACGATGCACGACATAGGGAAGATAGGCGTATCCGATATAATTATACAAAAGCCAGATAAATTGACCGACGAAGAATGGGTTATCATGAAACAACATTCGCGTATTGGTTATGATATTTTAAGTAAGATTAGCACACCCCTATTTCAACTAGCCGCAGAAATTGCACTCAATCATCATGAAAGATGGGATGGATGGGGCTATCCTGATGGTCTTGTTGGCGAAGAGATACCCGAATCAGCCCGCATCGTTGCCATTGCCGATGTCTTTGACACGCTGTCTATGCCCCTGTCTTATAAAAAAGCGTGGCCGATGGAGTCTATTTTGTTGACAATACAAGAGTCGGCTGGAAGTCAGTTCGACAAAAAACTGGTCACTGCTTTCATGGATATTCTGCCGCAAATTCTGGAACTCAAAACTAAATGTGATAGTCACCCACTACCTGAAATTTTTATGCCCTATCGCTAAAGCACAATAAAATGATACAGCTGTGAGCTGGTCGAACAGTCGAACCACATTCACGCTTCGACAGGCTCAGCGCGAACGGTTTTGTAATCACAAATACTGCCCCAGCTATAACTATGGGCAGTGAGCCAGCTATAACTGTGGGCAGTGAGCCATCTATGCTGTAATAACGATAATTTTGCTTACTTTAATTTACTTAATGGATTCTATTTTATGCCTCAATGCCTCAAAGCACTTTTTGTAAACCGTCCGCTGAAAATCGCGGTGGCGTTATTGATGGTGGGAGTGCTAATTGCCTATTTAGCCGCACAGCAACAACGCATAAATAACCAAGTGCTGTTACAGGAATTATTTGAAGAGCAGGCAAAAATAGTGGTTGATTCTATTATTGCCCATATCAACACCTATAACCACGCACTACTGGGTATACGCGGACTGGTTGTGGCGCATGGCGATGACAGTATTACCCGCAAAGCGTTTCAAACCTATGTCATGTCACGAAATTTAGATATGGAATATAGCGGTGCGCGGGGTTTTGGATTTATTAGAAAAGTGGCGCGGGCAGATGAGGAAAATTTTCTGACTAAAGCGCGTAAAGATGGTATGCCCGATTTTGCTATTAAGGATTTCTCCCCTCATGAGGGTGATCACTATATTATTCAGTACGTTGAACCCATTAATCGTAATCGAGCGGCTCTCGGCTTAGATATTGGCTCTGAAGAAATGCGGCGCACTGCGGCGATACAGGCAATGCGAGACGGTACGACAACCATAACCGCGCCTATTACTCTGATTCAAGCCTCTGGATTATCATTGCGGTCATTTTTGATACTGTTGCCTGTGTATCATTTAACGATGCCGCTTGATACCGCAGAGCTGCGCGAAGCCGCGACCTTTGGTTGGACGTATGCCCCGATTGTGATTGATGATGTGCTACACAGCGACATTGCTAATGAGCAAATTGCTTTTCAAGTCGCCGACGTGACTCTTGATAAACAGACAAAGTTATTTTACTCAAGTGCCATATTTTGGGAAACGGCTAACGCGAAGAATAGCACTGAAATTACTCGCGTTATCTTTGGGCGGCAGTGGCAGTTTAACTTACGCCCCCTGCCACAATTCTATCAATATTACCCGCAATTATCGCCACTGTGGATAGCCAGTTTTATTAGCTTTTTCGCGTTTATTTTATCGGTGTTCGTTTACTTGTATTTGACTTATCACCAGCGTAAAGCGAAGGATTTAATCGAACAAGTGCGACTCGCGGCAATTGTTGAAAGTGCCAATGATGCCATTATCAGCTTTGATTTGGAGGGGGTTGTTACCAGTTGGAACAATGCCGCCGACAGGCTGTTTGATTACTCGCCTACGGAAGCCATCGGAAAAAAAGTCTATGACTTGATTACTCCCGATGAATTTCTCCCAGAAATCGAGCCTTTTTTGCGCACAATGAGGCGCGGAGAGTTTGTTGGTCGTAGCAATACGATTCGCAAAACGCGTGCGGGGAAAATGATTGATGTCGCGGTGTCGTACTCACTGATTTACGACAACAAGGGTACTATCATCGGTGTAGCAAATACCCTCGTCGATATTACCGAGCAAAAACGCAGTGAAGATCTGTTTCGATTAACCATCGAAGCCATTCCCGATGCCATCATCACGGTCAACCATGAAAACATCATAACCTTGTTGAATCAAAAGGCAGTTGACTTATTTGGTTATAAAAGGTCGGAATTGTTAGGTCAAAACATCAGTTTTTTGATGCCAAATCACTATCGACAACAGTATTTCATAGCAGATCAGCATTATGACACACCCTTAAAGAATCTCTCGTTCTGGTCTGGTGAACAAAACTTGTCTGTATTGCATAAGGATGGTACTGAAGTCCCCATCGAAATTCAGTTAAGTCCGATTCAGACCGCCACCGAACAGTTCACGTTAACAACCATTATCGATATTAGAACTCGCAAAAACCTTGAAACAGAGGTTCAAACCACACTGGCACGGATGAAAATGGCGATTACTGCCTTGAATGTGGGTATTTGGGTGTGGCGTTTGGCTGACAATACTCTCTTGTGGGATGAACAAATGTTCACGCTGTATGATGCCCCTGAAAGTCTGAAAAAAACCGAGTTATACTACGACTTCTGGTCATCCCGCCTTCATGCTGACGATAGAGAACAGACTGAGTCTTTAATCATGAATGCTGTTGAGGGTAAAAAATCATACAATACAGAATTCCGCATTGTGCTTGATAATGGTAAAATTCGCCATATTCACGCAGCGGCAATACTTGAACGGGATACAGCAGGCACACCAATACAAATGGTGGGGATCAATCAAGACATCACTATTATCAAAACCGTCGCTCAAAAAATTAAGCAACTCGATGAACGACGCACTACTGAGTTACAAACACTCAACGCCTCATTAGAACAACAGGTAATCACTCGTACCACTGAACTAAGCTTAGCAATGGACATCGCTAAACAGGCTAATACGGCTAAAACGAATTTTTTGGCTAATATGACTCATGAGATAAGAACCCCGATGAATGCCATTATCGGCTTGGCTTATTTGTTACAAAAGGAGTCGCTTAGCCCCGATGTGCGTGACATGGTTAAGAAAATTGATGGTGCTGGGCGTTCTCTGCTCGGTATCATTAATGAATGTCTGGATTTTTCAAAAATTGAGGCAAATCTTTTAGAAATAGAAACAGTGACTTTTTGCTTGCCTGAGTTGTTAAATAATGTGGCTAATATAATGACCACGCTGGTTGCTAAAAAACCTATTAATGCACAAATTTTACCTCTGCCAAAAGATCTTGATTATGTGATCGGAGACCCAGTTCGCTTGGAGCAGGTGTTGCTTAATCTGATTAGCAACGCCGTCAAGTTTACCGAAAAAGGCGAAATAATCGTTGAAGTTCGCGTTATCGACTCGGTATCAACAGGCGATCACATTTATCTTCACTTCTCAGTGCGAGACACAGGTATCGGTATTGCACTAGACAAACAGGAGAGCATTTTTCATCCGTTCATTCAAGCTGATAATTCAACCAATCGCCTTTATGGTGGCACGGGATTGGGGCTGAGTATCTGTCGTAACTTAGTGCAACTAATGGGCGGAACATTACAACTCAAGAGTGAAATTGGCGTGGGCAGTGAGTTTTCCTTTGAATTAATACTGGCAGTGATGAGCAAGTCTAACGACAATTCACCGTCTATTTCGTTTAATCAGAGCGCGTTGATTGTTGGCAATGATGCTCCCACGAGTAGGATTTCTCAATCAATACTGCAAGATCTTGGCTGGAGTTCCACAGCGGTGGACTCTGTTGAAAACGCATTACTGGCGATGACTAAAGAAAAGGATCATTTTGACTTTCTACTGTTGGATTGGCAGCTACTTGAAGGTGATAGTATTAAGTTAGTGACTAACATTCAAGAGCAGTTATGTAAGGAACACAGCTCAATTATTATCATGAGTCCTAATTATGATGAGGGTCATAGCCTATTAAAGCAGTTTAGTCGGCTTACTGGTGGCGTTGTTTCCAAACCTGTGACCCATTTATCGTTGTTTAATGCGATATTGGAAACCAAGAAAAAGCGAGGTGAACGAGATAAACAGCTCTTGAATGGCGAACGGCTAGCGGGATTAAATTTGCTGGTAGTTGATGACAGTGAGATTAATCGAAACGTTGCCTATCAAATTCTCACTGGCGAAAAAGCTAACGTTGAATGTACAGAGAATGGTCGTGATGCGATTGCATTGCTTATAGCAAAACCAAGCTACTTTCATGCGGTACTGATGGACGTACAGATGCCTATTATGGACGGCTACGCGGCTACTCGAAAAATCCGTACTCTACCTGAGCTAAATGGCTTACCTATTATTGCACTGACGGCTGGGGCATTCAAAACGTATCGCACGGCGGCACTTGAAGCAGGAATGGATGATTTTATTGCCAAGCCCTTTGACGTGGATGAGCTAGTCGCCTGTGTTGAACGCCACGTTTGCCATAGTATTCAAAGCAAACAAGACCACATCCTGCCAACTTTACAGAGTCCCACGATAGCAATTGATACTATACCCTTGATTGACATAGAACAGGGTTTAAAAAAATGGCGGGATGTTACACTTTACAAAGAATTTTTACGCCTATTTTTGCAACAACATGAGCAAGATGCCGAATGTTTTCATGATAAACTACTCGACGGTAATCCTGTAGCGGCAAAGGCGATTACCCATAAATTGTTGAGTGCGGCGGGTGCGCTGTCGCTGAAACGCATCACCCATCTGGTCAAAGAGATTGAAGATGCTTTTAGTAATGAAGGGGATGTCAACACCTTAAGTAGTCGCTTCGCAGCCCTGTTATCGGAAACAATTGATGCTATCAATGTTTACCTTGATGCTGAAACAGCGATGGAAACCAAGCAAACAAAAATTGAGAATGACTGAAATAAGTATGTATGTATTAATCGGTAATGGGTTAAATCTTTGGTAAAGTTAGAGCTAACTCACGATTTTATAACCCCCAGTCTTCTAGCTATCGAACCAATTACTCAAAGAATAAAATATGTTATATAACCACCCAATATTATGTGTTGATGATGATCCTATTAATCTTGCTTTGTTACGAAATACCCTGCAAGAAAAATACCCATTAATTTTTGCCAGTAATGGGGCTGAGGCATTAACAATGGCAGCTAGTCAATTGCCTATTTTGATTTTACTCGATGTGCAGATGCCCGATATGACTGGATTTGAAGTTGCACAGCAACTTAAATTGAATCCCGAAACAAAACATATCCCCATTATTTTTGTGACCTCCTTACTCGAAGAAGGCGACGAGCAAGCGGGGTTTGATGCAGGCGGGGTTGATTACATTACCAAACCTATTTCCCCCAACATTGTCCGCGCTCGTGTGAAGACACATTTATCTTTGGTGCGTGCGTCTCGACTGGATGCCGTCTGCCAAGATGCTATTCATATGCTAGGGGAAGCGGGGCATTATAACGATAGCGATACAGGTCAACACATCTGGCGAATGGCGGCATACAGTCGTTCTCTAGCTCTTGCGGCGGGCTGGAATGATGACCGTGCAAGACTGTTACAAATGGCAGCACCCATGCACGACACAGGGAAGATTGGCATACCCGATGCAATTCTACAAAAGCCAGATAAATTGACCGCCGAAGAATGGATTATCATGAAACAACATTCGCATATTGGTTATACTATTTTAAGTAACAGTCGCGAACCCTTATTTCAACTAGCTGCCGAAATTGCACTTAATCATCATGAAAAATGGGATGGCAGTGGTTATCCGAATGGTCTTGCGGGGGAAGCGATACCCGAATCAGCCCGCATCGTTGCCATTGCCGATGTATTTGACGCACTGTCTATGCGTCGCCCTTACAAAGAACCGTGGCCAATAGAACGCATTTTGCTGACACTGCATGAGATGGCTGGTGTTCACTTGGATAAAAGATTGGTGGCTGTTTTTATGTACATCCTGCCTGAGATTCTGAAAATTAAGGCTGAATGGGATAGCCGACCTGAGGTAATGTTATAACTAAAGCAGTTTAAACTGATTAAAAAACCGTTCGCACTGAGCTTGTCGAAGTTTGAATGTGGTTCGACTGTTCGACCAGCTCACAGCTCACCACGAACGGCATCATTTTATTGTGCTTTAGCTATAGCGATAAATAATCTCTAGTCGATAGCAGATAAACTCAAAAAAAAGCCCGACTAAGTCGGGCTTTTTTTGATAGGAAACTAATCGGCTTGTCGTCTTAAAAACGCGGGAATATCCAGATAACCTAAATCGCCGCCTGTCGGTTGCTGAGATAAGGTACGTCCTTCTCTATTTTCTTGGCGGTTTTGCCGTGATACGGTAGGTTTATCAAATTCATCGTAATTCACCGCACCTGAGTTGGCTTGAGTCATTGATTTAACGGTGGCTTTGACTTGTACAGGTGGTAATCCCATGCCTGTTGCAACCACGGTGACTTTAATTTCATCACCTGAACTTGAGTCAATCGCGGTACCGATTTTGATGATAGCATCTTCAGAAGCGAATTCATGGACGATATTACCGACTTCACTAAACTCTGCCATGCTCATGTTGGCGGCAGAAATATTGACTAGAATACCTCGCGCACCTTGCAGATTGATGTCCTCTAATAATGGGCAGGCAATGGCTTTTTCAGCCGCTTCGCGGGCGCGATTTTCGCCTGATGCTGCGCCTGTTCCCATAATCGCCGCACCCATACCCGACATCACGGTTCTGACATCGGCAAAGTCTACGTTAATCATACCAGGATGAACAATCAGTTCAGTGATACCTTGTACGGCATCAAGTAATACGTCATTCGCCGCTTTAAACGCATCCGATAAAGAAACGTTATTGCCTAGCACGGGGAGTAGTTTTTGATTGGGAATGGTGATTAAGGAATCAACATATTTTTCCAACTCAACTATGCCACGCTCAGCAACGCCTTGTTTCTTTTTACCTTCAAATAGAAACGGCTTAGTGACTACAGCCACCGTTAATATGCCCATTTCTTTGGCGATGGAAGCGATAACAGGAATTGCACCTGTGCCTGTACCACCGCCCATACCTGCGGTTAGAAATACCATGTCCGCGCCTTGTAGCACTTCTTTGATACGCTCTTTATTTTCTTCGGCGGCTTGTCGTCCAATTTCTGGATTGGTACCCGCGCCTAAACCTTTGGTCAATTCGACCCCAAGTTGAATAATTGTGCCTATGCTCAATTTTCTTAATGCCTGTGCATCTGTATTTGCACAGATAAATTCAACGCCATCAATGTTACTGTCAATCATGTGATTAACGGCATTACCGCCGCCGCCACCTACACCAATAACCTTGATGACGGCAGTCTCGCTGTAAGTGTCTACTAATTCATATTTCATTTTACTGCCCCTTAATCTGTACAATGCAAAGCTATTTTAAAAATTACCATTAAACCAATTCTTTATTTTTGCGAACCATCCTGAACCTTCGGCATCAGTACTGCCCGCCAAGTTTTGATGGTCTTTTCCATATATTAGCAAGCCAACGCCCGTAGAGTGAATTGGATTTTTCACTACTTCGGTTAATCCCGTGACGTTTTGTGGCCCGCCCATTCTGACTGGCACATGAAAAATCTCTTCTGCCAAATCAATAAGTCCCATGACTTTTGAGCTACCACCCGTCAAAACCACACCTCCTGCAATCATGTCTTCAAAACCACTGCGGCGTAGCTCAGCTTGTACTAATAGTAGCAGTTCTTCGTAACGTGGCTCTACAATTTCTGCCAAATTTTGCGCTGAAATTTTACGCGGTAATTTATCGCCAATACTGGGTACTTCAATAGTCCCATCAACATCGGCTAACTGTGTTAACGCACACGCGTATTTACGTTTAATTTCTTCGGCATTGACTGTCGGTGTTCGTAGTGCCACAGCAATGTCGTTAGTGACTTGATCGCCTGCGACAGGAATAACCGCCGTATGTTTAATCGCACCATCGGCATAGACAGCAATATCGGTAGTTCCACCACCTATGTCAATTAAACACACACCTAATTCTTTTTCATCTTCGGTCAACACTGCATTGCAGGAAGCCAGTTGCTCTAAAACTAAATCTTCGACTTCTAAACCGCAACGGCGAATACATTTAATAATATTCTGTGAGGCACTAACACTGCCTGTGACCATGTGAACTTTGGCTTCTAAGCGTATTCCTGACATACCGATGGGTTCTTTTATTCCACCTTGTAAGTCAATAACAAATTCTTGCGGCAGAATATGTAAAATCTTTTGATCGGCTGGAATTGCCACGGCACGCGCCGAATCTATCACTCTGTCTATGTCGTATTGGGTTACTTCTTTGTCTTTAATTGCTACGATACCATGCGAATTAAGACTTTTAATGTGGCTACCTGCAATACCCGCAAACACTGATTTAATTTGACAGCCTGCCATTAATTCAGCTTCTTCAATGGCTCGTTGTATAGATTGCACGGTTGATTCCAAATTAACCACCACGCCTTTTTTAAGACCGCGTGAGGGTGCAGAGCCTATGCCTATTATTTCAAGACTACCATCACTGGCAAGTTCACCGACAATAGCAGCAACTTTGGATGTACCAATATCCAGACCCACTATTAAATTACGCTCTGTTTTTTTTGCCATTTTCTCTACTCTGTAGTGCTTTTTTGTGTGCCAGTTGCAATCGCTTTCCAGTCAAACTCAGGTGTTCCAGCTTTCCATGAAACTGCATAGCCATTAGGATACCTTAAGTCAACGATTTCCATCGCATCAATCTGTTCTTGTTGTAATACGGTCAAGGTTTTTAAAAACCGCTGTAATTTTTCTAACTGATTATTACGCCCCAATAATATTTCCAAACCATTGGCTAATTTTAGCTTCCATGCCCAACGATTATTGATAGTAAACTCAACCATCTCAAAAGATTGATCTGCTAAAGCAGTTTTAACGCCTTTCATAATTTCCAACACTTTTACTTGCTGCTGGTCTGGACCTGTTAGTATCATTAAATCTTCAAAAGGTTCGATACTCTTAGGGGTAAACACTATTCCTTTTTCACTAATCAGGCTTTTTTCTCCCCAACGGACAAACGGCTTTCTTTCTCGTACTTTTATATCAATCGCATTAGGCCACACTCGTTTGACTGTTGCCGATTCTACCCACGGCAATAACGAAATAGCCGCGTGAATGACTTGTACATCGGCATCAAAAAAACCTGTTTTTACTAAAGGTTGCAATGCTGTTTCTACTTCGTCTTTGCCTAAATAGCGAAACACGCCTTCTGTTCTCACATATTTAATAGGTAGTGCTGTGACTAATCGATCATGAATAGACTCTAACCCATATTTTGAAATCAGCCCTGCACACAGTAACGCTACAAGTAAAAATTTTGCAGCCGCCATTGCTCCTTACCCTAAACTGGTTGCCAAAATTCGCCACACCAATGTTTCAAAATCAATACCTGCTTGTTTAGCCGCCATCGGTACTAAACTATGGTCGGTCATACCAGGAACGGTATTGACTTCAATCAATTGTGATTGACCTGCCGCATCAATAAATACGTCCACTCTTGCCCAACCTTTTATACCAATTATCTCACAAGCTGTGACAGCGTGTGTTTGTAACTCTTGCTCTTGCTGCTCGTCCAACCCACAAGGGCAATGGTATTGTGTGGTAGTCGCCTGATATTTAGCGTCATAATCATAAAAACTATTGGGTGTTTCTAAACGAATAACAGGTAATGCCTCGCCATTCAATACGCCAACAGTATACTCTTTACCCGTTACCCACGCTTCTGCATAGACATCACAATCATAATCAGCGGCGATTTGCAAAGCTTTTGCTAACTCATCACGGCTATTCGCCTTACTCATGCCAATGCTAGAGCCTTCTTGTGCTGGTTTAACAATAACAGGAAACCCCAGTTTTTCAATACAGGCATTTAAATCTGCTTCATTTTTTAATAAAAACCACTGAGGCGTAACCAAACCGTAGCCTTGCCAACACAATTTTGTTCTTAATTTGTCCATTGCTAATGCTGATGCCAGCACGCCACTACCCGTGTAAGGAATACCTAAAACCTCTAGTACACCTTGCAATACACCATCTTCGCCGCCGCGTCCATGTATGATATTAAAGACCCTATCGATTCTGATACCTACCAAAGCATCGATTAAACTGCCTTGTACATCAACCGCAATCACATCAACACCTTGTTGTTTTAAGGCTTGATAAACTGCCGTGCCACTACGCAAAGAAATTTCTCTTTCTGCCGCTGTGCCACCCATCACTACTGCGACCCGTCCAAACTGTTCTGGATTTTTATTCATTTATTTATTCCTCTGCCACACCGACCATACATACCTCTGTGCGTAACATTACACCGTGTTGCTCATTAACTTTGGCTTGTACATAGCTAATGAGTGTTTCAATATTCGCGGCAGTTGCCTTGCCTGTATTGACAATAAAATTAGCGTGTTTTTCTGATACACAGGCACCACCGATGCAGTAACCTTTTAAGCCTGATTGTTCTATTAACCGCGCAGCAAAATCACCCTCTGGATTTTTAAAAACTGAACCACAACTCGGTTGATTAGTTGGTTGAGTTTGGGCGCGTTTTTCCAATAAGCCTTTAATTTTTTGTTGACTGGTGGTGGTATCACCTTCAGGCAGTTGTAATAAAGCACTTAAAAACCACTCGCCGTCCTCACCTTTTACAGAACGATAACTAACGGTAAAATCTTGCGACGAGCGAATTATCACTTCACCTCGTGCCGTTAGCATATCGACTTGATTAACCAACGTCCATGTTTCTCCGCCAAATGCACCTGCATTCATTTTTAACGCGCCACCCATCGTGCCTGGAATGCCTGCCAAAAATTCCGCGCCCACCAAACCTTGTTCAGCACAAAACCGCGCAACATGAGCGCAAGGTACGCCTGCTTCCACATAAACCGCACCCTCGTCAGTACGGCGCATGGCTTTTAATCGTCCTTTAGTATTGATAACTGTACCGCGTATGCCGCCGTCTCTAATCAATAAATTACTGCCTAACCCCATCCAAAAAACGGGTTCGTTAGCAGGCAATTGCGCAACAAACTCAATCAAATCCGCACGATCTAATGGCATATATAAACGATCTGCACAGCCACCGACTCGCCAACTGGTATATTTTGCCAGTTTTTCATTCGTTAATAAGCGTCCCTTCATGTATTCGATAATGCCTCTGCCAACGTGAATGGTAACTGGCTAGCAATCTGCCCAACATTACCCGCCCCCATGGTTAAAATCACATCATCGGCTTTTACCACACTCGCTAAAATACTGGGTAAATCTTGCCAGTTTTCCAAAAATATTGGATCAACATGACCACGCAAGCGAATCGCACGACTTAATGCACGTCCATCTGCGCCTGCAATCGGTGTTTCTCCTGCCGAATAAACTTCCATTAAAATCAACACCGCAACGCCTGATAAAACGTGGGCAAAGTCTTCAAATAAATCGCGGGTACGCGTGTAACGGTGCGGTTGAAACACAATGACTGAGCGTCTATCAGGCCATGCTTGTTTTAACGCTTCCAATGTTGCAGCAATCTCACGCGGATGATGCCCATAATCATCAACTAAGGTGAGTTTACCATCACCAATAGCCACATCACCTTGTAACTGAAAACGCCGACCAACGCCTTTAAACGCACCTAGGCTTTTGATGATTGCACTGTCTGCAACTGACAACCGACTGGCTACAGCAATCGCCGCCAATGAATTGAGCATATTATGCCAACCAGGCATATTGAGCGTTACTCGCAATGGCGGATAATCACCTTTGCGTAATACAGTAAAATGAGTGTGCAAGCCTTGCTGTTGAATATCGATAGCCCGCACATCGGCATCTTCATGAACACCATAAGTAATCACAGGTTTAGACAGTTGCGACAAAATATCCTGCACACCTTGATCATCGATACATAACACCGCTAGCCCATAAAAAGGTAAATGGTGCAAAAATTCAATAAAAGTATCTTTTAGGCGTTGATAACTACCTTGATAGGTCTCCATGTGATCTTGGTCGATATTGGTGACGATTGCGACCATTGGCTGCAAGTATAAAAATGACGCATCACTTTCATCTGCCTCAGCTACTAGATAATTTCCTAAACCCAATTTGGCATTAGTTCCCGCGCTGTTTAAACGCCCACCAATCACAAAAGTGGGATCAAGTCCGCCCTCTGCCAAAATACTGGCAGTTAAACTGGTGGTGGTGGTTTTACCGTGTGTGCCTGCAACTGCGATACCAAACCGAAAGCGCATGAGTTCAGCTAGCATTTCAGCGCGTGGAATCACGGGAATACGTTGATGATACGCTTCATCAATTTCTGCATTAGTTCGATCTATTGCCGTTGAAGCAACCACTAAATCGACTTGGTTGATGTTTTCGCGTTTGTGTCCTATGGCGATACGAATCCCTAGCTCAGCCAAGTGTTGCGTAACAGCACTTTCTTTAATATCTGACCCTGAAACAATGTAACCTAAGTTACATAATACTTCGGCAATACCGCTCATGCCTGTGCCGCCGATACCGACAAAATGAATGCGGTCAATATTACCCAATTTTTGTACCATCATTTTCACTTGTGAGGCATTCATAACTTTGCCTCCGCTACACAATAACTGGCAACTACTTCTGTTGCATCCAAACGTGCAAGTTGCTTGGCGGCTAGTCCTATAGTTTTTGCGTGTTTAAGCAGCGTGGTTATTTGTTTTGCTAGATTTTCTGCATTCAAGTCTTTTTGCATCAGTAATATGCCTGCGTTTGCATCGGTTAAGTAGTTGGCATTCGCCGTTTGATGATCGTCAATTGCATTGGGTAACGGGACAAAAATGGCTGGAATGCCCACGGCAGCAACTTCACTAACTGTCATTGCCCCAGCACGACAAATTAGTATATCTGCCCATTGATATGCCACAACCATATCATTAATAAAGGCAGGGGTATGTGCATTAATACCTAATTCTTGGTAACGCTTGGCAACCTGCGCTTGCATCGCCATACCTGTTTGATGCCTGATTTGCACAGAGGGGAAATCAAGTAGACTCAGAGCTTCAGGCACAACTTCATTGAGTATTTGCGCACCTTGACTGCCACCGATAACCAAGATTTTTATGCCCTGCCCTAGCAATTTTTCCTCATCAAGCTGCTCTAAAAAAGCTTTTCTTAGCGGGTTCCCTGTACAGATCGCCTTGGTTGATTTTTTAAAACTGAGAGGAAATGCCTCTAACACTTGATTGGCAAAACGCGCCAGTAACCGATTGGTTGTGCCAACCACTCGATTTTGTTCGTGTATTACTAAAGGAATACCCAATAATTTTGCCATTAAGCCGCCAGGACCTGCAACAAAACCACCCATGCCTAACACTACATTGGGTTTTCGTTGTCGCAAAAATATCGCTGCTTGAAAACAGGCTTTACATAATCCAAACACAGCGGTTATTTTCGATAACACGCTTTTACCGCGTATACCTGCAACAGATAAGTAGTCAATCGCAATGCCACACTCAGGAATAACTCGACTTTCCAGCCCTTTTTGTGTTCCTAACCAGCTTACTTGCCAACCTTTTTCTATCAGTAATTGCGCAACTGCTAATGCGGGAAAAATATGACCGCCTGTACCACCTGCCATAATCACGATACGCTTAACCATGTGAAACTCTCATGCCTTTACCCTTATGTAACGGATTAGTATTCAGTTCGACAATTTCGCTATGAACACGAAATAGTAAGGCAACTGCGCAACACATAATCATCATACTACCGCCGCCATAACTCATTAATGGCAATGTTAAACCTTTGGTAGGCAATAGCCCCATATTAACACCCATATTGACGAAGGATTGAAAACCAAACCATATTCCTAAACCATAAGCGACAAATGCCCAAAAGCGTTGTCCTGCTTGCTCTGCTGCCGCACCTATCGCAAAAATTCGCCAGACCAGTAATGCAAATAAGCCAATCACCGTGATTACACCCAATAATCCCAGTTCTTCAGCAATCACAGAAAAGATAAAATCGGTATGCGCTTCGGGCAAATAAAATAATTTTTGTACCCCGCTACCTAAACCCACACCCCACCATTCACCGCGTCCAAAGGAAATCAGTGCCTGCGTAAGTTGAAAACCTGTGTCTAAAGGATCAGCCCAAGGATCCATAAAGCTAGTCACACGCTTAAGGCGATACGGTGAAAAATACACCAATAACATCACCAACACTGCAACTGAACCCAATAAAACAATAAACTGCCCTATTTTCGCGCCTGCTAAAAACATAATGCCCATAGCGATCATTAAAATCACCACGGATGAACCAAAATCAGGTTCGAGTAACAGCAAAACACACGCCAGCGAAAACAATATTAATGGGTTAAATAAACCAAACGCTGATTCTTGTACCGACTGTTGATGACGAGTGACATAACCCGCCATATAAATAACTGAAAAAAACTTAATTACTTCGGACACTTGTATGCGTAAGCCACCTACCGATAGCCAACGGGTACTGCCATTAACTTTAATACCCAATCCTGGCACTAACACAACGATCAATAGCAATAGTCCTATGATAAACAGCACTAAGCCACTTTTTTCCCAAACTCGCATCGGTGTTGCGGCAATCAAAACACCTAACACTAAGCCAAAACCCATGTGCATTAATTGTCGAGTCGGAAAATAAAACGCATCACCTGTAAGTTTTACCCCCAAATGCAGTGAAGCAGAAGCAACCATTACAAAACCAATCAGTACTAAACTCAAACAGGTCAGCACTAGTACGGTGTCAAAATGAAATCGTCCATCCAATGAAGTTTTAATTCGCTTGTGCATTAGCTTAATGCCAATACCGCTAGGGCAAATTGATTGCCTCGGTCTTGATAGTTTTTATATTGATCCAGACTCGCACACGCAGGCGATAGCAATACACTATCACCATCACTGGCAAGACTTGCCGCTATTTGTACAGCTTGCACCATATTTTCAGCACGATGCACAGGGACACAGCCAGCTATTGCTTGTTCTATCAAGTCTGCATCTTTACCCATAAGGACAACACTTTTGGTTTTTTCTTTAATAGCAGGGGTTAATTCAGCCATGTCCGCGCCTTTGGCATCGCCACCTGCAATTAAAATAACTTTACGGTTATAGCCTTCTAAGGCGGCAACACACGCGCCAATATTGGTTGCCTTGGAATCATTAACCCAAGTAATACCGTTTAAATGTGCCACTTTCTGCATTCTATGATTTAAGCCTCTAAAGGTTTTCAATGCTGAACACATAGCGGGAATATCCAAACCGACTGCTACGCCCAATGCCAACGCAGCCAAGGCATTAGCGGCATTGTGTCTACCTTCTAGCGGTAATTCATGCAATGGCATCAATGGGCTTGTTTCGTACATCAAATATTCAGTTTCGCCTTGATAAGCCAGATAAAAATCTGCTTTGTCTTTAATAGAGAAACTGACTATTTGTCGTCCTGCTTCCTGCATAGCCTTGACTAAAGTATCGTCGGCATTGATGACAATTACACCATCACCATGATAAATACTCTGTTTTTCTTTGGCATAGTCCGCTAAATCGGCGTGTCGATCCAGATGATCTGCACTGATATTCAGCACGGTTGCCGCCGCTGCATTCAATACCGAGGTGCGTTCTAACTGAAAACTGGACAGCTCCAATACATACAACTCTGCGTCGTCTTCTAATAAATCCAAGGCGGGTTTGCCAAGATTTCCACCAATAGCAACACGTTTACCAGCGGCGGCTGCCATATCGCCTAACATAGTAGTCACGGTGCTTTTACCGTTAGAACCTGTAATAGCGATAATAGGTGCAGTAACAGAACAGGCAAATAAATCTATATCGCTGATTATTGTTGCACCATTAGCAAGTGCTTTGACAATCGATTTTTCGTGCAGCGACACACCTGGACTAACAATTAGATGCGTCGCAACCTTAAAAGCCGCCTCATCAAAACCGCCAGTAAAAACGGGAATATCGGGCGTTTGTTGGAAAAACTCATCCATAGGCGGATTATCACGACTATCAATAATCGCAAATACAAGCCCCAGTTTATGCAAAAAACGCGCAACTGAAACACCCGTAATACCTAAACCCACTACCAATAGTTTGGAATTTTGTGCATCTAAAGCAAAATGCTTTTTTAATGCGTCGAGAATTATTGACTTGTCCATTTATTATCTCAACTTGAGGGTTGCTAAACCAATCAACACTAAAATAACGGTGATAATCCAAAAACGCACAATCACACGCGGTTCTGGCCAACCTTTTAATTCAAAATGATGATGAATGGGTGCCATACGAAATACCCGTTTGCCCGTTAATTTAAACGAGGCAACTTGTATGATAACTGACAGTGTCTCCATGACAAACACTCCCCCCATAATCATTAACACGATTTCCTGTCTAACTAACACTGCCAATACACCCAAAGCAGCACCTAACGCTAACGCGCCGACATCACCCATGAAAACCATCGCTGGATAGGCGTTAAACCATAAGAAACCTAATCCAGCACCCACTAACGCGGAGCAAAATACGATAAGTTCACCCGCGTTCGGTAAATAGGGAATCGCTAGGTATTCTGAAAAAGTAACATGACCTGATAAGTAGGCAAAAACTCCTAACCCAGCAGCGACCATTGTGGTTGGCATAATTGCCAGTCCATCCAACCCGTCAGTTAAATTGACCGCATTACTGGTGCCGACAATGACAAAATAAGTAAAAACGATGTATGTCCAGCCCATGTTGAGCATCACATCTTTGAAAAATGGAATGATAAATTGGGTTTCTGCGGGCAGTACCGCCGTTTTATACAGGAAAATTGCCGCACCTAAACCAATCACCGACTGCCAAAAATATTTTGCTTTCGCCGATAAGCCGTCACTGTTGCGCTTGACGACTTTTCGATAATCATCAATAAAACCGACCACACCGTAACCCATCGTCACCAACAAAATCACCCAAATATAGCGATTGCTTAAATCTGCCCATAACAAGGTACTAATAGCAATAGCCACCAAGATTAATGTGCCGCCCATCGTCGGTGTACCCGATTTTTCATAATGGCTTTGTGGACCTAATTCACGAATGCTTTGCCCAATTTTATTGCTACTTAACTTTCTAATCATCACAGGACCAATAATAAAAGCAATGGTTAATGACGTTAATGCGCCAAGAATGGCGCGAAAAGTCAGATAGTGAAAGACTCGAAAACTACTATCAAAGCTCATTAAATATTCTGAAAAATACAGTAACATCGTTTACATCCTAAAATTATCAATCAAAGCGGCAGCTACATTTTCCATACGCCGCGCTCGTGAGCCTTTGATTAAAAGAGTTTCATCCCCTTTAAGTTCTTTTCTTAACGCGGCTATCAACTCATCTTGTGAGTCAAAAAAACTCGCGCCTTCACCATAAGTTTGTACGGTATAACTGGCATCATCACCTATTGCCAGTAATCGTTGCACACCACTGGCTTTTATCAACTCGCCTATTTCGGTGTGTATTTTTACACTGTCTTCGCCTAATTCACCAAACGCTCCTAAAATTAGCCAAGGTTTAGTCGAACAATCGACTAACACAGTTAAACCCGCTTTGAGTGATGCAGCATTGGCGTTATAACTATCGTCGATAACAATATTACCTAAGCGACTGACTAACGGTTGTAAACGTCCAGTGACAGGCTTTACGCTTTCTAAGCCCTGTTTAATTTGCTCAAAGCTGACACCTAAAGCAATACACGCCGCTGCCGCTGCCAAGGCATTTACAACATTATGTTGACCTGCAAGCTTAAGATTTATGCTAATAACCGTTTGTGCATAAAACAAGCTGAAACTGGTTATAAAGGCATTATCTTGAATGCTTGTATGAATAGCACTGGCTGTCACATCGGCGTAAGCATTCAACCCAAAGGAGATTATTTTTTTATTGCCAGCAATGCCCTGCCAATAATCAAAATAATCATCGTCCCTATTTAAAATCGCCACGCCATCGGTTTTAAGCGTTTCAATAATTTCGCCTTTTGCTTGCGCTACACCCTCGACACTAACAAAGCCTGCAATATGTGCCGCGCCTGCATTGGTAATGACTGCAACATCGGCGGCGGCATAAGTGCTACTGTATTCAATTTCTTTTGGGTGATTAGCACCCATTTCAATCACCGCATAACGGTGTTGCTCATCCAGTTGCAATAAAGTTAACGGTACGCCTATGTCATTATTCAAATTGCCTAGGGTAAATAATACTTGGTGATTAACGGCCAAAATTGCCGCTATCATTTCTTTAACTGTCGTTTTACCGTTACTGCCTGTTACTCCGACCACAGAAACTGCTAGTTTTTTTCGCCACGCGCCAGCCAATTGCGCCAAGGCAAGGGAAGTATTCTCGACCACGATATGCGGCAAACTGGTATTAGCACCTTTATGTACGATAGCCGCGATCGCGCCTGCTTGCTGTGCAAGATCAACAAAATCATTGCCGTCAAAGTTTTTGCCTTTAATGGCGATATACAATTGCTTAGGCTTGATAGCACGAGTATCAATACTCACCGAAGAAAAACTGACATCTTCGCCAATCAATGTGCCTTGTACTATTTTTGCGCACTCACTTAGCGTCATTTCCATTATTTAGCTCTCATACTTAGTGCATTTCGTACACAATCACTGTCACTAAAGGGAATGCTCTGCCCATTAATTTCTTGATAATCTTCATGACCTTTACCCGCAATCACAATGCAATCGCCTGCTTTTGCTCTGCTAATCGCGCTGTGTATCGCTTGTTCTCGGTTTTGTATGACTTCAATTTTATCAGGGGTTTTACAGCCTGCCAAAACAGCATTAACAATATCCAAGCCATTTTCAAAACGTGGATTATCATCAGTCACAACAATCTTATCTGCCCATTGTTCAGCACACGCTCCCATTTGCGGACGTTTACCCATATCCCGATTACCGCCACAACCAAATACTACCCATAAATCCTGTTGGCAATGTTTTCTAGCACTGCTTAACACCTTGTCCAGTGCATCTGGCGTATGAGCATAATCAACAAAAATTAATGGCTGATCGTCACCGCCAAATTGCTGCATACGCCCTGCTACGGGTTGTAGCTTTGCCAGTTTTTTTGTCGCCTCGCTTAATGAAGCTCCCAACGCCAATATCACCGCCAACACACACAACACATTCTCAACATTAAAATCACCATAAAGCGGAATCGTCACATTGTGAGTTTCAGTTTGCCAACACACGTCAAATTCAATGCCGTCTAGCTTATTGATAATATTTTTTGCCCTAATTTGTTCATGCACTTGCATCGCCTTCGATGAATCCTTAGCATGAGTGATGCCCCATACTCGCACGGTATCAGGAACTGCTGCCAAAATTTGTTCGCTATAGGCATCATCTAAATTAACAACCACAAACGCTAAATCGGGTGTTTGCAATAATGTCAGTTTAGCTTGTAGATAACTTTGCATCGAACCGTGATAATCTAAATGATCGCGGCTAATATTGGTAAACACAGCACCTTTAAAACGAACGCCATTCACCCTACCCTGCTCCAAACCATGCGATGAGACTTCCATCGCCACTGTTTTTTTGCCAGTGGTTAACAGTTGTACAAATATACTTTGTATCGCCAACGCATCAGGGGTAGTGTTCAAGGTTTTATGCAGATTACCCCATTCACCCCAACCTAAGGTACCGATAATGCCGCAATCCTCCAGCATTTGACTTAAAAACTGACTGCATGAGGTTTTTCCATTGGTGCCAGTAATGCCAATCACCGTCATTAATGAAGACGGATCGCCGTAAAATCGAGCGGCAATATCACCTAACACTAAGCCTAGATTGTCTATGGCAATCATCGGCACAGTACTCTGTGAATTTTCGGATAATTCCTTGCCACCACCTTCTGGATCAAAAATAATTGCACTCGCACCTTGGCTAATCGCTTGTTTGGCATAACTTAAGCCATGTTGCTTAGAACCTGCTAGAGCAATAAAAGCATTGCCAGCAACAACAGCACGGCTATTCAAACTTAATCCTGTAATGTCATTAACCGCGTGTAAATCGGTAGTCGAAGATAAAGCAAAACCTGCTAATAACTCTGATAATTTCATAAAGACTGTTTTATTGTGTTTGCCGCGTTAGCAAAATAGGCATGGTTTCTTCTTGGTCGGGTGCAACATTCAGTAAACGTAACGCACCTGTCATCACCTTAGAAAACACAGGAGCTGACACCAGACCACCATAATATTGACCTGCGGACGGTTCATCAATCATCACGACAATAATCAAACGCGGGTTAGAGGCAGGAGCCATGCCTGCAAATACCGCAAAATAACTATTACTGCTATAACCATGACTACCGCTAGATTTTTTTACTGTGCCTGTTTTACCCGCAACCGTATAACCATCCACTCTGGCTTCATAGGCTGTACCGTCTTTCATAATCACATTTTCTAACATTTCTCGAATAGTCTTGGCGGTTTTAGCGGAAAATACCCGCTGTGGTTTGTCATCTTCGTCACGCTTAAGTAAGCTAACTGAGTGTAAAATACCATCATCTGCTAAAGCGGTATAAGATCTCGCCAACTGCACAGCTGAAACACTCAAACCATAACCAAAGGACATGGTTGCACGGTCAAAATCATGCCATTTTTTATAATCCAATAAACGTCCACTGGCTTCGCCTTTAAGTCCTGCTTCTGCTGAACTGCCAAAACCTAGTTTTTTATAAACACTCCAAAAATATTTAGGCGGCATTTTTAACGCCATTTGAGTCACACCAATATTGCTGGATTTTTTTAAAACGTGCATTAAATCCAACGCGCCGTAGTTGTGTACATCCTTGACCACATTTTTGCCAACTTGATAACTACCGTTGGTATAAAAAACCGTGTTAGGGCTAACATAACCGCCATCTAACGCCGCCGCTGCCACAAAAGGTTTAACGGTCGAACCAGGTTCAAATATATCGGTTAATGCTCTATTCCTATACAAGCTTTCTTTTAAATCTTTTCGACTGTTGGGATTAAACGTAGGCTGATTGACCGCTGCCAAAATTTCACCATTCTTAGCATCCATCACCACTAAGCTGGCTGATTTAGCGTGGTTAGCGTTCACTGCTACCTGTAATTCTCTATACGCCAAATATTGAATACGTTGATCGATACTTAACTCAATATTTTTTCCAGACACGGGTTCTTTAATGTTTTCAACGTCATCAATAATTTGCCGCAATCCATCTCTAATGACTCGTTTACTACCCGATGATCCTTTTAATAGCTGTTCATAACCTGCTTCGATGCCTTCTTGTCCGACATCATCGAGGTCAGTAAAACCCACTAAATGTGCCGTCACACCGCCTGTTGGATAAAAGCGTTTAAATTCCCGATCAAAATAAACGCCAATTAGCTTTAAGGCTTTAACCTGCTCACTAATATCTGGATTTATCTGTCGTGCTATGTAAGCAAACTGTTTGTGTGTGTCATCCTTAATCATATCCAGCACCTTATCCTTAGGCAAGCCAAGCAATTTCTCCATAAGAGCGATTTTCAGCAATTTTTGCTTTTTATAATCGCTCAACACACTGGCTTTTTGGGCATCGGTCAATGCTACGCCTGGCTGACTATCTCTGAGTGCTTTCTCCAATTGCTTAAGCTGATTTTTGTCATCCATATTAATCTCGCGTGGATTGATGGAGATAGACACAACAGGAGTACTAATCGCTAATGGCGCACCGCTTCTGTCTTTAATCATCCCTCGGTATGCAGATATCGGTTCATCATCAACCAGCCGCATATCACCTTGATCTTTGAGAAATTGCTTATTAAATACCTGCAAATCGACAGCTCGACCTACTAATACTGCCATGCAAGTCATCATAAAAAAAATGAGAATTTTTCGCCTACCCGAAAAATCCCTTATCGGTTTTTTGACCTCGTTGTTGCCTCGAAAATCCAACATTTACGGCTTTATATAAATAATTTTTTCGTGTAACGGCAAGACCAGTTTCAATTTCTCGCGGGCAACCAACTCAACTCGATTTTGCTCTGAGAATGTCGTCACTTCCAATTGCGTTTGTCCCCACTCAACTTCACGCTGATCCAATTCCCTTTCTTGTTTTTGAATTTCGATAAAAATCAGTCGTGAATGGTATTTGCTATAAATAACAGCCAAGGCACTAAAAATAAGCACGGTGGTCAATACCCCCAATAGCCGATGAATTATCATACAAGTCTCTCTGCAACACGCATCACCGCACTGCGTGATCTAGGGTTTTCATTGACCTCTAGTTGTTCAGCACTTAAAGCTTTACCAATTTTTTTTAATGACCCTTTAGCCATATCTACTTCTTTAATAGGCAGTCTACTAGGATTGTATTTAGCCCCTGATTCATCCTTAATGAAGCGTTTGACAATTCGATCTTCCAATGAATGAAATGAAATAACGACCAATCGACCCTCAGGCTTTAACACACGAACAGACTGTTGCAACACAGTTTTTAATTCATCCAACTCGCGATTAATTTCAATGCGAATGGCTTGAAACGTGCGCGTTGCAGGATGTTTGTGTTTTTCTCTGGTATGAATAGTCTGGGCAATCAAGTCAGCTAATTGTCGAGTCGTGCTTATCGGAATGATTGCTCTTGTTTCAACAATAGCTTTAGCAATACGGCGGGCGAATTTCTCTTCGCCATACTCAAATAAAATCTTAACCAAGTATTTTTCATCAACATTAGCTAGCCATTGTTCGGCCGAAACCCCTGATAATCCATCCATGCGCATATCCAAAGGACCATCACGCAAAAAGCTAAAACCTCTTTCTGGATTATCAAGTTGCGGCGAAGACACGCCCAAATCAATTAAAATACCATCGATTTTGCCTAACAGTCCTTCGTTTGCAATGGTATTTTCCAACTCAGAAAAACACGCATGAATTAATTTAAAACGTTCATCTTTTTGCAATGTTTGGGCATAATCTGAATTTATGGCATCCCAATCACGGTCAAAAGCCAGTAATCGCCCTTGTTCACCCAATAAATTTAAAATTCCTAAGCTATGTCCACCACGCCCAAAAGTACAATCCAGATAAATGCCGTCTTTTTTAATTGCCAACTGTTGCAGTGCTTCTGCAAACATAACGGGTAAATGCTCCATTAACAAATCTCCCGTCAAAAAGATAAAGTGGTTAATTCTTCAAAACCATCATTGTCATCGTTATTTAGCCATTCATTTTCTTTGGCGAGCCATGCCTGCTCATTCCACAGTTCAAATTTATTAAGCTGACCAACTAACATACAATATTTATCCATCCGTGCAAAGTTCCTGTGTTTTCGGGTAATAACAAACGACCTTGTCCATCCATTTCACATTCAGAGGCACTGCCGATGACAAATCGTTTTAACTTACCTGCCATTTTATTTAAAGTGAGCAATTGGCTGATAGTTTGCTCACGTTTTTCCCATTTTGGGTAGTGGATAAAGCCATAAATAACTTTTTTCATCCGCACAACGATCATTCACTGCAACAGTAACAATAAGCTGTCCTTCAGCACAGTTGCGCAGCATTTCGCGCTAACGCGTTGGAATCGCCAATCGACTTTTATCATCCAAATTAATTGAGCTGATACCACGAAACAAAAAATCACCCCAATAAAAACCACTTTACACTACTTTGCACCACTCACTAGGCACTATAAATTCCAAACCCTGCATAGTCAAGAATGATTTCACTTATATTCCTGCCTTTTTGACCATGACTTACCTGTCACTTATCGATAAATTAAAGCACAACCACATAACATCAATAAGGTATGTAAGCTTATTAAGGTAAACCCTCCAGCTTAGCTGTTTACTTTATAGCTAAGCTCTTAACCATCAATAAATCGACAGTTATTATTTAATTAGTTACAGATAATAACTCTTAATCCCTTTGAAATATGTTGATATAGAGTAGATTTTTAAACACTAACGCCAAACAGAGCTTAAAAATAAAGTAAAATGAACAGTTTTGTAAAATCCAACTTCGTCAATTTCAAATAGACATCAAAGGCAGACATGAAAAGTTATAAAATCGCAGTATTAGCGGGTGATGGTATTGGTCCTGAAATCACTCAGGAAGCCCTTAAAGTGCTTAAAGTCGTTGAAGAACGCAACGATGTTAAATTTGAATTAATGCCCGCTGCGTTTGGTGCGTGTGCGTATTTTGAATTTGGCGATGCGTTTCCACAATCCACCATTGATATTTGCGATGCCGCCGATGCCATTTTGAAAGGTCCAATTGGTTTAAGTCATGAAGAATCCAAACAAATTCCCATCGACAAACAACCCGAACGTGGCGCGTTATTGCCTATGCGTCGCCGTTACAACACTTACGCTAATTTTAGACCCGTGTCTTTACCGAAAGCTCTCGCGCATTTCTCGCCATTAAAAGCTGAAATTATCGGTGAAGGCATTGATATTATTATGGTCAGAGAATTAGTTGGTGGCTTGTACTTTGGTAACAAAGAAATGGGTATCAATGAACAAGGCTTGCGTTATGTCAAAGAAACGCTGGAATATGACGAGTTACAAATCAGCCGCATTCTGCACCAAGCCTTTAAACTGGCACAAAAACGTAAAAAAACCCTGCACAATATTCACAAAAGCAACGTGTTAAAATCCAGCGTTTTATGGAATGAAATCTTAGACGAAGTGGCAAAAGAATACCCCGATGTCACCGTCTATCATCAATTAGTCGATTCAGCCGCCACTAACTTATGCCTAAAACCCACGCAATTTGATGTCATGGTCATGGAAAATATGTTCGGCGATATTTTAAGCGACCAAGGTGGTGGTATTTTAGGCTCATTAGGCTTAATGCCTTCTGCCTGTATCGGCGATGAAAAAGCTTATTACGAACCCTCACACGGCTCTGCTCCTGACATTGCGGGCAAAAATATTGCCAATCCCTACTCCATGATAGGCTCAGTTGCCATGATGCTGGAAAACAGTTTTGGTATGGAAGCAGAGGCCAAAAACATCTGGGCAGCCATGCAAGCAGTGTTCGCCGATGGCTATTCAACCGCTGATTTATCGAAAGCCGACAGCGGAGTTAAGATGATTAGCACCAGTGAATTTGGCGACAAAGTCGTTGAGAAATTGAGAGCGATGCCGAAAGTGGCTTGATTGAATCGCTAACAAAATAGGATGGGCTGACGTAAGGAAGCCCATCTGTCGCGATTGATGGGCTTCGTACCTCAACCCATTCTATGCACTTAAAATTACTATGCAAACTCAATTTTTCGATAATCCAGAAGCCATTCTCTTTACTTTAGCTCGACTTTTTGCATCCGAAGGAGCAACACGAGAAGTTGCGGTACTAACTTACTCTACCCCTGAACTTATACAGATTTACTATGATAATTTAGATGGTGGCACAGCATACTACACACTCTACCTCAATGTATCCTTAAGCCTTTATCCTCAGTTACAAGATGGGATGGGACTTATCGAGCAAGCTATTTGTGATAAAGCACAAGTTTTTCTTGTAAAGTTTCACGATTGTCTTAATGAAGTAAAAATCGTACCCGCCACCACGGAAGACGAGCAATGGCGTGAAAAAGCTGCCGCTTGGCTAGCAGGAAAAGTTACCAATCAAGGACGTGTTCGCTCTGATAATGTTGCTCCTCTTACCGAAAATGGTCTGTTGTTTCGCTCTTGGGCTGAAATTTACCTCTATCGTGCTTTGAAGGAACTTGGAGTATCGTTTGCACCGCTACCTGTTTTCGTGCGTGGCGGAGATAGTTATCGCCGTATTGAACCTGATTTTTTTATTATACATAACGGCATAGCTATGGTTGTCGAAGTAGATGGAGACACCGTACATCAAGAAACACCAGCAGAAGCACATGATAGAACTGCTATGCTTCAACATGAAGGTGTTCATATTGAGCGCGTTCCAGCCAGCAAATGTGATTCGGCTGAAAAGGCAAAGATAGCTGCACAGAGAATTATGACTACTATCGATAAATATGCTAAATAACCATTAAGCATTATGTTGGGTTACGGCTATCGCCTAACCCAACCTACAAACCAAATACCATCCTAAACAGAATATTAAAATGTACACACTCTGTATGACTATATTGCGCTAATTAATCTGCATAAATAATCCACTTTATTACACTTTCAATTCTGAACACGATGAACGTCGACTTGCAGTGTGCAGAACTGGATAGGGCAAGCGGCGACCATCTACTGCCTGATTATCTCGCCAATCAACACGCCCTCATCAACGCCGATGTCGCACACAAGATGAAAGCGGGCTGCGGGTGAATGGCAAACTTCACTGGCTGCACGTTGCCGCCACCCACGTTCACTACAGTGTGCATGAAAAACGCAGCACGCAGGCAATGAATGCGGCTGGCAATCCGCTATTGTGAACAACTCACAGGCGAGGACTGGGCGATTGCCCTGTGTGAAGGCAAAACTGCACTGCCTACCGAAACCATCACCGACTTACTGCGTCGTTATGACCAAAAAATCGCCATTGGAATCACCTCCTTTCCAATACGTCCTCACGAATCAGGACACAAAGGGCGTACACCGCCACCAACCTACTCATTCGACTGCGTGATTTTAAAACCGAAGTCTGGCGATTCCTCATCGATTGGCGTATCCCTTTCGATAACAACTCCGCCGAACGCCTAGTGCGTCCTGTGAAAGTCAAACTTAAAGTCACTGGTGGTTTTCGAGCCATTGGTGGCTCTGAGGCTTTTTGCATCATCCGCCCCTTATGGGAAATCCGTAAACTGAATCATCTCAATCCGTTTGATTTGCTTCAATTTGGATGGGGCTGAGTAGTTACAAATTTTATAGGAACGTGTCCTGTTTAGTGTAGCCACATCAGTATTTTGCCAGTATTTCAATGGGCTATTTTTTGTCATGTACAGAGGTTAGCTATATACAAAATATTGATAATGTTCAATGCGTTTTAGGTCAACTGTGTGTTGATAACGTGACTCATGAAGGCGGCAAGTTCTGGGGTGCTGATGGTTATACCTAAATCGGCTAATTGAGTGACTTGTAGGTTTTTATAGCCACAGGGATTAATATAATTGAATGGTGTTAAATCCATATTATTATTGAAACTTAAGCCGTGATAACTGCATGAGTTTTTGATACGAATGCCAATCGAACCAATTTTTTTACCCTGCACATAAACACCTGGTGCATCGGCTTTGGCAATAGCTTCGATACCGTAAAAGGCGAGGGTGTCAATCATGGTTTGTTCTAATAAACTGACTAATTGGCGGATATTAATATTGAGGCGTTTAATATCCAGCAAGGTGTAAATAATCACTTGTCCGTGTCCGTGGTAAGTGACTTGTCCACCTCGGTCGCAATGAATGACGGGAATATCGCCTGTATTGAGTAAGTGTTCACGCTTGCCGTTTAAGCCGAGGGTATAAACCGCTGGATGTTCGACTATCCACAATTCATCGGGCGTGTCGGCAGTGCGTTGTAGGGTGAAGTCTTGCATGGCTTGCCAGACGGTTGTGTAGTCTTGCAAGCCTAGGTCACGAGTGATGATGGCGCGTAAAGTACGCATTGCGTACCCTTACAACGACATTAAAACGTGGGGATGATCGGTTAAATCTTGATAAATGGCATCGAGCTGTTTTTTGCTAGTGGCTTCGATAATGACAGTCACGGAAATAAAATTGCCGTCTTTGCTATGACGAGTTTTTATCGCGGCTTCGTCAACTTCTAGCACATGGCGACGCACAATTTCTGTCACCACCACAGGCAATTCAACGTCTGCTTTTCCCATTGCTTTAATGGGAAATTCACAAGGGAATTCAAAAAGAGTTTCTTCTTCACTCATAACAGCGATTGTTTGTAGGCTTGAAAAATACTGTTTACCTTGTGCCAAACTGCACCAACCTTACCATCGGCTACGCGTTGACCGTCTAATTCAACAACAGGAATAATTTCGCGTGTTGAGCTAGTGACCCAAATTTCAGTCGCGGTTTTTAACGCATCTAAAGAAATGCTATCTTCACGGTGTGGAATATTATTTTTTTCAGCAAGCTCTAAAATCACATCACGCGTGATACCCGCTAGAATACTATTGGACTTGGGTGGCGTGACTAATTCGCCATTAATAACGGCAAATACATTACTCGCCGCGCCTTCGGTGACAAACCCATCACGATTAACTAAAATCGCTTCGGCGCACTCTTGTTCTACTGCTTGTTGGCGTAGCAGAATATTAGCCAGCAAATTAATGGATTTAATATTGCAAAACTGCCAGCGACTTTCATCGAGGGTGATAGCTTTTACGCCTGTTTCAAGTCCTGCAAAAGGGAGAATATCAGAACACATCGCAAAAATAGTGGGCTGGATATTTTCTGGAAACGCATGATCTCTTTTCGGTGCAACACCGCGTGTAATCTGCAAATAGATGTATTGATTTTTGCTAACATCCATCAAAGGTTTAAAAATCTCTAGCCATTGCTCGGCACTGTAAGGATTAACCATGCAAATCCCTTCCAGACTGGCGATAAGTCTATCTAAATGGGCTTGAAAATGAAATAAATTGCCAAAATAACAGGGAATGACTTCATAAATACCATCACCAAATAAAAATCCGCGATCCATGACCGATATTTGTGCTTGGTCTAACGGCAAGTATTGACCATTTAAATAGACTATTTTATTTTTCATCAGATTTCCCCATCATCATCATAATACTGTCGTAGGCACGGTAAAAAACATTGCCTTTCTCTACCGACTTTAAGGCGATTAAGTCTTTTTGCGAGACTATTTCACCTTTAAGCTCAACATTCACCGAACCGTACTTATCGCCTTCTTTAACAGGGGCAGTAATTTTTTTATCGACCACAATCGTGGCTTTTAGATCATCGTAATGACGACGGGGAATAGTGGCATAAAGGTCTTCCGCTAAACCTAGAGGTATTGTGTTGTCCGCACCTTTCCATAATTTTGCATCTTTTAACGATTTTTTACCTTCATACAGACGATGCGATTCAAAAAACCGAAAGCCGTAGTTTAATAATTTTTGGTTTTCATCAGCACGCGCCTTGGAACTTTTTGTTCCCATCACCACCGAAATCAAGCGCATTCCTTCGCGTAACGAAGAGGCGACTAAACAATAACCTGCATCATCGGTAAATCCAGTTTTAACGCCATCAACCGATTCATCACGACCTAGCAATAAATTACGGTTATGCTGAACGATTTTGTTGAAGGTAAATTCTTTTTGTGAAAACCATGGATAGTATTCGGGAAACTCTTTGATTAATGCACTGGTGAGCGTGGTTAAATCACGCGCGGTGGTGTAGTGATTTTCAATAGGTAGCCCATCACTGTTTTGAAAATGGGTGTTTTTCATGCCCAGTTGCGCAGCTTGTTGATTCATCATATCGGCAAATGTACTTTCTTGGGTGGCGATATGCTCAGCTAAGGCAATGCTGGCATCATTACCTGATTGAATAATGATGCCTTTTAATAGCTCTTCAACTTTAACTTGCTGTTTGACCTCAAGAAACATACGCGAACCAGAGGCATCACGCGCTCGTTGGCTGATAGTCGCTAGGTCTGTGAGATGTAAATGCCCTTTACTGATTTCTTTTAACGCCACATAAACCGTCATAATCTTGGTTAGACTTGCGGGAGCGAGCTTAGTATCGGCATTGTTTTCTGCTAATACTTTGCCAGTGTGGAAATCTTGTAGAATGTAAGCACTCGCCGCGATAGTTGGCGCGGCGGGTGTTAAGGATTCAGCGGTTTCTGCATTTGCCTGAAAGGCGACAGTGGATAAAAAAAATAAAAACGGGATAAAACTCTTAAAAAGTGTCATTTCTAGTTGTGGACTCAATAAAACATGGCGTTATTGTATCATGCGTGTTTTATGTTTGTTGGCTTGCCTGTCGATAAAAATTAATTCATAGCCAGAGGCGTGATTTTTATTTGTCCAGAACCGCCTTCAATACCCAGTTTTTCTGCCGCAGCGGAAGAAAGATCTAGCATCTTATTGCTATGAAAAGGACCTCTATCATTAATGCGAACAACCACGCTACGATTATTGCGTAAATTGGTGACTTCAACATAAGACCGCAACGGCAACGTTTTGTGTGCAGCGGTTAACGCGTACATATCATAAGGCTCACCACTAGCGGTTTTTCTACCATGAAGCCGTTCACTGTATAAAGAAGCACTGCCTGAATGAGAGTCGCTTGATGCCACATCATCATCAAATCTGTGTCTATGGTTTGTTAACGCGTAATGCGTGGTGTGTGAGTGTTTTGAATGGCTTTTTGAAGAAGAACTGGTTTTATGTGCTGTGGCTGGATGCTTAGAATGACTACTAATCGAGTGGTGTTTAGCCGCCTCAGCCGTTGAGACAGAACTACATAAAACAATCGTTGAAATTGCTAACTTGACTTTATTTTTCATGGTAAAACCTCTGTTTATTTAAAATCGCTCGTCAATAACTGGTTGTCAGTTATTTCGTACAAAGCCTTGTGGTTATCTAAAAATGACAATCATCCACAGTGCTTTATCTTGTTATAGTCCTTTTAAAGGCAGTGGTTTTTACCCTCAACCTGAGTTAATTCTAACGTAGCAAGTCTTAAACTAGCCTTAATGGCAACTTTTTTGGTATTATTTAACTAATTTAGGGTGTTACTGATCACAGAAATCATAAAAATGAATACTCGCTAATCGCTGGACTTTCAAGACCTTGCTCACTATGATGCTAACTGTGCCGTCTGTGTAGACGGATTCACCAACAAACTGGAGGCTTTTATGTTAGAAAAACAACACACTGCACCGCTGTTTACCTCACCAAATCAAAATGATGTACCGATTAGCTTGTCAGATTACGCGGGTAAAAAAAATGTCGTTCTCTATTTTTATCCCAAAGACGATACCCCTGGTTGCACTATTGAAGCCAACCAATTTACCCAGTACGCCGAACAATTTGTCCAGTTAGATACGGTTATTATCGGAGTCAGCAAAGATTCTTGCGCCAGTCACCGTGAATTCATCAACAAATATGGCTTAAAACTGGAGTTATTAGCCGACACCAGTGGCGAACTGTGTGAATTGTATAATGTATGGCGAGAGCGCGAAAAAGAAGGTGTTAAAAGCATGGCGGTCTTACGCTCTACCTTTATCATTGACAAACAAGGCGTGTTAGCAGATGTGGAATATGGTGTAGTCCCTGACGGTCATGCGTTGGCGGTGTTGGAAAAAGTAAAAAAATTGTAATGTAAGTTCATCACGTCTGAACGTGTTTAGCCATGTAGGGCGGAATAAGCCTGTTTGAGCGAAAGCAAAAATAGGCATTTCCGACAAAATGCGGAGTTGTCAGAAACATCCACCCCACGCTACGCTTGGATGTTTCTGACCTACTAAACCAGATTGGATTGCCAAAAAGCAACAAATCAACCTACTTAACTATTAGCAATAATCGACAAGCGATCTGCCTCAATCCCCAGTAATAACTCACCTTTTAACAAGCCGACTAATTCACGTCCTGCCATAGCGTATCGCCAGCCGTGGAGTAATGGGCATTCCTCATCACCGTTAAATAACAAGGCTTCTAGGTCTTTGCGTGAGGCGAGAATAGTGGGGTTTAATTCATTTTCTTCCGCTCTTATTCGGACCAAAGCCGTTAGAATGTCCAATATCGCCTCTTGTTGCTGAGTCTTTTTAGCAGGGCGGTCTTTAATCGTTAGTGCGATGGGGGGGCGATTTTTAGCGACGGTTATTAATTGACACAATTCTTTGCCATAACGCTGCACTGCGCGTTCATTGATGCCGCGTACTGCCGCTAAATCAGTGACCGTTTCAGGTTGAAGTTTGGCTATATCAAACAGTAATTCATCACGCAATAGCCAATTTTTCGGTCTATCTTCAGCTTGAGCCGTTTTTTCACGCCACTCGGCGACGGTTTGAATAATGGATAATTGTCTGCCCGTGAGTTTATTTTGCCCTTTAATGCGTAGCCACGCTTTTTCTGGCTGCACTTGGTAATGAGCAGGATTGCTCAGTTCAGCAAAGTCTTGTGTTAACCAATCAATACGCCCTAGTTCCGTCAATTTCTGGGTCATGATTTGATATATCTGACAAAGATAAATTACGTCATCAGCAGCATAGTCGATTTCATCGTTGCTTAAGGGGCGTTTACTCCAATCAGCACGGGTATGGGCTTTGCTTAAATTAATATTTAAAAAACTAGAAACCAACATGGCATAACCAGGATTATCCTGAAAACCTAATAGCGGAGCGGCGATTTGAGTATCAAAAATAGGCTCTGGTAATTTGCCTATGATTTGGAAAAAAATTTCTAAATCTTGGCGGCAAGAGTGAAACACTTTGACGATAGCAGGGTTGTAAATCGCATCAAATAGCGTGTTTAAATCGGGCAAAGCAATTGGATCAACACAAGCAACCCAATCAAGCGTAGCAATTTGTAATAAACAAAACTTAGGATAATAGGTTTTTTCGCGCAAAAACTCGGTGTCTAAAGCTATCCAAGACGCTTGTTGTATTTGTTCGCACAGTTTAGGTAATTGGTCGGGATGGTTAATGTATTGAATGGGAGTCATAGCGTTCCTTGTGCTGATTAAAATTTGGTAGGGGCGCGTTGCACACGCCCGTCATACAATTTCCAAATAGGCAGTTATTATAAGGGCGGATGCAATCCGCCCCTACGCTAATATCTCTAAACCCGCTGATTCTGAGTCAAACTCTTGTTCACGTCCTAGCATCAAGCCCGTAAAATCAAACAGTTTTGTATCCGCTAATTGCGAAGGAGCGACATTTTGTAAACTGGTGAAAATAGTTTCTAAGCGACCAGGGAATTGTTTATCCCACGTTTTCAACATCACTTTCATGGCTTGACGTTGCAAGTTTTCTTGTGAGCCGCACAAATTACAGGGAATAATCGGGAAATCTTTAAACGCGGCAAAGCGTTCAATGTCTTTTTCGCGGGTATATGCCAGCGGTCTGATGATGATATTTTTCTTATCATCACTCAATAATTTAGGCGGCATCGCCTTGAGCTTGCCACCGTAAAAAATATTCAGAAAGAACGTTTCTAGTATGTCATCACGGTGATGACCTAAAGCAATTTTAGTCACGCCATTGGCTTCGGCATAACCATACAACGTACCGCGCCGTAACCGTGAACACAGCCCGCAAGTGGTTTGCCCTTCGGGAATTACACGCTTCACCACGCTGTAAGTATCTTTTTCGATAATATGATACGGAACACCCAGCGAGTGCAAATATTCAGGCAGAACGTGTTCAGGAAAATTAGGCTGCTTCTGGTCTAAGTTGACAGCAATGAGTTCAAAATCCACAGGCGCGGTTTTTTGTAAATTCATCAACACATCAAGCATGGTAAACGAATCTTTACCGCCTGATAAACACACCATGATTTTGTCGCCATCTTCTATCATGTTGTAATCGGCAATCGCATCACCGACCGTGTGACGTAAACGTTTTTGGAGTTTGTTAAATTGGTAACGAGTTTTTTGCATGAGGATTAGTAGGGTACGCAGTGCGTACTAATGTTAGTAAACTGTGTGATGTGACTAAAAGTATAACTTATAAAAACGCGTGATGATTTTCATAATCACCAATAAAAACCCCCAGTGTTTCGACTAATCTAGCCAATGGGTGGTTTTCATCTGCACCGCCTGCATCTAATAACGCATTCAAAATAACCATCGCTTTATCATAATCTTGTTCATTGTGTAGAGGGTAAAGCGGAATACTTTCACACAATGTTGTGTAATGATTAATAATATCGCTAGAAACAGGATTTAAGGTTTCCATTGGTCATTACTCCTTGTGAGTCATAATCAAACTGTAAGGTGCAAAGACCATTATTCGCGATTGATGGGCTTCGTGCCTCAGCCCATCCTATTGCACTGCCGTATTTGGCTGGTTTATTAATTAATCGCCATAGATGTTGTTAAAGGTATTTTTATCAAAGTAATCCGTGTAATTGTCCAAGTCAAACTGCTCCAGCTTTAGCAAAGGTTTAGGTACAATTTTGGATGCTGTTTCCTTATATCCTTTGCTATGGCGAAAGAGTTTACTATCGCGCATCCATTGCATTTTTCTATTGGTCAAAAAGTTGATGCTCTGCCCATACTGATTATAATTTTCATCCGCTTTTTCATGAATAGTACTAGCAGCTTTTTCATCCCAGTCTTCATAAGGGATATTCAAAAGGTGATGGCTATCATAACCAATCAAAACAAGACTCCCCTCTTTCAGTTTGAATTGAAAAGCATCGTTATACTCGCAACAACGTTCAGTGATGTGCATACTAAAAACCAACGAGCCGTTTTTAATCTCCATACCATCACTATAGTTTGAGTAGCCAAAACCCCAACTTAATGATTGGCTCATTAACTCATAGTCGCCGTTAGCTTTTCCCTTTAAAACGATAATGCTATGTTCTTCATCCTTACGACCCACAGCACCAGATATAAAAACAGCTATATCCTGAATACCATCCTGATTCAGGTCGCCGCTTACCCAATCACCTATAGAAAGAGTTGGAAATATTTTTATTATTTGCTCCGTTGCGGAACTTGGCATTTCTTTTTCAACGGGAGCTTTGGCGACTGCGGCTCTAATGTTAGCCAGTAAATCAGTGTTTTTTTCTGAATTGGCTACAGGTGAAACTATTATAGTTTCACCCGCATAACTCATACTGGAAACCAAAAATGCCAAAAACACTACCATTTTCATAATGAAACTTCTTTATTTGTTAGCGCGTAGGCTGGATAGAGCGATAGCGAAACCCAGCATTAACCGAACTTTGCTACGCGATTGTAAAATCACTCATAGCTTTCTAAGCAATTTATCGTACACATTATGAGAGCCAATCCAAAACCAAACAATTTTATTATCTTTTATCACGCCAACTGCACGGTAATCACTATTCACTCTGACGGAATAAATGGGTTTATTGGAATGAACGCGCTTAAACTGTAGTGCATAGGATGTGCTGAGGTACGAAGCGCATCGTTCGAGAAAATCCACGCGAATGATGCGCCTCCTCTCGTCGGCACATCCTATTGCGCTACGTTCCATCTAGGCTACTTGCTATGCTCTACCCATCCTACCATGCTGATTATGATTTATTTACCCTTAAATAAACTTCCATTTGATGTCCTTTGTTGAACAACCTAGCGGGCAAATTTAATATTTCTGCAAATAGCTTTATTGTTCTGTATAAGATGCGAGGAAGTTCATCTTTTTCATAAAATTTCACAGAATGTGTGATAACTTTTACAACACTAAAATCAGTTTTTAATGCTAAGTGTTTTAGTGATTTCGGAGAAAAGAAACTAATATGCCCACCATGATGATTCATATCAAAAAAATCCCATTTGTTTTTTCGTATGCGTCGAGTCCAACTATCGGTATTACCTGAACCGATAAGAAGGATACCATTGGGTCGTAAAATACGAGCGCATTCATTTAATAAAGCAATGGGGTTTGAAACGTGTTCAATAACCTCATGCAGGGTTATTGCATCAAATGAATTATCATCAAATCCTACTTCATTTAATAAGCCTAAATGAAGCTTTAAGCCTCTTTTTATTCCATCATTAACGGCTTTTTCTGAAGGATCAACGCCTTCAGCTTGAAGCCCTAAGTTATTAGCAATAAAGACAAACGATCCATTTGAACAACCTACATCCAAAATTCGAATATCCGAATAGTCTTTGGATAATATTTTTGCGATATGATCAATATCTTTTTTTCTTCGCTTTACCAGTCGCACATAATCTTTTTTTGCTGGCCACGTTCCTTCTTCGCTATTCCAATCTTGGTTGGACTTTTCATAGTGGCTTTTACTGCAACTACTAAGTAACTGTCCACAGGCTGGACATTCATTTAACTCACCTTCAGCAACAATAATTTTTGATGGCTGTAACGTTGAATTACATCCGTTTGGACAATTTTTTAATAAGATTTCCATAAATTTATTTTCCAGAATTATTGACTGATGTTACGCACCCATTTTTTTAAAATCAATGAGTTAAAGCAGCGTAGGTTGGGTTGGTGCTTTTCCAACCCAACATTTATCGTGCAATGTGTTGGGTTGCGAAAAAACAGCAACCCAAGCTAGAGAGAATTAGCCGTTATAACGTTGGAATATCAGTGTGGCATTGGTGCCACCGAAACCGAAGCTATTAGACATGATGGTGTTCAGGGTGATGTTGTCTTGACGTTCACGGACGATAGGAATACCTGCCGCGCCAGCATCTAGGTGGGTAATATTAGCGGAGGCACTGAGGAAGTTTTCTTCCATCATCAATAACGAATAAATCGCTTCGTTGACACCTGCCGCGCCTAAGGCGTGACCTGTTAATGATTTGGTTGAGCTGACCCAAGGCACATTACCTTCACCAAATACGGTACGCAATGCTTGTAATTCTTTGGTGTCGCCCACTGGGGTGCTGGTGCCGTGTGCATTGATGTAGTCGATTTGACCGTTCACGGTTGCCATTGCTTGCTGCATACAGCGTACCGCACCCTCACCTGAGGGCTGTACCATGTCATAACCGTCAGAAGTCGCGCCGTAACCTGTGAGTTCAGCGTATATTTTCGCGCCGCGTGCCAGTGCGTGTTCCAGTTCTTCGATGACTAAGACACCGCCGCCACCTGAAATAACAAAACCGTCGCGGGTTTCATCATACGCTCTGGAGGCTGTGGTGGGGGCATCATTGTATTTGGATGACATTGCGCCCATTGCATCAAACAATACCGACATTGACCAATGCACTTCTTCGCCACCGCCTGCAAATACTACGTCTTGCTTACCCATTTGTATGAGTTCCATTGCATGACCGATACAGTGCGCACTGGTAGCACACGCTGAGGTAATGGAATAATTCACACCTTTAATTTTAAATGGGGTTGCCAAGCAAGCGGTGTTGGTGCTGGACATGGTGCGTGGCACCATGTAGGGACCGACTTTTTTAACGCCTTTAGAGCGTAAAATATCCGCCGCTTCAACGATATTTGAGGTGGAAGGACCGCCTGAACCCATGACCAAGCCTGTTCTGAAATTAGAAATATCAGATTCGGCTAAACCAGAGTCATCAATGGCTTGCTGCATGGCGATGTAATTGAATGCCGCACCATCCCCCATAAAACGTTTTATTTTTCGATCAATGAACGTGTCTAGGTCAATACTAATCGCGCCACGAACCTGACTACGAAAACCAAGTTCTTTATAGTCTTCGGCAAAGCTAATGCCTGAGCGACCTTGTTTTAAGGCATCAACCACTTCATCGCGGTTATTACCGATGCTAGAAACAATGCCTAAACCTGTGACCACCACTCTTTTCATTTATTTTGCTCCTAAAAATCGGCTGTAGAGGTGAATAAACCTACCCGCAAATCTGCCGCTTCGTAAATCACTTTGCCATCGACTTCCATCGTTGCATCGGCAATACCCATAACTAATTTACGCATGATGAGACGTTTTAAATTAACGCGGTAGGTTACTTTTTTCGCAGTAGGTAATACTTGTCCTGTAAATTTAACTTCACCGACACCTAATGCACGACCTTTACCAGGTCCTCCCATCCAGCATAAATAAAAACCGACTAATTGCCACATGGCATCCAAGCCTAAGCAACCTGGCATCACAGGATCGCCCTGAAAGTGACAATCAAAAAACCATAAATCGGGAGTAATATCCAATTCAGCAATAATTTCACCCTTACCGTAAGTACCACCTTCATCGGTAATAAGGGCAATTCTATCCATCATGAGCATATTGGGTAGGGGTAATTGCGCATTTTTCGGTCCGTATAGCTCCCCTCTACCAGACTTCAATAATTCTTCGCGCGTAAAACTATGCTGCTTCTCCATACTCGTATCTGACCCTTAGTCATTATTCTTATTATTGAACGCGGTATTATCTAACAGACACCAAAAAAAATCAGCTCAATTTTTAGCCTGATGGCACATCAGGCAGGAAATTTTTTATTTTTAGGGTGTTCTGCTGTAAACGTTGTGAATAAATCAGTGTATAGGACAGGACAGAGGTGACATATTTTCGTGTTTCTTTGAAAGGAATAGTTTCTATCCAGACATCGGCAGGCATCCATTGTCCGTTAGGCAACCACTTATCGACACGGTGCGGTCCTGCATTGTAAGCCGCTGCTGCCATTGCAAAATTACCATTAAAGCGATTCAACATCTGTTTATAGTAAAAAGTGCCATATTTTATGTTGGTATCTGGATTGAATAAGCTACTTGCCGATTGCCAAGGCTCATTCATTTTACTCGCGATTTGCCGCCCTGTTTCGGGCATAATCTGCATTAACCCCCGCGCACCAACAGGCGACTCGGCATTTTTATCCAGCATACTTTCTTGACGCATTAAACCAAACACCAGCGCGGGTTCTAGCTGTTGCACAGTGGCGTTGCTAATCACTTGGCTGGAATAAGTCACTGGAAAGCGTAACGCCAAATCATCCCAATAATCCGCTTGCACCAATGTCATAATGGCAATTTGATCCCATTGCCACGCTTGCGCCAATTTTGCCGCAACCAGTAACCGTTGCTTAGGAAGTTTTTTGACCGCATAAGACCATTGCCGTTTGGCTTCCTGATCCCGATGCAAAAAACTCAGTTCTTTTGCCACTTTAAAATCAGTTTCGTTGGCTAAGGCATCTAAGTCATTGCTGGCTAATAATACGGGTTTATCGTTAGCTTGGTAGGGTCTATTGATGGTATCGGCGGCGAGAAACCCATAAAAACTACGGTCTTGTGCCACGCTGGCAAACAAAGTTTGGGAGGCGATGGCATTACCTATTTGACCTAAAGACCGCGCTTGCCAATATTGCCACTTTGGTTGTTGTTGCTCTGCGCTGGTTAAACCTGCTAACGCACTACTGACGTGCTGCCAATTTTGTTCTAGCAACGCTGCTCTAACTTTCCAATCCCTGACATCTTCATCGGGGTTTAACACCAGATTCAAACGCTCGAATGCACGAGCATCACGTTTACGCGCCAGCGCGAGTGCCAGATCATGCTCAACTTGTTGACTTAGCTCATTGGTTGGATTAAATACTGTCTTATTGCTATCCCACGCGGCAATCGCCATATCCAACTCTGATTTAGCCAGTCTCAAGACACCGTGTGCGAATAACGCCCCCATAGATGGTTGCCAAAAATTACTCTGCATAACTAGCGCAGGGTTGTTATGAATTTGCAACCAACTACTAGCAACGCTTTGAACATCTTGATTCATCAAATGTTGAATGTGAGTTGCCAATGCTACATTGTCTTTTGTTAACGCCAACTCAAAACGCTGCCACATAAGTTCGGAGGTCATTAATGGCGATGCCAGCAACACAATTAGCAGCGAATCACATTCTTTGGGCAAGGTCTCACCTGTTACCCACAAGCGTTTAGCTTCATTTAATGCCTGTGGGATATTGCCTGTTTGATAACTTGCCCACTGAAACTGACATTCCAGCGCGGTATTGTCACTGGCTTGATAATTTTGAATAAATTCACGCCACCGTTGTTGACCCGCCAGATAAGCCAACCATTTAGCGCGTAACATCGGCGCGTAACGACTGTCCGAATAATTTGCCAAAAATGCCAGTATCTTATCGGTATCCAGTAAATGATTATTTAACCATTGATACTGTAAATAAGGATAAAGTGGATAATCGGCTAAGCCTGTGCTTAGCGGTAAAAAAACAGCATCATTACCCTGATTTATCGCCTGTTCTGCCGACAAAAAATCCGTTCTTTGCTGCTCTATGGGATTACTTAGCACGGTACACGGTAAAAAAATCAAGCCGATGAAAAACAAAGCCTTGGTTATAAAATTTATATTCATAATTTGTGAACTAACGATAATTTAGTTTTGAGTGAGAAGCTTAATATAAAAGACTAAAGCGAGGTAAAATTATTTGTCATTTGCACTCCAAAACTTTTATGTCTCTACTTATTTGACTATGACTGTTCAAAATTAGCCCTCATGTTATCTTAACCACATGACCGTCATCCATCTGGGCAATACGGTCGGCGAATTCAAAAATCCGCGCATCATGAGTAACGATGACTAAAGCGCGGTCTTGGTGTAAGGCGACCTCTTTGAGTAAAGTCATCACATTATGTCCGCTAACATGATCTAACGCGCTGGTCGGTTCATCACAAACGATTAAACGCGGGCTGTGAACAAGAGCGCGGGCAATAGCAACCCGTTGTTGTTGTCCGCCAGAAAGTTGTGAAGGGAAAGATTTCCAGCGATCCCCTAAGCCGACTTGCTCCAGCACCTTAATAGCTAACCGCTCGGCTTCGGCACGTTTTACACCATTAATAAGCAGTGGAATAGAAACATTTTCAGCAGCATTGAGTGATGGCAATAAATTAAATGCTTGAAACACAAAACCAATATGTCGCGCTCGAAATTGTAATTTATCTTTACTACGCATGGCGTTGACGTTTTCGCCGAATAATTCACACACGCCAGAATCTTGATCCAAAATACCTGCAATCACAGAAATTAGAGTGGTTTTACCACAACCCGAAGGACCCACTAACATCATTAATTCGCCTAAATTAATGCTCAGGTCGATACCGTTTAAAGCGATGACTTTTTGACCGCCCGTATCATAGATTTTTACCAGTTTTTCACAACGAACCGCAGCTACCATAGTTAACTCTTAAACACGATGGCTGGCTCTAAACGGATAACCTTGATAATGCTGATTAATGCAGCAATCATGCAAATCAAACTAACGCCCACACCGCTAAATAACAACAGTTGCCAAGGAAATTTAAACGCCAAAATCGAATGACGCATCGCATAGCCAAACAACGCAGTTAAACCCACGCCCATACCGTAACCGATACTACCGACTAACACCGCTTGTAATAAAATCATCCGTAATAATGTCCAGTTGCTCGTCCCCATTGCTTTTAATACTCCAAATTGGCGAATATTTTCTAGGGTGAAATTATAAAAAGTTTGTCCTGCAATTGCCGCACCAACAATAAAACCCAATAATACTGACATACCAAAATTGATGGGAATACCTGTATTTTTCATAAAATAGTTATAGGTCAATTCTATAAATTCGTTTCGTGTATAAGCGGCTAAGCCCGTTTTTTCTCGAATACGACGGGTGAGTTCGTGCAAATTCTGCCCTTGTGCAGCTTTGACCAGCACAAACGATAACAGCTTGCGCTCTCTGGGTGCGTAGCTTTTAGCGCGAGAATAAGTGGTATAAATCACAGGTTGGGATTGAAATGTGCGAGTAACTTTAGCGATACCGACCACAATAGCACGGTGGTCATTAAGCTCTAAGCTGTCGCCTATTTTTAGTGGCACTGGTGTACCGTTTGGAGTCAATGCGGGTTTACCGAGTTTTTCTTTCGCGCCATCAACATCAATAATCACGCTATCGCTGCGGCGTAAATCACTGATTTTACCCTCTAACATAATTGGAGGACCACCGATTAGGGTGGTGTCATCTAAACCGACTACGTTACAGGTTTGAAACATACCGTTGGCTAAGCGAGCTTTTAACAAGCCTTTGTACATCGGCATCGCCCACGCAACACCTGAAATGCCGCGTACTCGATACAGCTCGGTATCTTGCAAGGGCTTGATGTCATCAATAAATTGGACTTTCTCATCCATCACCCAAATATCAGGCAAACCCGTATCAGAAATAAAACTGTAAGTACGCGCCATTATCCCAAGAAAAATCGCAGGTTGTTGGGTCATAATCAGCGACGCGAACGTTAGCCCCATGACAATACCAACGTATTTGCCTGTATCACCCATTAACATTTTTAAAGCGATATGATTCATGGCTCTGTGTCTAGTTGAGTAAATTATCTGATTGAGACTAAAGAAAATTGCATGATATGTTCGGCGCATTACTGCAAGTTCATGACATAAGCTCGACTGTATAAATAAGCATCGGAAGATTGATTGACTTATACACGCAGACTTTTTGCTAACAACTATTGGGTAAATATTTTAATCAACTCAATTAATAGCAGAGCTAAAAGTTTTTAGTTGCTAAATTAAATCCTATAATACCCGCAAATTCGTTACCACTATTTTGTTCAGGGACATATACACCGATATAAGTTTGGAATCGTGGTGTTATAGTGATGACTATATTAGCCGTTGCACCCGATAAAGCTTGATGCCCACTAACATAATCCAGTTGCAATGATAGTTTATGGGGAATAAAAATAATTTCAGTCCCTGTTATATAACCTACTTGACGGACTGTGCCTGTTAATTCTGCATTAGCAATATAAACACCACCATGTAATGATAGCCAAGGTATAACATTATATCGAGTATCTACATAATCATAGTTATACCATAATCGTGGATGCTGATTCACAGCAGCAAATCCGTTCTGCGAACCTACCGTTATAGATAAGCCTTTATTAATAGAAAATGTTTTGGCAATGTTAAAAAATATATCGCCTTGAAATAGTTTATTAGCCCCTAATATTTGGGTATTAATTAACGATAAATTAAAATCCCAGCCATTATTTGTTGAATAACCCACGCCTATATTTTCATAAGTACCCACACGATATATACCTGATTCGGCATTCACTGTCCACACACCATCTTCATTGGTAACAGGCGTTATTTTTAAGCGTTTTTGTTTATTTTGTTTATGTTGCGACCCTGATTTATGACTATTTGTGTTGGTAACAGCATAACTAACACTGCTACACATTAAATATCCAATTATTAAGCTGACTATTATCTTACCAGTCATAATATGCTTATAGAATATGTTTTAAGCCAACGTGGTAAGGTGTAATCCATAAAACAAAACAATAGGCTGAGTGTGGATGTACTGTATGTTACTTAACAACCAAACTTAACACCAGTAATAGCGCGTTAAGTTTGGCAAAAACAACGGGGCTACTCCCCTGCCCTTACATCAAATTCAATTTTCCATTGTCCACCGTCTTTTTGCGATACGGCGTGTAATTCCAGTGTACCAACTTCAGTAACCGCAGCGCGTAAATGCACGGGAACAACTTCACCCGCACGGCGACCATCTTCGGCTAGAGTAATTTCAATTTCGTCTAACTCTGATAATTCGTCTTCTGTCCAATAATCTAAGCGTGTACCAACACTATCGTCACGGCGGGTATTAGAGGCAAAGAATCGAAACCGTACAGGTTCGCCGACCACTAAACCGAATTCATCATCGGGAAGTTCTTTTTGTGTGCCTTCTTCCATACCGAAAGGTGCGATACACAGGGCTTCAATTTCAGGTGGTAAGCCAGGAACGGCAGGCATCGCGCTTTCTATGCCGACATAATAAGCCGCCGCCGTACCGCCTTTAATACGCACGCCTTACCTTTGCGCACAAAGCCGTAATACGCAGCACCTTTTGCTACTGCTAGATCTAAATCCGCACCTTCTAAAAGTCGCGCTTCGGGGGCGTGTTCAGCGTGTAGCCATGAATTCAACACCTCCATTAAACGCTCTGCTAAGGCATCAGCTTTTAACACGCCTCCGTTGAATAATACGGCGGTAGGATGTAGAAAAGTCGCGTGTTCAGGGAGATTAATATCTTTTAAATCTTCGGTAGCGTGTTGCTGCTTAGCAAGAAATGCCGCTAAATGGCGGGTAATACCTGCATCTTGCGCATAAGGCAAACCTGCACTTCTTAAACCCGCACGCGTGCGACTGACGGGGCGATCACTGGCAGCAACTTTGGGTAAAAATCCTTCAATTAACACGCGGTTGACTTCGTCACGAGTCAATTCAGTGCGTAAAGTACCGCCAATTAACGATGAACCACGATTGGCTACCACTAATGGAATGTTATCCACATCAGTTTGGGTAAAGATTTTTTCTTTGGCATCACGACAACCATGCGTTAAAGCTTGCAGTTGCCAAGCTTCCAAGCGTTTGCCATCTTTTTCGATTTTGGCTTTGACTGTGTACGCCAGTGCCAAATCCATGTTATCACCGCCTAATAAAATATGGTCGCCAACAGCTACGCGAGTCAATTCTAAATTACCGTCTTGTTCAGTCACCGCGATTAATGATAAATCGGTAGTTCCACCGCCGACATCGATGACTAAAATAACATCGCCGCATTTGGCTTGTTTACGCCATTCGCCTTGGCTTTTTTCTATCCAGCTATAAACCGCCGCTTGGGGTTCTTCTAGCAAAATAGCTTGGTGTAAACCCACTGCACGCGCTGCTTCTACGGTGAGTTCACGCGCCGCAGGATCAAAAGAGGCAGGCACAGTAATGACTAAATCCTGTTCCGACAAAGGTGCGTTAGGGTGTAGATATTGCCACGCATCACGGATGTGTTGCAAATAGGCTGTCGTAGCTTGAAATGGCGACACGCGCTCAATTTCTTCGGGTGCGTCAGCGGGCAGTATAGGGGCTTTGCAATCAATACCCGTATGACATAGCCAACTTTTTGCACTGGACACTAAGCGTATCGGGGTTTTGCTACCCAGATTACGCGCTACTTCGCCCACTAAATAATCGGCTTTGTTCGTCCACGGTAATGCAGTTGAACCTTCGGAAATTTCGGCTTCATGGGCTTGATACAGAAAAGACGGCAATTGATATTTATCTTCCACCATGCCTAGTGAGGTCAATTGGGGAATCGCCATGACTTGTTGCGAAAATTCGGCATCTTCGTCATCGTTCGCTTCTGCGTAGGACAATACACAATGAGTTGTACCTAAATCGATACCGACAAAAAAATGCGGGGGTATGGTGCTATCGTCTGCTGGTTTTGGCGTTTCAAAAACAATAGGCGTTGCCTCAACAGACTCAACTTCATTATTTTCACCCATCTGTTCAGGCATTTCTTGTTCAGCAACAGGTGTTGTGACAGCCCCATCTTCTTGGTTTTTATTGGCTTTGGGCGCGTCTTTGGATTTTTTGATTTGATCGAAAAAACTCATAATTCAACCTCAGCGGCAACGATAATCGCGGCATTATGTCCTTGGGTAAGTTTGGGCAAACGAACATTGGTTACTTGCCAGCCTTTATGAATCAGCGTACCTGTAAACGGTGCAGTTCCGACAATATTCCCCGTTAAACGTACCGTTGCAGCATCAAAGCCTTGCTGTAAAGTGATTTTATTGCCTTCGGCTTCGCTACGCACAGGAGCTAAAGTGAAGTGTTCGTTAATGGCTTTACGACAACCTTCATGTACCACTCGTGCGGCTATGCCAATATCAGCATCACTGTAAGCGGCAATATCTTCTTCAATAAAATCGATAAAACGGGCTTCTTTTTGCAATAAACCCAATAATTGCAACGCTGCATCGGGTGTGGCTTCTTTTAACACCACAGGTTCAGGCTTTGGAGCTTGTACCAGTTTTTCAACTTCAATGATTTTTTCGACTTCGACAATTTTGACAATAGGTTCGAGCGGTTGTTGTATCGTTTCAGCTTTACGGCGACTTAAAGCAATCACCATGCTTAGCAATAAGACGATCAACATCAGGGCTAATAAAACCACCGTACCCGCAAGACAAATATGCCATAAATCAAAGGTGGTCGGCTGTAAGGATAAATCAATTGTATAATGTTCCATAGAATGAACTCGTTGTTTATTTGGATTGACCTGATGAACGCGCGGCTTCGGCATACATCATATTTTGTAAAACATCACGAGTGGTTTGTAAGCGCATTTGTTTTAAATGACGGTCAGCAATCACTTCGGGTACTTTTTCAGCGAGATAAACTTCCCGCATTTTTGTTAATACCGATTCACATTGTTTAATGATAACTTCCGTTGCCTGTCTACTTTCTTGTTTGGCATAATCTGATTTTTGCATTTCGTCACTAACGCATTTTTTATACTCAAACTTAGCCGCTTGAATTTTGGCGATGGTCGCTTCTGAAATGGTGGTATTTTGCCATTCATTTTTAGATTGTTTAGCATCAGCAGCATAACTATTAGTCGCAACTAGCAATATAGCTAAACATAATTTTTTTTTCATTGGAAATCCTTAGAGTGATTTGCTATAGACCTGTCAGGTTTTAAAAACCTGACAGGTCTTGTAAATGATGAGTTAACGAAGATTTTGTAAAGCAGTAATGCGTTCTTCTAATGGGGGATGGCTCATAAATAAACGCATCATGCCGCCACCGCCACTAATGCCAAAAGCGGCTAATGAGCCTGATAAGGGAGGAGCTTCTTGAGTGCGTTGTAAAGCGCGTAAGGCATTAATCATTTTTTGCCGTCCTGCTAAATTTGCCCCACCTGCATCGGCTTTGAATTCGCGGTAACGAGAAAACCACATCACCACCATTGATGCCAAAATGCCCAACACGATTTGCGCCACTATTTGCACAATGTAATACGCAGGACCAACACCACGCTCAGTTTTAAACACCACGCGATCCACGATATGACCAATCACTGTGGCGAAAAAATACACAAAAGTATTCAACACACCCTGCATTAATGCCATCGTTACCATATCACCGTTGGCAACATGAGTCATTTCATGACCGATAACCGCCTCGATCTCATCGGCATTCATGCTTTGTAATAGACCTGTGCTAATAGCAACTAAGGAGCTGTTTTTAGTCATGCCTGTGGCAAAAGCATTAGGTTCTGGTGTGTTAAAAATACCCACTTCGGGCATATCAATCCCTAGCCGTTGTGCTTGTCTAGTGACCACCTCAATTAACCAGCGTTCGGTTTGGTCTTGGGGTTGTTCAATCACCTGAACTCCCATCGCCCTTTTAGCTGACCATTTAGACATAGCTAAGGAAATAAATGAACCTGTCATGCCAATCACAGCCGACATCACTAATAAAGCACCGAGATTGAGATCAACACCTTGTGCATCTAAAGTGCCACTTAAGCCTAAAACACTGAAAACAATACTGATAACAATCATTATGGCGATGTTAGTCGCCAAAAAAAGCAAAATACGCATCATGGTAAAGCCCTCTTATAAGTTAACGTTCGGGGTTATATGGGGATAGAATAAATTAATTCAATCTTTTTTCACAATGATACTATAACCCCATTCAGACACTTACAGCCATTAAGTTAAGGACAAAAATAGCGAATATGCAGAGGGTAGCGGGTTAAATCTGTAATTATGTTGAAATTACAGGTTTTTAGTTGCCCGTCTATACCTATCATCATAAAATGTTAGCAAGAATGCGATTTATCGCGGTCATTTACTAAAAAAATGAATATCACCCACTACGATGCTTGCCCTGAGTGTGATTTATTACTCAATCCCAATACCGCTAGTGTTGGCGAAAAAGCCCATTGTCCACGTTGCGGTCTGTTACTGTCACGCCCAAGAAAGCGTAGTGTTGAACGCACTTTTGCGCTGTCCATTGCAGGGTTCATATTATTTTTCCCTGCCAATTTATTGCCTATGGTGGGCATAACAATGATGGGTAATGCTAACACAGGGGTATTATATTCTGGCGTTGTTGCTTTATTTAACAATGGAATGGTGGCAGTTGCTACCGTAGTATTTTTGGCAAGTATTTTGTTTCCGCTAGTACATATTATTTTATCGTTACTCATCAGTGGTCATCTTTATTTTAATTATCCCAATCGTTATTTAGCGCACTGGATGCGCTGGATGCACCATTTAGATGAATGGGTAATGCTGGAGGTTTATATGCTGAGTATTATTGTAGCTTGCGTTAAGCTCATGTCACTGGCTAAACTCGAATTCGGTTGGGGTCTTTATGCGTTTATCGCGTTAATCGTCGTAACAACCCTGCTAACTGGCAATCTGGATAATAATCTATTCTGGCAACGCATTCATCAATTGAGTAACAGGGACAACAATGCAAGCTAAAGCGAATGCACTAAGCCAAGGTTTTATCCGCTGCCACGACTGTGGCTACTTGGTAAAAACGGTTAATCAACCATCCTCTTGTCCGCGTTGTGACAGTCATCTACACGCACGACATCCTCATAGTTTGCAACGTACCACCGCCTTATTACTCAGTAGTTTTTTACTGTATATTCCCGCCAATATTTTCCCTATTATGATCGTTAATCAATTTGGCGCGGGTGAACCCAGTACCATTGCGGGCGGGATTGTTGAATTAATCGATGCTGGCATGATACCCATTGGTTTGCTGGTATTGGTCGCGAGTATTCTCGTGCCATCGTCAAAACTGATAGGCATCAGCCTGCTCTTGCTATGTGCGCATTTTCGCTGGCAAGTGAATGCGCGTCGCTGGACAACAATGTATCGCGTCATTGCTTTTGTCGGGCGATGGTCAATGCTGGATATTTTTATGATTTCCATTCTGGTCGATTTAGTTAATTTTAACGGCGTACATATTATTGCAGGGCCAGCGGCAACTGCCTTTGCTGCTGTGGTGATATTGACCATGTTTGCTGCTGAAAATTTTGATCCACGCTTACTTTGGGATAACCAACAAAACTTATGACTGATTTGATCGATCCACTCGAAGCGGCTGATGCTGTTATCAATAAAAAGCGTGAATTACCGTTAATTTGGTTATTACCTTTGTGCGCCTTATTAGTCACTGGCTGGCTTATTTATAAAAACCTATCAGAAAAAGGACCAGAAATTACCATCGTTTTTTCTACCGCCGACGGTTTGGAAGTTGATAAAACTAAAATAAAATACTTGGATGTGGAAATTGGCAAAGTCTCTGCTATTTCCATTAATAAAGATTTAACGACCATTCAAGTTACTGCCCAAATGAATAAAGATACCCACGGATATTTAACAAAAAATACCCAGTTTTGGGTAGTCAGACCGCAAGTTGGCTTAGGAGGTGTATCTGGTTTGAGTACCTTACTCTCTGGTGCTTACATAGCAATTAAACCTGAAAAAGGTAATCAAGAACAAAATTTTATCGGACTCGCCGTACCACCTGCATTAGAAGCCAATGAAAAAGGCAGACAATTTATCCTTGAAACCGCTAATGTTGGTTCTATGCGTTCTGGAACGCCGATTAGCTTTCATGGTATCACCGTAGGCGAGGTACTCAATTATGAATTGGCAGACAAAGCCGATAATATCAAATTAACTATTTTCATCAACGCCCCTTATGACCAATTTATTCGCAAAGACACCTTGTTTTGGATAGACAGTGGCATTGATTTATCTGCGGGTGCCGATGGTTTTAAAGTGAGAACTGGACCTTTAGCATCGTTATTGAGTGGCGGCATTGCGTTTCGTAATCCCTCCAATGACCAAAAGAAGGAAGCGACCGTACCTGAAAACACAGCGTTTCAACTGTTCGATAATTACGATCAATCGACGCAAATGATTTATCACCAAACCATCAAATTGGTTATGTATTTTGAGAGTTCCGTGCGTGGTTTAGCTGTCGGTGCGCCTGTATTATTACGCGGTATCCCTGTTGGTAAAGTGACTGACATCACCCTAGAACTGGATGACAAAACGACTGATATACACATTCCTGTCATCGTTGAACTTGAGCCTGATCGCATTAAAAAAATCAATGCAGCGGAACATTTAACGTCTAAAGATAGACTCGCCTACTTAATTGCCAAAGGCTTACGCGCCCAATTGCAAACAGGCAGCCTACTAACAGGACAGCTATTTGTTGCTATCGATATGTTTCCAAAAAGCAAAGTAATTAGCCACGATAATGTTACAGGCTATCCAGAATTTCCAACGACCCCCAATACCTTGGATCAATTTACTAATTCTGCACAAGTCATCATGGATAAAATTTCCAAACTACCTCTGGAAACCATGACTGAAGAAATTAACAAAACCCTCGTATCCTTACAAGGCACATCAAAAGCGGCAACCAACACCTTAGTCACGGCCAAAGGTACACTTGGAAATGCTGACAACACCCTGAAAACCGCTGATAAAACCATGAATTCAGCACAACAAGTATTAAGCACCTTAGAGCCTGGCTCAACCGCGCAGTTTGAACTAAATCAATTACTGCAACAACTCACACAAACCGCCAGCTCAGTGAAACAACTCAGCAATTATTTAGAACAACACCCTGATTCTTTAATTCGTGGTAAAAAAGAGCCGTGATATTTTCGTCCACGCTGGAGTGCAAGCTTTGCTTGCAAAGTCAGGCAAAGCCTGACCTCCAGAAGATAAAAACTTATTTGCCAGTCATTATGCTCAATATTATAAAAGTCAGACTCAATGCCCACTATCTACGATAATATTGAAAACAAACTAGCCGATGAATTAAAAAATGCTTTTCAAACTGCCTATAAAGCCGATCTTTGTGTCGGCTATTTTAATTTACGCGGTTGGAATAATTTAGCTGATTATGTGAATAATTTTAGCGGCGGTGATAATGCCCAATGTCGATTAATTATTGGAATGCAGCCCACACCGCAACAAATAATAAAATCTCATTACAGCAAAATAAAAACCCACAGCATAGATAATCAAACCGCTAAACGCTTACAACGTCAATTAGCAGAAGAATTCAAAACTCAATTAACCCTCGGTTATCCCACAAATACTGATGAAGCCACGCTAAAACAACTCGCCGAACAATTAAAAACTAAAAAGCTAATCATTAAATTATTTGTCGCTTATCCTCTTCATGCCAAACTATATTTAATTCATAGACACGATAATTTCAGCCCGATATTAAGTTATTTAGGCAGTAGTAATTTAACCTTTTCTGGCTTAAGTCATCAAGGTGAACTTAATATTGATGTTCCTGATAAAGATGCCGCCAATAAACTCATGGCTTGGTTTGAAGAACGCTGGGATGATAATTATTGTTTAGATATTAGCCAAGATTTAATTAATATTATCGAAGAAAGCTGGGTAACGCCAAAACCACCGTATTATATTTATTTAAAAATAGCCTATCACTTATCACAAGAAGCCCGCGAAGGATTAAATGAATTTAAAATCCCCGCTAGTTTTAAAAATGAATTATTAGAGTTTCAACAAAAAGCAGTATTAATCGCTGCACATTATCTCAATAAACGTAATGGCGTATTAATTGGTGATGTTGTGGGTTTAGGTAAAACCATTACTGCTACCGCCTTAATTAAATTATTTGATGAAGATTTTGGTTTTGAAAGCCTAATTTTATGTCCGAAAAACTTAACCACCATGTGGGATGAATACAGTCATCGTTATGGATTACGCAGTGTCAAAGTATTATCACAAAGCCAAGCAATAAAAATATTACCTACCTTACGCCGTTATCGATTAGTTGTGATTGATGAAAGCCATAATTTACGCAATAAAGACGGCAAAATTTATAAAGCCATTTATGATTATATCAAGCGCAATAACAGCAAAGTCATATTATTATCTGCTACCCCTTATAATAAATCCTACGCTGATTTATCAGGGCAACTGGCTTTATTTATTGATGAACATGAAGAATTACCCATTAGCCCAGAAAAATATGTTAAAGAAATGGGTGGTCAAGCTGAATTTAACGCTAAACATCAAATATCACCGCGTTGTTTAGCTGCCTTCAATAAAAGCAATCATCCAGATGATTGGCGTGAACTTATGCGCTTGTATTTAGTGCGTCGTACTCGTGGTTTTATTCAAAAAAACTTTTCCAAATTCGATGAACAAAAACAGCGTTATTATTTAGAATTTTCTGACGGTGTACGCAATTATTTTCCTGAACGACTCGCTAAAAAAGTCGAATATCCATTTGATGAACAGGATAATAACGATCCTTATGCACAGCTTTATTCAGAAGCTATTGTTAAAATTATTGATACCCTGCATTTACCGCGTTATGGTTTATTAGATTATTTAAAGCCGAATATAACTATTCAAACCACCCAAGCCGAAGAAACTATTATTCAAAACCTCAATCGTGCAGGTAAACGTTTAAAAGGTTTTGCACGGACTAATTTATTTAAACGCTTAGAAAGTGGTGGCGAAGCGTTTTTATTATCAATTTATCGGCACATAATGCGTAATTATGTATTTATTTATGCGTTAAATAAAAACTTACCGATTCCGATAGGACAGCAAGAAAGCGGCTTATTGGATAGTTTTATTACTGACGAACTCGACCTAGAACAAAATGATGATATTAAAATAACCTTTCATAACGACATAAAAAAATATTATCAAAATGCCGAAACTATTTATCTAAATTTGCAAGCAGATAAAAGTAAAAAATTCAAATGGATTAACAGTGCATTATTTATAGATGCGTTAAAACATAAACTCACGGAAGACAGTATGTCATTGCATCAAATTTTGAAAAAAGTACCGCAATGGCTACCAGAAAATGATAGAAAACTACACGCCTTACGCGAATTAATCACCGTTAAACACGCACACGAAAAATTGCTGATTTTTACCCAATTTTCTGACACAGCAGATTATTTAAAGCGTTATTTTAATAACCTAGGTGTAGCATCGTTAGCGTGTGTGACAGGTAAACATACCAATCCAACTGATATAGCCCGTTGTTTTAGTCCTATCAGTAATAAATATGAAATACTGCCTGAAAATGAATACCGCGTGTTAATTACTACCGATGTATTAAGCGAAGGGCAGAATTTACAAGATTCCCATATTATTGTGAATTATGATTTACCGTGGGCAATTATTCGTTTAATTCAACGTGCAGGGCGGGTGGATAGAATAGGACAACAAGCGGATACTATTTTATGTTATTCATTTTTACCCGAAGACGGTATTGAAAAAATTATTAATTTACGCAATCGATTAATGTTACGCATTGAACAAAATGCCGATGTCGTTGGTTCTGATGAACGCTTTTTTGACGGCGACCCCATTAATATTCATGATTTATACAGTGAAAAAAATGGCTTATTAAATGAACAAGACGACAAAGAAATAGATTTACCGTCTTACGCTTTGCAAATTTGGAATGAAGCCACTAATGCCAGACCCGAATTAAAAAAGTTAATTGCTAAATTACCCGATGTTATTTATAGCAGTAAAGCGGCGAGTGAAGAAAATAATACAGGAGTCATTGTCTATGCTAAAACTAGCAATGATAATGACGTATTAACGTGGTTGAATAATAGCGGTGATATTGTTACACAATCGCAGTTTACTATTTTAAATGCTGCTGCCTGTGCAATTAATACCCCAATAAAAAACCGTGTAGATAATCACCATGATTTAATTGAACAAAGTATGGAAAGTATTCATGAGCTGGATGCACATACAGGCGGACAATTAGGTAAAAAAACGGGAGTACGTTATCAAGTTTATTATCGCTTAAAAGAATATTACGACCGCCCGCAAACTGATATTTTTCAATATGAGGAATTAAAAAAAGCTATTGATGAAATTTACCAGTATCCTTTGCAAGAAATAGCACGCGAGACACTTAATCGGCAATTAAAAATAGGGCTGAGTAATGAGCAACTGGCACTGTCTATCGTGCATTTACGCGCAGAAAATAACTATTGTCGTATTGTGCCGAAAGACGATGACGAACAAAAACCACCCAGTATTATTTGTTCGTTGGGTTTGGTTTAAGTATTTGTTCCTAGTTCCCACGCGCTGCGGTCTGTTCAACGCGGCGCGTTGAAACTGCATTCCCACGCAGCGCGTGGGAACGAGTAAACCTGATCTACGGGACTTATTTTATATTGATAAATCTAATTGCAAGTCGTAAAATCAAATATATTATTAACGTAACATTAAAGGTTATATTATGAGCCATGTAACAGCTAACGATTTAAAAGTAAAAGGTATTGCTGCTGTTGAAGCGGCTTTATTGAATAATCAAGAAGCCATTGTTTCAGTACGCGGTAAAGCGCGTTTTGTTATTATGGATATAGAGCAATATAACTATTTGCGTGAGTGTGAATTGTCGGCTGCTTTAGCTGAAACAATCAGTGATTTAGCCACAGGGGATTTTATTAAAGAATCACCCGAAGAACATTTAGCGCGGATTAAAGCCGCGTTATGAGTTTTGAGCTGATTTATACTAAACACTATTTAAAACGTTCTATACGATTTTTAAAACAACATCCAGAACTTGAAAATCAATATTTAAAAGTATTACAGTTACTAAGTAGATGAACAAAAGTTTTCTGGTATTTGGAACAAGGTTAAGCCGTTCGTGGTGAGCCTGTCGAACCATGAACGGCTTAACCGTCCACCCTTCGACAAGCTCAGGGCGAACGGTTAAGCTTCTAGTTATGCCTGATA
>CAIUVX010000197.1 GCA_903902705.1 uncultured Methylococcales bacterium
CACCACGAACGGTATCATTTTATTGTGCGTTAGCTCTAGCTTAGCACGATGGACTTCCTTCGTCAGTCCATGCTATAGCATTCAAGTATTAAGTAACCTCCATGGAGCTTGCGGAATGTGGGATGATAGACAAGAACGATTTGTTATGGCGACAAACCCCAGATTCCGCTACGCTCCATCTGGGCTACTTGCTCAAATAATTGCAACCAACGCTACTTCAAAACCATGACAAATCCGATTTCTTCCACTGAAACACCAGAACAACAAGCAAAAACATTGTCACATCTCACTGAAATTGTTAAAGATTCTTCAGAGCAGAATCGTAATTTCTTTATCGCTTATTTGAGTTTGTTGATTTACGTTCAAGCGATTATATTTTCCACCACCGACTTGCAATTATTGGTTTCCACTGAGGTTTTCACGCTACCTATCGTTAATCTGACAGTACCTTTAGTGGGCTTTTATGTAGTTATGCCGATTTTTATCATCGCCCTACATTTTAACTTCTTGCAAAATCTGGAAAGCCATCATTATAAATTGATGCGTTGGAAACAGGCACATCCGAATGGGATTATTCCGCGTAGTAGCATTTATCCATTTCTATTTGACTACGCTATTTTAGAAGATAAAAGCCAGTTGCAGTTTTGGGTACATTGGGCAAATAATTTACTGTGCTATAACTTTGCACCAATTACATTAGGACTGTTATTGATACGTTTTAGCGACCGCCAAGAATTTGCTATAACGGCTTGGCATTATATGTTTTTTGTTTTTGATATTTATTTGGTATGGAAACTATGTTTAGCAATGAAAGACAATGAACAAATCACATCACCGACTGTATCATCACGTTGGTGGTTACGTTGTTGGGAGTTTTGTACACACGGTTTTCATTATAGATTGCGTGGTTTGTTTGGCTTGTTAATACTGTTAGAAACTTTGCTTACTGGCTTGATAAGCTGGACTAGCGATAATCATTTTGTTAAATATGTTCAGCCTTGGGTGCAGCCAATATCCACCGATCAGTCAAAACCCACCTTTCAGTCACCCCCCGTCGTTCAGTCAACACTCATCGAATGGCTTCTGCCTCGTATTGCTATAAACCGTAATGACATAATTTGGACACCCAACAGCAAGGTATTAGAAGATACGGCTAAACTTGAGAATTTCGGCGATGATTGGGTGAAATATTTTAACGAACAAGGTACAGGTTTTATACCTGCGCCTAACAGTTTGCGATTGGTACGGCTGCCTTTCCAGAATTTACGAAAGGCGCAGTTGCAAGATAAACAACTGCAAGGTGCTTATTTGTTAGGGGCGCAACTGCAAGGTGCTGATTTGTCGAATACGCAATTACAAGGTGCTTATTTGTTGGGTGCTAATTTGTCGAATGCGAAAATGCCCAATGCTGATTTGTCGGATGCACAATGGCAAGATAATTTGACGAAAGAACAACTGAAATATGCTGTGTGCTATGGTAAGTCTGATTGTAGCGAGTAGCTCGTAGGCTGAGATGAGGTACGAATCCCAGCGTTTTCACTCATTCCCACGCGCCGCGTGGGAATGCAGTAACGGCGTGCTACGCCGACCATCACTCTTTCCCACACACGATGCCAGAACAAAATAACGTCTACCTAACTCACTCACTTCATAAGGAATTTATGCGCTCCGTGTCATACTCTACTACGCAACGCGGTGCGTTGACACTGCATTCTCACGCAGCGCGTGGGAACGAGAACAGGCTTCGCAGGTCTTGATGCTTAACCGAGTGAACGCATAATGAACTTTTCAGCTATTTTTATTAACCGCCCTGTGGCGACAACTTTATTAACGCTGGCGATTGCTTTAGCGGGAATACTGGCTTTTTTTCAATTACCTGTCGCGCCATTGCCGCAGGTTGATTTTCCAACTATTTCCGTTAGTGCGTCCATGCCAGGTGCAAATCCTGAGGTGATGGCTGCTACCGTTGCCACGCCCTTGGAACGTGCGTTGGGACGAATTTCTGGCGTGACGGAAATGACTTCTACCAGTTCATTTGGTTCTGCCAGTATTACCCTGCAATTTGATTTAAGTCGTGACATTGATGGCGCGGCGCGGGATGTGCAAGCCGCGATTAATGCGGCAAGTAGCTTATTACCGACTTCGTTACCCAATCGTCCTAATTATCGCAAAATGAATCCCAGTGACGCGCCGATTATGATTTTGGCATTGACTTCGGACACGCTATCACGCGGTCAGTTATACGATATTGCCTCCACTATCTTGGCACAAAAAATAGCTCAGATTGATGGTATCGGTCAGGTTAATATTGGTGGTAGTTCGTTGCCTGCGGTGCGTGTGGAATTGAATCCATTTGCCTTGGCACAATACGGCATTAGTTTTGCCGATATTCGCACCGCATTGACTGACACCAATGTTAATCGTCCCAAAGGCACGTTAGAAAACGATACGCAGCATTGGCAAATTGCGGTGAACGATCAAGCCAAACAAGCCAGTGATTATTTACCGCTCATTGTTGCCTATCGGAATAACGCGCCTGTGCATTTGTCGGATGTGGGTAGTGTGCTGGATTCGTCGGAAGACTTACGCAGTGCAGGTTATCTCAATGGTAAAAAAGCAGTGGTGTTAGTCCTCAACAAACAATCAGGTGCAAATATTATTGCCACGGTTGACGCAGTTAAAGCCTTGTTGCCACAATTACAAGCATCAATTCCCAACGCGGTGAATTTATCGCTGGCAATGGATCGCTCTACTACTATTCGTGCTTCATTGCATGAAGTTGGAATCAGTTTGTTGATTGCTGTTGTGCTGGTTATTTTGGTGGTATTTTTATTTTTACGAAATTTTCGGGCATCGATGATTCCGATTATCACCGTGCCGATGTCGCTGATTGGTACGTTTGCCGCGATGTATCTATTAGATTACAGCTTAGATAATTTGTCGTTGATGGCGTTGACTGTTGCCACAGGTTTTGTGGTCGATGATGCTATTGTGGTATTAGAGAATACAACGCGTTACATAGAACAAGGACTGCCGCCTCGCATGGCGGCATTAAAAGGCGTTAAAGAAGTGGCTTTCACGGTCTTGACCATGAGTTTATCGCTGATTGCAGTGTTTATTCCCATTCTTTTTATGGGGGGCATGGTGGGGCGGTTGTTTCAAGAATTTGCCGTCACCTTGTCAGTCGCTGTGGTGGTGTCGCTGGTGCTGTCACTAACGACTACCCCCATGCTGTGCGCACTGTGGTTAAAAAAAGCTGACATTCAACATGGCAGTATTTACCATTTTAGTGAACGCTTTTTTAATCGCTTAGCGACGGCATACCAACGATCTTTAGACTGGGCATTAAACCATAGCCGATTGATGATGTTATTACTGGCGGCAACCATCGGTTTTAATATTTATCTTTTTATCATTGTGCCGAAAGGTTTTTTTCCTACTCAAGATACAGGACGCTTAGGCGGTAATATTCAAGCCGATCAAGGTGTGTCGTCTCATGCCTTGCAAGAAAAATTAGCCAGTTTTGTGAAACTGCTCAGCGAAGATTCTGAAGTTGAAAATGTGGTTGGTTTTACAGGTAGCGGTGGTGGCGGTGGACAACGACTCAGTAACAATGGACAGATGTTTGCCATTCTTAAGCCATTAGCACAACGACAACTCAATGTTGAGCAACTGTTGGATCGCTTGCGCGTTAAATCATCGGCAATTGCAGGGGCTAAACTCTATCTTCAACCCGCACAAGAACTGCGCGTTGGCGGTCGTGGCTCGGCATCGTTATTTGAATATGCACTTGAAGCTAATGATCTGGAAGAGCTAAGAACATGGACTCCCAAAATTATGCGAGCTTTACAGCAACGTTCAGAACTAGAAGATGTCAACACCAATCAACAAGATAAAGGGCAGCAAATTACCCTGAAAATAGATCGTGATGCCGCAACACGCTTAGGCGTGAGTCAAACTTTGATTAATTCCACACTGAATGATGCGTTTGGACAACGACAGGTATCTATCATTTACACCGCGCTCAATCAATACCATGTCGTCATGGAGTCCGCGCCAGAATATGCGCAAAATGCCGAAACGCTAAAAAATATTTATATCAGTGTACCGCCTAGTGCGACTTTTCCAAATGGAGCGCAAGTACCGTTATCAACCTTTGCCAGTTATGCGATGACTAACACACCGTTATCAGTTAATCATCAAGGACAGTTTCCTACTTCGACAATCTCTTTTAATCTTAAAGCGGGTGCGTCCTTGTCTCTAGCCACCAAAGTTATCGAAGAAACCATGCGTGATTTAGCCGTCCCTTCGTCTATACATGGTGGTTTTCAAGGCTCAGCCAAAGCGTTTCAACAATCACAAAATAGTCAACCGTGGTTAATCGTTGCCGCCTTACTGACTATTTACATCGTGCTGGGAATTTTGTACGAAAGTTTTGTTCATCCGTTAACCATATTATCTACCCTACCTTCCGCAGGTGTGGGTGCGATTTTAGCGTTAATGGCATTTAAAACTGAATTCAGTTTGATTGCCCTAATAGGCGTGATTTTACTCATCGGTATCGTGAAAAAAAATGCCATTATGATGATTGATTTTGCGGTAAATGCAGAACGTAACAGTGGCATGACAGGGCATGAAGCGATACGCACCGCTTGTATGATGCGCTTTCGTCCTATCATGATGACTACCTTTGCCGCTTTATTAGCCGCATTACCACTGGCTTTCGGCACAGGTTACGGTGCAGAATTACGCCAACCTTTAGGTATAGCCATTGTCGGTGGTTTAATGGTGAGTCAATTACTCACCCTATACACCACCCCTGTGGTTTATCTGTATATGAACCGTTTTCAGTCTTTTTGTCGCCGTTTATGACCATAAGTTCTGGATGTCAGGCTTTGCATCAGTATAGATGAGGCAGTATTTGTGATTAAAAAACCGTTCGCGCTGAGCTTGTCGAAGCGTGAATGTGTGGTTCGACTGTTCGACAAGCTCACAGCTCACCACGAACGGCATCATTTTATTGTGCTTTAGCTATATCTACGGCAAAAACTCCACCGTGATTTGCCGCGAATCAGCATTGCCCACACTATCCACTGCCCGAATCAAATACGTTCCTGCATAGCTTGGCAACCAAGAAAAAGTCTCTGAGGCATTGGATTTGCCGACATAACTTTTATTGGCAAACCAAAAAATATCTTTGCTGCGGCTACTATTGGCGCGTAAGCCGATGGTCGTCGGTTTTGCCATGCGTAGCGTGTAAGTTCCTGCCATAGACGGCGACACAATTTCGGGGATTTCTGCATTGTTGGCAAGCGTATCGTAACAGCTAGGCAATACGGGAGCTTGGCGGCGCGGCATTCCTGCTTCGACAAATAAACGGTGCATTTCGCTAGACCAAAATTCATAGACTTCTTTGTGACTATTGGCATGGTCTTTACACACCACCGCGCCTGTGTCGTTATCAAAATACACCGCTCGGTGTAGTGTGCTGGTTTTAATTGGTGATTTGGTTGGAATAAACCATGTTTTTGCCAATGCGGGACAATCTTCATTGGGTAAATCGCCACTAGCTGCACAGACATCAATTTCACGCACATTGGCAGGCGGTATGGCTGGTTCGTTATCCAAACCGTTAAGCAAATGTTGAGTACGCAAACTATCGATAATATTAAAAAATAACGGCGCGGCGGATTGAATACCGATAAATGAAGTATTACCCGCATTATCAAAATTTCCCACCCATACCACTAACACTTCATTACCGACTACGCCTACTGCCCACGCATCTTTAAAACCCCATGATGTCCCCGTTTTCCACGCCACTTTAGGTTTAGCACGGCGTTTAGAATCAGGGCGAATATTGTAAGTGAGCATATCTAGGGTAATAAACGCCGCCGCATCACTAAGTAATGACACAGATGCTTCTGGCTGTTCTTTAGCATCAAGGCGATATTTCACCGAATGCAATTCGCCCCGATTTGCCAGCATCGCATATAACTTTGCCAATTCCTCCATCGTCACTTCCGCGCCACCTAGCGTGATTGATAGCCCGTAATGTTCTTCGGTATCCATATTTGAAACGCCAGATTGCTTAAGAAAACCGTATAAACTGGGCTTGGATAATTTCGCGGCAATATTTAGCGCGGGAATATTACGCGAGCGTACCAAGGCATCTTGTGCGGTGATAGGCCCAACAAAACGCCCATCAAAATTTTCAGGATTAAATGCACCAAACGACGTTGGCGTATCGGCTAACACGGTACGCGGATGAATCAATCCTTGATCCAATGCCAAGGCATAAGCAAATGGTTTCAGCGTTGATCCTGGTGAACGCTTAGCAAACACGCCATTCACTTGCCCAAAAATACGCTTATCCCAAAAATTAGCCGAACCCACCAGCGCGTTAACCTGCATAGTATTAGCATCTAATAACAACACCGCCGCGTTGCGTATACCAGCGGAGCGATTTTGTTGCACATAATTATCGACCAGTTGTTTAACGGTTTTTTGTACAGGCAGATCAATACTACTTTTTATCGTTTTATCTTCGGGATAATGTTGTAACAGCCAATTCGTTAAATGTGGCGCGAGAAATGGTTTATCCGCTCTGGCATTCACCAGCATCGGCAACGCAAAATCCGCCTCGTAGCGTTGATCTTGCGGATATTCCTGTAACCAATGTTGCCAAAGCCGTTGCCGTGCCGTTAATAGGGCAGGGGGGAGTTGACGATTAGGCGCACGACGCACAGGATTTTGTGGAATCACCGCCAGCGTCAACGCTTCCGTTAAACTCAATTGCGAAATTGGTTTATGAAAGAAAATCAAACTCGCCGCAGGTACGCCTGAAATATTGCCGCTATAAGGCGCGATATTCAAATACGCTTCCAATAAATCATGCTTTGAATAGCGCAATTCCAACCAAAACGCCGCCGCAATTTGCCACAGTTTACCGCTTACCGAACGGCTATTAATGCCATACAACTGCCGCGCTACCTGCATAGTAATGGTAGACGCGCCCTGCCGCGCATCCCTACCGTAAGTCATCCACACCGAGCGCAACAACGCCAATGGATTAATCCCTATGTGCTGATAAAACCAACGGTCTTCATACAACAAAGTCGCTTGCTGGATATTTTTTGGGATGTCTTCCAAGTCTGTCCAGACTCGATATTGCTGATCTTTAGCCAAGGTTAAACGCAACAACTCACCACGACGCGCATAAACCGCCGTTGAGCTAGTGTAATAACTCGATAACGGCGGCTTAGGGGCATAATGTAGATAAACAATGCCGCCCATCAACAACAAAGTGATGACGATGATTAGTTTATGGGCTAGTTTGAAACGGATTTTGGGCATGATTGACTTATTATCATAATTGCTAGTTATGCCATTATGTTACGAGTTGAACTCTAACAGTGCGAATAGTATGGTAGCCCGTGTGGAGGGAAACGGTAACGTTACCACGAAAAGCCCCGTATTCCACAAGCTCCATGCGGGCTACTTTCTACTCAAAAATCACATACCATTCACGGGGATATACGCACGTTGGATTTCGTAGAGTGGGCAAGTTTTACCCACTCTACGTTTGGACTTAGGCGATATTAAAATACGGGGGCATTTCGTTGATGTAAGCCATGTACATAGCATCTGCCATGACCCATAACACATCGAGTTTGAATTTTAAAATTTGAACCATGCGATCTTGTTGCTCACGGGTTTTATACCAGTCCAGCGTAATCGCCAAACCGTGTTCCACATCACGCCGTGCTTCGGTTAGACGTTTTCTAAAATAAATATAACCTTCTTGTTCCACCCACGGATAATGTTCGGGCCAGTTATCCAGACGTTGCTGATGAATTTTCGGTGCGAATAATTCAGTCAGTGATGAACTTGCCGCCTCATGCCATTCGCTACGACGGGCAAAATTCACATAGGCATCCACTGCAAACCGTACAGCGGGTAAAACGTGTTGCTGTGACAATAATTCTTCGCGTGTTAAACCCACCGCAATACCTAATTGTATCCATGCCTCGATACCACCGACATCCCCTTCATGTCCATCATGGTCTTGAATGCGTTGTATCCATTTAGCACGGGTTTCACGGTCTGGACAGTTTGCCAGAATATTGGCATCTTTAATTGGAATCATCACCTGATAATAAAAGCGATTGGCAACCCAGCCCTGTATTTGTGCCTTGGTCAATCTACCTTCATTCATCAGTGTGTGATAAGGGTGATGAATGTGATAAAACTTTTCCATAGCGCGTAATTGCGCTTCAAATTCTTCTTTAGTCCATGCGGTGTTGTTTGTGGTCATAGTGACTCCTTATGAGTATTTATAGTCAAGCGGTTGTGGAAAGTGCATTAAAAAAACTGGGTAAATGATGCGGGCTTTCGCGGGGTTGTTTGGCGTAAAAACTGCCAATAGATAAAGTTAATTGTTCTTTAAAACGCGCCTCGGATATTTCACTGTCAGATTTAATTAACTTCCAATAATCTTTTATTTGATGAATACTTAATAGGGCATAAATAAGCGCGGTTTTTTCTTCGGCTTGTGCTAAATTAAAAACTTCTATCCAGCTTGATTGTAATGTTGTGATATTGGTTAAATCTAATTGTGTTAAATAGGAAATACGCTGCTTAGCAATTGAATAGTTGTTTTCTAAATTTTTATCCATGCCAAAAGACGCGCCCATTTTTTCATAAACAGCATTCAGGTCAAAAGGTAAATCATCAAATAAAATTTCTAAAGAATAATTCTCAAAAGTTTCTTTTAATTCTGGTACAAAAAAATAGGCTTCTTTATAAATCAATCCTGTTATAAAAATAGGATGCTGTTTTATATTATCTAACTGGGGCTTATTTTCTTGATAAAGCGCATTAAATAACTGTTCCGTGTTTTCAATTGGATAATTTTCTAATACTTTGGCTGGCTCTAAATCTAAATCAACCAATGCAAAAATTTTATTTTTGTCCAAATAAGAATCTGTGCGTTTATTTTCGTGCATTTTTTGTAATTCAAAATAAGTATTCAGCACATTGGTTTTATCGCCACAAACAAAAAATTCTGGTCTTTTTTGAATCCACCATTGCGGAATACAGGCTTTATAAAAATTAGCATCTGGCTGTTTTTCTAATTGCCCATAAGCAGAGGGTGAAGGTCTTCCTATTAAAATGTCGTTATCTCCACCTTCACATAAAATAACGATTTTTCCTTTTGCACGGCGAGACTGCATAATGGTTTCACAATGCTTTTTTAATTCAGCGTCTGAAAAACTCATAATGCTTATTTAGTCAGGCGAGGTTCAAGTTCTTTAACGTGCGCGGGTGTGACAGCAGTACAAAGCTCATAAGAATGCGTAGCTAAAATATATTGGTTATTTTTGCCCCATTCTACTAAATTACGCACGATGGTATATTGCCAGTCAGGATGAAAGCCATTTTCTATTTCGTCAATTAATACAATTGCATCCTGCATTTCATGATATTTAATTAATACAAAGATAGCCAGTCTTTTTAATTCGCCGTGACTTAAATCTTCTGGATAAATTTTTTGACCAGAAGGCAATGTAAAAAATATGCCTTGTATTTCATCCTCAGTATGTCGTTGTTGTTCGATAATTAATGAAGAAATTTTTTTACCATCAATAAAAAGACTATTAATATCTGATTCTAGTTTTTCAGTATGGGCGAAGGGATTATCTTTATTTCGTTCTTTAAAATCCTTTGCTCTTGCCCGCCGAAAAACCTCAACTAAAACATCAACAAAATCGAATGTGAAAAAATTAGGTAAATCTTCTGGTAATTTTCTCATGAAATAAGAATATTTTTCTTTATTTGTATTAAATAAATCTCGTCTAGCTTCGCGTGGTAAAAAAAGATAGGGTTGATTGGAAGGAGAAATTAAAAAAATACTATTTGATGCTTTTTTGAAAAAGTAATTTACTTCTTCTTGAGTAATAACTTTATTTGTTTCTGCCATTCCAAAGATAGAGATAACTCCATTATTAAATTGAAATCCCATCTTATAATTTTCTGTTACACTGTCTTGAAAAAAATTCATTTTTGAACTTTTGCAAAAAAAATAGCTTAGTTCTATTTTTTCATTATCAATTAACACTGTAATAGTCGCTAATTTTTTATAATCAGAATTACCGTCTAATGTTATGTCAGAAAACAAATTAGTAAAATATGAAGATGCTTGATTTAATAACACAAAAATCAACTGCAATAACGTACTTTTCCCGCCACCATTTAAACTGCCTAATGGAAATACTTGCGGAGTAAAATCTGGCTCAAAAGAAATATCCACATCTTTTAAGGCTCTAAATTCGGGGACTTGTACGCGCAATAATCGCATGATTTTTTCCTCAATCGTTTTTAAGCTGGTTTATTAAACCTGTTATTTTTATGACTGCCAGTCCTTCAAAGGACTGGCAGTCATTTATGCCATTGTAATAGATTTAACCCATTACCGTTTTTAAAAAAACGTACAAACCTAGGGTTTGTACTCCACTATTCTTGCACTAAAACACAATATCTTCATAAATGTCATGTAAGGTTAAGCGGGGTTGATAGTTGTCACATTGTACAAATATAGATTCTTCTCCCTGTTGTTTGAAACATTAGTCAATACGCTTAAACGTCCAACTGCCGTCTGCTAAATTTAAATCATCTTCCCATATTTTATCGTCTTTTTTGCGCTTAAATTTTGCATGAATCAGACCCGTATTATTCGTATCTTTCTTAAACCAGCAACCTAATACAGTTGTTGCCCTATCGCCTATAATTCGCCAAGCGTCAGAGTTATGTTTTAGACGAGCTAATGGAATGGATGAAGATAGGGCATAAACGTAACCTTGATTTGTCAATTCGGGTAAATGACAAGGTTCAGTTGTAACCGAGCCGATAATGTCATTATCCCAGTCTGCTGTCCAAATACCCTGTGTTTGTGTCTCTGGCTGTGAAGCAATTTGCGCTTGTGAGGGTTCTTCTAGTAATTCTGCTTTTTGATTTTTTTGTTCGGACAGCTCTTTTAATTTTTCTGTGGAATTTTGAACTGCATCTCCTTGTTCAGTGGTTTTTAGCATTGAAGCAACAGTTAGCGTTTCACGTTTAAATGTCCAACTACTATCTGCTAAATTTAAATCCGTTTCCCATATCTTGTCGTCTTTTTTACGCTTAAATTTTGCATGAATTAAGTCAGTGTTATTCACGTCTTTTTTAAACCAACAACCTAATACAGTCGTTGCCCTATCGTCTGTAATTTGCCAAGCGTCAGAGTTATGTTTTAGACGAGCTAATGGAATGGAAGAAGACAGAGCATAGACGTATCCTTGATTTGTAAATTCGGGTAAATGACAAGGCTCTGTTGTGACTAAACCTACGATGTCATTGCTCCAGTCTGCTGTCCAGACACCTTGTTTTTGTGTATCTGACTGTGAGGCAATTTGAGCTTGTGAGGGTTCTCCTAACAATTCTGCTTTTTGATTTTTTTGTTCGGGTGGCTCTTTTAGTTTTTCTGTGGAACTTTGAACTGTATTCCCTTGTTCAGTAGTTTTTAGCGTTGAAGCGGTAGTGGGTGTTTCACTTTGGGTAACGTCTTGTTTGTTCCAAATTGTGTAGAGGATTACCAAAAAAAATAGATAGAGAAAAAATAACTGATTTCGATTGTATCGGTGTAGTTTTCCTTGTTTTTGATGAAGTACCTGCCCTTGGCTGACAGGAATGGGCGATGGCGTAGCTTGCACAACAGGCGTGGGAGGAGGTACGGGCGATTTAATTACCGCAACAGGTAACGGCTTAGTTTGTGCGACAGGTGCGGGCGTTGTGTGAATGGGAATCGGGCGAGCGAGTTTTAAGGCGATACACCAAGAATCTATCACCCAGTGAGCGGCTTGCTTTTCGATGAAACAGTCTTGTTGCAAGTGTTTTATGGCGCGAGCGGATAATGACTGAACAGGTAATTGCTGATTTGCCACTAGGTTGGCAACCAGCCCTTCGGTGACAGCTTGCATAAATAAAGAAATTTCAGGTTTGAATTGTCCTTTGGCATGGTCTTTTAACAAAGCCTGCAACTGCTTTGGTGTTTGAATAATATCGACACCATAATGATGAATAACAAAAGCAAGCAATTTGCGGGCTTGGTCGTTCATAATAAAAACAGCACTAAAGGCACTTCAACGCGCAATAATCGCATGATTTTTTTCCTCAATCGTTTTTAAGCTGGTTTATTAAACCTGTTATTTTTATGACTGCCAGTCCTTTAAAAGACTGGCAGTCATTCATACCGTTGTAATAGATTTAACCCATTAGCGTTTTTAAAAAAGCTTACAAACCTAGGGTTTGTACTCCGAGCGTTTATAAATCGATTTCTAAACCGTCATAAGATACTTCAATACCCGCTTCGGTGAGTATTTTTCGTTGTTCTGACTCATCGTCTAAAATCGGGTTGGTGTTGTTGATGTGTATCAAAATTTTGCGGGCTTTAGCAACGCCGTTTAAAACTTCTATCATGCCGCCTGCGCCTGATTGTGGTAAATGTCCAATTTCACGCGCTCGTTTGTGGCTAATACCTTGGGTGACCATTTCGTCATCTGTCCAGAATGTACCATCCACCAGCAAGCAATCGACTGATTGCATCGCGTCCATAACGTGCGGTTCTATTTCACCTAATCCTGGGGAATAAAACACTTTTTTACCTGTAGATATTTGCTCAATAATCACGCCGATATTGTCACCTTCATGCGGATCATGACGATGTGGCGAGTAGGGCGGTGCTTTACTTTTTAACGCTTGGGTATAAAAGCGCAAATCTTCAATCGCAGGAATGGTGAAGCTGCTACCATCAACAGGCACAGGATGATGATTCACCGTGCAGTAATCTTTCAGCATAGTGAATAATGGAAAACCTGTGGTTAAATCTTGCTTGACCATTTCCGTGCAGTAAATATCCAGCGGCTTGCCTTCGCGTAGCATCAATAACCCCGTAGTGTGATCGATTTGGCTATCAATTAGCATAATAGCTTTGATGCCTGTATCACGAATGCCATTTTTCGGTTGTATCGCAGGAAATGCTTCCAGTTGGGCGCGTATATCTGGCGAGGTGTTAAATAATAGCCAGTTTTTATTATCGGTACTGACAGCAATAGAAGATTGCGTGCGTGCCGTGCCATTCATTTCATTATGGCGAATACGGTGACAGTTGTGGCAGTTGCAATTCCATTGTGGAAAACCACCGCCTGCACCTGAACCTAACACTCTAATTTTCATGTAAAAATTCCAAAATAGTGAGCCTTGAATGAGTCGATAATCGCACAATCAGGCAAAAAAAAGGGGCTAATAAATAGCCCCTTCTTAAAAAACAAACGTCGTAATTAACGGTTGTAAATGTACATTGTGACTTCAAAACCAAAACGTAAGTCAGTGTAGCTTGGTGTTTCCCATTTCATCATCGTAAACCTCCAGAAGTTTTTAAAATTATTGTCGCTAGCTTGATCAAGTAAGCTAAATCAAAGTATACGATGAACATTTTTTTTGCGCAACTGTTAGCCTATTTCAGTCTGTCAATCGACTCCAATCAAACGATGCACCTGGATCAGTTTTGCGTTCGGGGGCAATATCACTATGCCCTGTAATGCGTTGTCTGGATAATTTAGGGTAAGTGTCCAGCAACACCGCAAGCACCGCGTTAAGTTGGGCATATTGTGCGTCGGTATAAGGGATAAATTCCGTGCCTTCTAGTTCTATACCAATTGAAAAATCATTACAGCGTTCGCGCCCCTCATAGCTAGATACTCCTGCGTGCCAAGCACGTTTATCAAACGGTACATATTGAATAATATCACCCGTGCGTTTAATCAATAAATGTGCAGATACTTTTAATTGATATATCTCTTTAAAATATGGATGCTCATTCGGATTTAAACAATTACAAAATAACTCATTAATATAATTATTACCAAATTCACCCGCTGGTAAACTAATACAATGAATCACTACTAAAGAAATATCGTTACTATCTTTTCTATCATCAAAATTAGGTGACGGTATATGCTGGGCAGTGCTAAGCCAATGTTGTTTTATATTCATTTTGAATGTAGAACCTCATTAATTTTATCCGCTAACATTTCTATGGCTTTGCCCGTTAATTTTTTCTCGCCACCTTTGGTTTCTACCGACAGACTGTCAA
>CAIUVX010000198.1 GCA_903902705.1 uncultured Methylococcales bacterium
ATACGCCAAGGCTAAGCGTTCGTAGCAGTCTATATGGTTTGCGAAGTCCTTATGACGGCAGTCATAGGTTACACGCGGGACACTTTCGATTATTAGCTCCACTTCAGCGTCACCCCGTTCTTTTGTGACTGCTTCAATGTATAGGTTCGCTTGTTCAATCGGGCTAAGCTGTTTGTAAAGTTTGTTCACTTGATCGGCTTTCATGATCTGGACTCTAGCTGTTTTTCTACGCGCTGTAAGCGTTCGGTTAGTTCCTGCAATTCGATTAACTTGCCTTGATTGCTTAACGCGGTGATTAACTGACTGCCAATATCAGGCGGTATTTGTCCTTGCATCGTGGCGCGTATAATCTCATTACCTTGTTCAGCGAGTGAATGACTAACAGGTAGGCTTATCGGTAAGGCTTGGGGTTTTATCGGCGGGCATACTCTATCGAGTATTAGCTTAATCGCCTGTATATCACCCTGTTTTGCCAGTTCGATAAGCTTTGCCAGAATATCGGGTAAGTCATCAGCTAAGTCTTTTCTAACTTTTGCCGCTGTGAGGTGTGCGGGTGTGCGTCCTTTAGGGTTGCCGCTTTGCCCTTTTTCAAACTTGCTCATGGTCTGTTTTTTCCCTGCTTAATCAGGCGTTAGGTTTGGGGTTCATCTTCAATAAAAAGACTTTATGTTCTGCGTTGTATGCCAACACGGTTAATGCTTGCCCGTTGGGGGTGTAGACCGTTGTTATGAGTAATTCATTAACAATGCTTTGTTTGTTGGCTTTTAAGTATGCTAGTTGTTCTGCGGTTAGTTTGTCAGACGGCTCGATACACAAGCCGTTTTCTAAACCATCCACTGATTCAAGCCATAAACTAAAGCCAGCTTGTTTGATTCTATTTAGTGGACTCATGACTAAAGCCTCAATATATTTTGTGCGGGTGAAGTATCGGTGTCGGGAATTAAGGTGTGATTTAATTTAATTCCCTCATTGTGCAAGGTAGGTTTATAAGTGTCACAACCGTCACTATCTGTCACCACACCCTTTGAAGCTATGAATAGCGTGGCTTCCAGTGATTTAGCATCAATAATTCTATCCGTCACCGTTTCAATGTTATCTGTCACTCTATCGCTATCTGTCACCCTATCCGTCACTGCATCACCCCGCGCTGTTTGTAGGCTGTGACTATCAGTGACAGTTGGTGACGGTTGTGACGGATAAAAACCCACCTTGCACAATTTATATAATCTGGATTTGTTTGTTCGACTTTCCTCAATGGTTATGCCCATTTTTCGCAAACTAGGGGTAAGCCGTTTTATGGCATTGCTTAGCCCTTTGGGTGACTGTACCCATGATTTAGAGCGTGTTTGTCTATCCCCTGCGATAAGTGCCAGTGTGTCCAGTAATTCGGTAGGCGTACCTATCCAATTGTCTTCTCTGTCCATCAATTCCATAATTGCAGAACCCACGGGGCTTGAATCGAGTCCCTGTTCTATCGCTTCATATTGGTTTTTCTCATGAGCGGACATAAACCCACCGCTATATGTTAAACCTTGCTCACACGCTAAAACCCACTGTGCTACATCCGCCATGCGTGGCTTGTAGGGTAGTTTCACGGTGTCTCGGTGCTTTAATCCCACTGCGATAAGGTCAAGCAATGCCCCTAAAATACGCGGTTTATCGGTATCAAACTCTTTCCAGAATTGCCGCTCACTTTTTCGATTATCGCCACCTATGACAGGCAAGTGAACGATAAGGGCGCGTTCTGCTAAATCTTGCCGATTCGCTACGTCATCAATGCCGTTAATGAGTACAGGGCGTTGAATATCGATTAAAACCTGCTCGTTATCGGTGTATAACGCCCTCAAGTCGATACCACCGCCTGTGCTTAATCTGCATAGGCAATCACTCATTTCAGCCGATAAACCGCTTAAATTATCCAGCACTACCACATGATTATTACTCGCTGATACCAGCAAGTCCCTTACATCCTTTGGTGGGGAACGTAGCGGAACGGCGGACGAGTCGCTAAGCGCACGCAACGCACGGCTAGTGGTACTTTTACCCGTCCCTTGTTCGCCTTGTAATATCAAAATGGGATAAGGTTTGACACCTGCCAAGGCACACAACAGCCAGCCTATAACCAATGGCATTTGCTGCGGGTCAACATTCAAATATTGGTTTAATAGCGTAATATCGCCGTCTTTTGTGGGTTCGGGTAAAGCAGTCGCTCCCTGCTTTCTAACGAATTTAACAGGTGACTTATTCAGCACTTGCCAGCCGTCTTGCGTTATCTGGATCACGCGCCAATCTGGACAGCCTAAATCAATGTAAATAGTGCTATCAAGGTTAGCCACACGCATATAAACATCGTGCATAGGATTGTTAAACTTGGCTATGGATTCCAGCGTATCAAGTGCGTCAGTAATGGCGTTGCGATTACAACCTATGCCCGTTAGCTTGAATACTTCGTGACTCAAATACTCTTTATAGCCACTGGACTTTAATGCCATAACCGCCTTTCCAGCAATGCAGGTATAACCGTTTTTGTTTTGGCAATGAAAGAGCGCGTTTAATTGTCCGATTTCAATTAACAAGGTGGCTTGTGATTTGCGTTTATCGCTCTTATCGAATAGGTCAATGCTTTGCTTTATGCCGTCTTGAGTTGGATCTATGGCAGTTGATAAGTCGATACTTGGCTTTGATTTTTCGGGTTCGCTGTTGGTGTCCACGTTCACATCGGGATTGATACCCGCGCCACTTTCGACAATGACGGTACTGGTTTCTGGAATTTCAACATGACTGGAATCTAAGCCATCTTTAACCTTTTTAGGTCTACCGCGTTTTTTAGGTGTTTCATTTTGCGGGCCATGCGTTTTAGACGTAGTTTGCTTGCCTAATTTTTTAGGTGTATTGCTATCGGTGGCGCGTGAATTCACATCATCCATTTTAGGATTATCCATAGGTAAATCACTCTCGAACAGGTCACAGTTAATTAATGGAACGCTCATAGCCCACCCCCAGTATTTACATGGTCGTTCCAATCATGCCCAACAGTTGGGGGAATTATGTACTTGCCATTAATTGCCAACGCCGCCGCCCGTGCCGCTGTTTGCCCTGTGCCTGATACGTCATTATCACCCGCGATAATAATTTCAGCGAGTGGATTCTTGGCGCGGACAATCTTAGCCACATTGATTAAGTTACTGGCATCGTAGGCAATGAATACTTGATTGCCTGTCGATTCAAATAAACTTGCCCCAGTTGCAAAGCCCTCGCACAGTAAAATGACAGGTGTTTTATTCCCTATCCACCAAAAACAGCTTTTCTTTTGACCACCCGATAAAAAGCGTTTTTCGCCGTTAGCTTGGATAAATTGCAAGTTCACAAGCTGCAATAATTCGTTGTAAAGTGGCAATATCAGCACACCCTTTAAACTGCCAGAATCGCCTGTTTTTGCCTTGTGAGGCTTGATATTCTTACGGTGTAGGTAAGCATTACTAGCGTTCGCATAAATCGCTCTAGCTAAGATTTCACACGCTTTTTTAGCCGCTTCCGCTCTTGCTTCTAGTTGCTCACGTTCATGCTTTGCGCGGTCAAGTTGGCATTTTTCAGTAAAGGCTTTACGTTCAGCATCGGTGTATGGCGTTGCGTGTTTAGCTTGCCATATTTCGTATAAGCCTGTGCTGTAGTCACAGAACCAACCGCCTTGACCATCGGCAAATAAAAAGCAACGTGCCGCCTTGTTGCCTTTGGGTTTATTAAGCCCAGCAAAAGGTGTTATTTTTTCAGTTGGGATATGATCGGGCGGCTCATAACCGCACGATTTAATGAAGTCTTTAAAATCGGTATTCATAAAATATTCCTTAGAGGAATAAGCCGTGAATTGCCCGTGAATCAATCGACAAAACCGCGTATAATCACGCTTGTCTGCTTTGTTAGTTGAATACAGAAACCACGGCTTTATTAAATTAAAGTGCGTGGTTTTTTATTGCCTTGAGATTGAGGGCATTAAGTTCTTGGTGATACGCATTGACTACCGCGTTAATATCTCGAATTTCAGCAATAGCTGATTCAATGATATTAAGGTGGGTTTCCTCTTTAAGAAATTGAGGTGACAGCGTATCGAGTAAGCTGATTGCTTTACACGCCATTAAATTAACAGCATCGACTAAAGCTATACGGTGGGACAGTTCAGCAACAGCGGTATTTAGAGGGTGTGAAAAATCAACATTAAGGGGATTGTTTGGAGCTTGCTCGGTTTGAGCTTGGGTTTCTAACATTGCGGTGATTCCTTTGAATGAGGGTGTACCGCCGTCTACGATGCCAATCATAGGCGACAGACTACATAAGGTTGGCATACCCGCAAAGGAACGGGCGAGACTTTTTACGGTCTCCCTCATGCAGTCCGTCATAACAGATTTTACACGGATTAATCCCGTGTTAATTGTGAAATGTGGACGTAAAAAAACCGTTAAGGGTAACGGTGATTTATCACCTTTGTGCGAGATGCCAATCCCGACCTTGCTTTTACAAGGCAAGTAAAGAGTATCTATTAAAGGGTATAGCGTCAATATGTTGTTTAAAATGTCCCCAATCATTACACGCACCCTAAGCTAGCAATTAAAGCCAAAATGTCTTCTACGCGCCACGCGGTAGTTCTTTCGGATAATTTCACGGATGCAGGATATTTGCCTGATTTCACGCCGTTCCACCAGCTTGACTTCGACACTGGAATTAATGCGGGTATTCCGCGCTTTTTATCGCCAACAATTTGAGATAAGCGAAAAAACCCCGTTTGAAGCGTTTGATGTGCAGGTGGATTTAAATTGAGTGCGGATGCTGTTTTCACCATTATTGGTGTCACTTTTTTCATTTGTATTCCTGTTGAAATTTAAGGAATACATATTTTGAGACATGAAAAATAGGGTTTTCGCGAGGGTTTCTGTATTTGGACGTACCTGCACGTCAAAAAACTTGACTGTCCATAACCTATTGAAAGATATAGGTAAGGTAAAAAGAGCTGACACGGTAAAAAATAATCAAAATTACTAGAATCCAGTAACAGCGCGTAAAGCGAGCTATATTTGTTTTTGTTCCTTTTTTACGATTTGGTGAATTCTTTGGCGCGTTAAACCTGTGCCGTCTGCTAATTTACGCAAAACGGATTCACCTTTTCTTAAATTTGGATTGCCACATTGTGCGTTTAAAAAAGTGATCGCCTTAATCATGTCGGTTTTTTGCTGATACCCCATAGTTAAATATACGAAGGCTAAACGAATATTTTTATCGCGTTCCTCGGTTCTTGCTTTTCTAATTTTCGCTAAACGATTTGCGGCTTTAATCGCTCTTTTTTTTTCGCCCTATTGCGTCAATTGGCATGGATTACACCTATTATTTATGAGTATGAATAGCTCGCTTTACGCGCCATTGCTAGATTTAGTGATTCTATGGCGGGTAATTATTGTTAGTGTCAACAGCAATAAGTATATTCAGCCGTTATGACGGATAAACACCCCTATGACGGTTAGAATGGCACTTAATGACGGATAGGTGACAGATAGAAAAACGCCACAAGTCACGAATAGCGGGGCTGGTGACACTTGTGACGGATATGACGGATAAAAACCCACCTTGCACGATAGACGCATTAAATTAATTAAAAATCCTACCACCTTCTCTCTGTTAATAAATACCTATTATCTTATAGGGTATGTGATGCTACAGATAAAATATAAGGGGGGTAATTGTCATCCGTCATATTAAAAATTACGCACTTTTACCAAATGGAATAATCACCGCGCCCGCTTTCAAACTATCCAGATAATCTGCCCACGCTTGCATCATCTTATGGCGTTCTGGTAAATGTGAAGTGCGATTGTAGGCGCGTCCGTTTGGGTCTCTTACAGCATGGGCTAGTTGATGCTCAATAAAGTCAGGGCGAAAGCCTAAGCCCTCATCTAAGATGGTTCTAGCCATTGCTCTAAAGCCATGTATCGTCATCATTTCTTTACCAAATCCCATACTACGCAATGCGACTAATAATGCCATATCCGACATGGCCCGTGAACCGTTGGGGGTTCGTTCATTCGGAAATACAAAACGCCCACCACCTGTTAATGATTTGATAGTTTCCAGTATGGCTATGGCTTGAGTGCATAAAGGCACAATATGAAAGGTCTTAGTTTTGGTGACAAAATATCGCCATTCTTTGGTATCAAAATCAATATGAGACCATTCTGCATGATATAACTCGCTAGGTCGGACGAAAACCAAAGGGGCAAGCTGTAGAGCTGATTTAACGACAAATGAACCGCTGTATTCATCAATGGCGCGTAGAAGTTTCGCTGCTTCCAATGGTTCAGTTATAGCGGCAAAGTGTCCACCATTAACAGAGGATAACGCGCCGCGTAAATCTGGGGTTATATCTCGTTCTGCTTTGCCCGTTACAATCGCATAACGGAATATAACGCCGCTAAGATGTAATGCTCTATGTGCGGTTTCGACTGTTCGACTTTCAATACGCCGTAACACTTCCAGCAATTCAGGTGCTTTTATCTCCACTATGGGACGCTTGCCAAGCCAAGGGAATAAATCCTGTGTCATCATATTTAATATGCGTTTTTGATACTGTTCTGACTTACTAGGCATTTTTACCGCGAACCATTCCATAGCCACAAATTCAAAGCTATCAATAGCGGGCAGTCCAGCATCAATACGTTTTTCATTTTCGATGTTCTGACGCTGTTCTGTTTTTACTTGTTTTCTGGTATCGCTAGGGTCAATGCCATTGCTTACTTGATTACGCGCTTCTTTAGCCTTGCGTCTAGCATCGGCAAGCGTAGTTGATGGATAAACGCCAACGGATAAAGTTTTGCGCTTACGTTCGATGGTGTAGTCAAATCGCCACCACTTAGCCCCATTAGGTTTAACAAGTACATAAAGACCGCCGCCATCATTAAGCCGCTGGTCTTTGTCGGTGGGCTTGGTATTGCGGATAGTGACATCGTTCAATAATTCTTTAGCCATTGCAGTAACTCCAAATTCAGTAACAGTAATATTTACCTATTACTGTAAAACTTACTGCACAAATTGCAAGCTGTTACTGCATTTCTTTACACTTCATTGGACAATAAAAACACGCTAAGCCTTGTTAATTGCGGGTTTTTAAACTTCTTTGGACGTTGTTAAGTTGTTATTTGGTGTCCCCGATAGGAATCGAACCTACAACCTGCCCCTTAGGAGGGGGCTGCGCTATCCAGTTGCGCCACGAGGACTTTAAGAGGAAATCGGAGTAAAACAGCTTTAACTGTTTTAAACCAATAGCTAAAGCTATTGAACTCCTGATATTTGTGTAGAGTATTGGAAACAAAAAGCTTCTTTAATCACTCTGGCTAGAATGATTAAAGAAGCCTCCTGCTTCCTGTGTTTTGCGTTGCGACGGTATTGGTTTTTATCAGCGAAGACACAGGCTTTATTGAATTGACGTGCGTACTTGGCAACGGGGTTTTGCAGGGTTGCCTGTTCGGGCAACTGCGGATTTTTACGTTTTTTCATGGTTTAGCTCTTATAATAGGTGTGATTGTTGTGATGACTGCCAGTCTGGCAGTCATGTTGTGATTAACACGCGGTAATTATAGCACTGGCTTAGAGTAGAAAAACTTGTGAAATTTAAAAAAGATTTTGATGTGATTGTCGTGGGTGGCGGTCATGCGGGTACGGAAGCGGCTTTGGCGGCGGCGCGGTGTGGTGCGAAGACGTTATTGTTGACGCAAAATATCGATACCTTGGGGCAGATGAGTTGTAATCCTGCGATTGGTGGGATTGGTAAAGGGCATTTGGTGAAAGAAATTGATGCTTTAGGCGGCATTATGGCAAAGGCGATTGATGTGGGCGGGATTCAGTTTCGCACGTTGAATGCCAGTAAAGGCCCTGCGGTACGCGCCACTCGCGCTCAAGCTGATAGACAGTTGTATAAACAAGCGGTGAGATGGGCGTTAGAAAATCAGCCTAATCTTTCATTGTTTCAGCAAACGGTGAGCGATTTGATTGTTGAAGGGTCGAAAGTTGTGGGCGTGAAAACGCAAATGGGTTTGGATTTTTCGGCGCGGGCTGTGGTGTTGACTGCTGGGACTTTTCTGGCAGGTAAGATTCATATCGGTTTAGAAAATTACAGTGGTGGGCGTGCAGGTGATGCGGCTTCTGTGGCGTTAGCGGATAGGTTGAGGGAATTACCATTTCGTATCGACCGTTTAAAAACAGGAACACCACCGCGTATTGATGGACGCACGATTGATTTTAGTCGTTTGGCTGAACAGCACGGTGACACGCCTATTCCTGTGTTTTCCTTTATGGGCAAGCGTGAACAGCATCCACGGCAGATTCCCTGTCACATCACCCGCACTAATGAAAAAACCCACGATATTATTCGCGCTGGTTTAGACCGTTCGCCGCTGTATTCTGGGATTATCGAGGGCATAGGTCCGCGTTATTGTCCGTCAATTGAAGATAAAATCGTGCGTTTTGCTGACCGTGATTCACATCAAATTTTTATCGAACCCGAAGGGCTAAACACCCACGAGATTTATCCGAATGGTATTTCGACTAGCTTGCCGTTTGATGTGCAGTATAACTTTGTGCGCTCAATGGAAGGGTTTGAAAATGCGGAAATTTTACGACCAGGTTATGCGATTGAATACGACTTTTTTGATCCACGCGATTTAAAAATGTCGTTGGAAACTAAGCATATCGACAGTTTATTTTTTGCAGGGCAAATTAACGGCACGACAGGTTATGAAGAAGCCGCTGCGCAAGGGTTGATTGCGGGTTTGAATGCTGCGCGTTTGGTACAGGGTTTAGAGAGTTGGTGTCCTGCGCGTGATGAAGCCTATATGGGCGTGATGATTGATGATTTGATTACCCGTGGCACACAAGAACCGTATCGAATGTTTACCAGCCGTGCGGAATACCGTTTATTGTTGCGTGAAGATAATGCGGATTTACGTTTAACGGCAAAAGGTCGCGAATTAGGGCTAGTCGATGATGAACGCTGGCAGGCTTTTGAAATCAAACGCGCCGCGATTACTGAGTTACAAGACACGCTCAAGAAAAAATGGATACGCGCTGGAACGCATGAAGCGGAACAAGTTGAACATTACTGGGGCAAGCCACTGTTAAAAGAAGCTAGTCTCACCGAATTGTTACGTCGTCCCGAAGTCGATATTCAACATTTGTTATCGTTTTTAGAAGACAGTGACACGGTCGATGATGCCGTTGCTGAACAAGTGGAAATTCAATCGAAATACGCAGGCTATCTGACCAGACAACAAACTGAAATTGATAAGGCTCTGAAATATGACCATTTAAAATTACCCGATGAATTTGTGTACGCCGAAGTCTCTGGTTTATCAAATGAGCTGGTCGAAAAACTGAACCGCCAACGCCCAGAAACTTTAGGGCAAGCCTCTCGGATGCAGGGCATGACTCCTGCCGCCATTTCCTTATTATTAGTTTATTTAAAGAAGAAATCTGCCTAATGGAAGCCTGTCGCACACTTTTAGAATCGGGTTTAACTACGTTAAATCTGCCACACACCGTTGAAAAAATTGACCAATTGCTGGCTTTTATTAAGCTGATTGCGAAATGGAATAAAGCTTATAACCTCACCGCCGTGCGTAATAATGAAGATATGGCGCGGTTACATATCCTCGATAGTTTGGCAATTTTGCCGCATATCGAAGGCAAGCGCGTGATTGACATCGGCACAGGCGCGGGACTCCCTGGGATTCCATTAGCGATTTTTTTGCCTGAGGTGGAGTTTGTGTTGCTTGATAGTAATGCGAAAAAAACCCGCTTTGTGCAGCAAGTTATTTTAGAGTTAAAACTGAAAAACGTTAGCGTGATTCATAGTCGAGCAGAGGATTATCAACCTGAACTGGGTTTTGATATTGTTACTACTCGTGCTTTTTCCAGCTTGCCTGATATGGTGACTGTGACCGCGCATTTACTGAATCCTAATGGAGTGATACTGGCAATGAAAGGGCAGATTCCCGAAGCAGAATTGGCAGAAATTAAAACTAAAGCCACCTTGGTACCGATTAATGTGCCTGATGTTGAGGCGGAGCGGTGTTTGGTACGGATAAGTTCTCAGTAAGAAATCTGGACAAGCTTATCAATATCCTGATTCGTCCACCCTGCTGACGAGCCTTTAAATACATAAATTCGCCGTGTTTTATCAAAGTTCATGGTTAATGGTTCATCAGTGGCGATGCCATAGCTTTGTTGACACAGAGGGATAGAAAAATCTGTGCCGTTTTTTAGCAGGGTTTTTACTTTTTGATTATCTGCACCCATGCGAAATATCATCGGAATGGCTTCATCGATAGGTAGGTTTTTTATCCACGGATCACTAAGGCAAAATGAGGCTAATGCGGTAATGGATAAGTGCATAGTGGCGGGGATTTTTGCGCGTAACTGAGTAAGAAATTGTCGATAAAAACCGCGTTGTGAGACTTTGGCATCGAAGTCAATTTGTAGCGCGGAGACATTTTTAAGTTTTAGGCTGTTTAATACCAAGCGGATAATTTCATCGAGTTGGTTTTGTGATAAAGCAGGGGCTTTGTCAGTTTCTATACGGGTGACGGCGATGAGTTTAATTTCAGGTGTGATTTTTAACGGTTGTTTACGCGGGGAAAAACCTACTTCGTTGTCGGTTAATGTTAGGGTTTGGGCTAAAAAGGCAACAGCAAATTGTTCAGGGTTTAAAAAGCGTAAATCCTCTGGGCGTTCCCATGCCCATAGTATTGTATGTGGAAAATCATGCGCGTCTTTTACTGGTAGGCTGCGCATTGCGTATCCTGCAAAACCTAACAAGCTTAGTAGCAACGTACACAATGTGTACCCCGCATTAATTGGTATCAATTTCATAATTTAGTTTGATACGTTGCGATTCGCCTGTTTGGGTTTCGACATTCAGCGAGTTGGTTATTTTATGCTTTAGCACTAGGGTAATTTGTTTGTTAAAGAGTCCAACTTTTGCGCCAACATAAAAATCAGGGGTGAGATATTGCCCAACCGCAAGCAGCGTGCTTTGTAGCGTTTTACCTTCTTCTACGCCAAATTCATCTATCCCTAATTTTTCAGTGAGCCACGAGGCTTGTCCAGCACCGTAAGACAGTGCAGCACCCGCTATCATATTGCCTTCTGATTGACTGGCTTGATTGATCGGCTTGCCCGCAATTAAATAGGCGAGTGCTTCGGTTTCGGGTAGTGAGGGTTCGGTATAAATACGAGTTTTTAGATTATCTAATGTACCCGTCACATTGAGGATGGCTGTTATTTTTTTATCTGCTGATAGCCGTGTGGCTTCGACATTTATGCTGGGATTGTCGGTGACACCATTAAAAACAAATTGTCCTTTGCGTACCGTTAAATCTTGACCATAGCTTTTGTAACGCGCTTTGCTCATGTTGACATCGCCGTACATTGCCATTTTTTCACCTGTTTTGACTAGCTGTAACTTGCCTTGTAAATCGGTTTTTAACCCTAAACCTGAAAAATTGACGGTTTTTCCCAGCTCTATATCAATAGTCGCATCAACATTAGTCGCAGGTGCTTTCATAGTATCTTGTTCGGGTGTTTCACCAAGTATCACTTCATCTTTGCTGACCTTAATTGCACTTTCAGGCACTTGCTGCATTTGGATAATGGCTTTGGGTATCGCCAGTTTTCCTGTGATTTTTCCTTGAGAGTTGGCAAACGCTACTTTTAGTTGAGGTGATACCGCAACTTGTGCTTCGGCTAGTTTGGCAACTTCAAAATTATCGCCCGTTATCATTAGCTCTACAGGAAAGCCCGCCTCAGTTTTCAAACCGACTACACCATCAAGTTTAAGTTGTCCTTCGCCAGATTTTGCTGAACCTTTGAGATGAATACGATCCGCGCTTGCCGTTAAGGTTTGGGCTTGAAAATTTATCTGGCGCAGTTGTAAGCCTAAGTCGTTGATATTAACTTCGCCTGAGTTGAAGTTGATTGCGCCGTTAGCGGTGGGTTTTTCAGTCGTTCCTGCTAGGCTTAGATTGGCTTTTAATTGCCCTTTGAGTCCAGATACTTGCGGAATTAATGGGTTTAATGCAGCAAACTCAAGCAATGAGGCGGTGATTTGTCCTGAAAGAGCTTTGCTATCGTCCAGTGCTAATTGGAGTTGTCCACGCACCGTGTCTTGTTTTAGCAGAGCGAGTTTTAAATCGGCATACAGAGTATTGGAGGCGATTTTTCCTGATAAGGAAGACGCACCTAAAGGCAGTTTGGCATTGGCTACGCTAATAATAGTCGGCGGTATCTCTATTCGATATTCCCCTGTCAGGCTATTGGCTTGCTGTTGCACATCGGCATTCAGTGTTATGCGGGTGTTTAACTGCGCTGATTCAGGATTTTTAGCGGTCAAATGCGGTGCAAGTGAGCCTTGTAACTTAAGTTGATTGGTGTCGCCACCTGATACTTGGGCGCGTAGATTAATATCATGAATGCTAAGATCAGATTCGGCGATGGCAATCATGGCGTTACTCAAATCTATATCGCCATTAACCAGCGGTTTTGTTATCAAGCCAGATAATTTTAGATTGGCTTTTAGCTGTCCGTTGATAGTGGATAACTGCGGCACAAATGGCTTTAATGCGTTAAATTCAAGCACAGAGGCGGACAGTTGACCTGATAAGGCTTGGTTTTTTCCTGTATCAAGCTGCACTTGTCCACGAACATAATCTTGACCCACCAAAGCCAAATCAATATCCGCAGAAACTTGTGTGCCATTGAGTTTACCCGACACCGAAGACGCGCCTGTGTGCAGTTCGTTGTTGTGGACAGTCATACTAGCGGGTGTGGTATTGAATTGATATTGCCCTGTTAGTACGCCTTTAGTCTGCTGTACTTTAGCATCGGCATTGAGTTGACTAATGAATTTTATATCGGGTGGTAATTGGGCTTTTAGTAGCGAGCTGGATAGCTCATTAATTTTCAATCGTCCCGAAAAATCGCCATTTGCTAAATAGCCACCTTGCACACACAGCGCGGCATTGTGTTGGACTAAACAGCCCTCCTCCGATACCACATCCATGCCTTGTGCATTTTTACTGGTGCGAATGTTCATGACGTTTTTTAATTGCCATAAACCTAGGTCTTTGGAATCTATGCTCAGTTTTGCTAAAGCACCTTGCCAGTTATCGGCTTTTATTCCACCTGTAATGTTTGTCGAAACGTCGCCATAATTAGAACTGACATCGGCTTTAACACTGTGTTGAGCAAGTGAACCTTGCCCCTCAATCAGCAGTTTAGCGATTTGAGTCGCGCCCGTTTTAATACGGTTAGCGATTACTTTTAGTTGTGAGGTTTTTTTATCAGAAGGATCGTAATCAATAGCGATGTTTAACTGTTCGACACTGTGTTCAGCAAATCGTAACTCCTGCCCGTTGGCTTGCAACTGTACCGCTGGATTTTTCCATTCGCCTTGTAAACTGCCTTGCGCTTTTAAGCTGCCACCTAACGTAGGCCATAAATTATTTAATGCGGGAGTGTCAACCGTCAGATTAAGCTTTGCCTGCGCTTCTCCCAGTGTGCCGTTGACGGCAATTTTATTACGTCCTGAATTAAAATTTAGGGCATTGACAGTGAGTTGGTCACCAACCAATAATAATTTGCCATCGGCACTGACAGGATAACCGCGCAACTGCCCTGCCAGTTTATCAATCGCTATATCGAGCTGTAATTTATCAGCTAGCTGACCTTTAAAATGACTATCTAGCGATAAATTACCCGCCATATCAGGCATGACGATAGCGGGGTTAAAATTTTCTGCCAAGGCATGAATGTCAAAGGTGGTTGTCTCTTTCCAGCCTGCTTTACCATCCAGTTGAAAAATACCTGTGGTGGATTTTAGCTCTAGTTTACTGATATTAATAGCATCCAAACTGCCTTTACTATCAAACACTAAACTGGCGGCGGGTAAATAGGCTTGATTTAATTTAGCGTTTAGCGTCAGGTGATAATCGCTCAATAAGCCGATGAGTTTAATAACGCCTTGCTCACTTTGTACCTGTGGTGTATCACCGATAATGGGGTATTTAATATCGCGCCAATCAAGACGAACCTTGAGATAGGGCTTATCGAGTGGATTTTCTACGCTACCTTTTAAGGCTAATCGAAAAGGCGAGGAAACCTGATTATTGAAGTGTATTTTTTTACTATCACCGTTGATGGTTGTACTTGTTTGCCAATCGCCTTGTTGTTCGCTGTTGATTCGCCATTGGGTATTTAAATTAAATGCAAAACCCTTGCCCAATTTAATCTGACCTTGCAAAGTTGCAGATAGCGGCGTGGCATTGATGGCAAAAGTTTGAATATGTAATTGGTCGTTTTCAGTTTTTGCGGTGAGTTGTAGTTTTTCGATAGTTTGTAGTTGTTCACCTTGTTGCAACTGCACATTGGTCAATACTATATTTTCGACAATTAGTTGCACGGGTAACGCCAGCGGTGCGTTAAAATCAAAGCTACTTTTTTCTTCTGGTTGCTTGGAATCATTGGTCAAACTGATTTTTACATCGGCTACAGTTAAATCGATAATTTTTACTGTCCCCGTTAAAAGCTTGCTAGCTTGCCAGTTAAAATTGAGTTTTCTCAGCTCTACTGTCGCACTTGGGCTTTGATAATGCACTGCGGTTAATTCAAGATGATCGAGCAAACTGCCTTGTATGGTTTGTATCGAGGCTTCTGCGGGTAACAGACTTTGCAATAACCAGCGGCTACCTGATTCACTATTCATTAAGCCAACCAAGCCGATAGGAATAAGGACAAGAATAGCTAAAAAAATCAGCAATAGGCGTTTTTTCATAGTCTTCCGCCTGCTGAAAAATGAATTTGAAAGGAAGAATTAGCAGGCTCTAAGGGGACAGCAAAATCTACTCGTACCGCACCAAAAGGCGAATACCACCGCGCACCAATGCCTACCCCCGTTTTTAAACGAATACTATCAATATTATAAGCGTTACCCGTATCGATAAACGCGGCAATACCCCAATTATCAAACACGCTGTGTTCATATTCAGTGCTAAATACACTTAGAAACTGTCCACCTATCACATTGCCCTGTGCATCTTTAGGTCCTAACTCTTTGTAGGTATAACCACGCACACTGCTGATACCCCCTGCATAAAACCGATAGGTGGTGGGTAATTTATCAAACGCATCGACAACTGTCGCACCTTGTTCGATATGCCCAATAAATTTGCCACTATTCCAAGGTAGCGCGTGTATCCATGTTGCAGATGCCGATCCTTGGGCAAAGCTGACATCCGAAAAGGGGGTTTTGTAACTACCACCGACATCGAATTTAAGCCGATAGCCTTCGGTTGGGCGCATGGGATTATCGGCTACCGAATGCAACCAGCTACCACCAGGTACTAACAGCAAGGTTTTACCAGGCACCGTCCCTGTTTTAAAATCCTCGTAGCTGTAGTCGAGAAACAGGATTTGTTTCCAGCCACTTTCAAAGGAATGTTTTAATCGTCCTGAGAGCTTCGCTGAAAGGGAATTAAACGTATCGGTATTTTCACGCTTAAAGCCACTGCCCACACTAAAGGTATCGGTCAATGGATTATCTAACGGAATAGTGTATTCAACATTTGCAGTTGATAATACGGGAGAAATATCCAGCTCGGCAGTTAAAAAATGTCCGAATCGATTTAGGCGGTTATCGTTATAACTCGCACTGATCAACGGACCAATGTCAGTATCCAAACCAAGCCCAATCGCATAATGATGTCTAGGTTTTGGATGCAGTTTGATAGTTACAGGAACGGGCTGACCGTTGACTTCAGTTGCAGGACGAATATCAACACTAGAAAAATAGCCGCTTTTTGATAAAGCATCGTAAGTTTCAACTAACTGTTCACTGGAATAAAACTCGCCAGTTTTTATGCTGATATATTTGGCAACCAATTCTGGCTCTAAAACATCTTGCTCAACAACAACCGAGCCAAACTGCTGGCGTTTTCCAGAATCAAATACCAATTCAAAGCTTGCTGTGTTATTGACTTTATTAATGACTAATTTTTTGCTGGTAAATTCACTTTTTAAATAACCCCGTTGCGCAGCTAAAGAAGCAATTTGGCTTTTCATTTTTTCGTAGTGATCGTGGCGCAGTGGTTGACCTACTTTTAACAGTAGCTTCTCGCGTAATTTTTTAAATTCAGCATCATCGTGGGCAGCACCATTAATGTTGATAGTGATGGTCTTAACAATGACTTGCTCTCCTGCATTAATATCGAAGTTTGCTTGCCAGCAAGCTTGAGTGAATGCTAAGGATTTTTTAATCACGGGATGATAAAAACCCAATGCGCGTAAAGCAGGATCAATATCTTGCTCCGCAGTGGCGAACAAATTTTCTATTTTCCAGCGCGGTGCGTCACATTTTTCCTTTTCTAACGACAATAGTAGACGCACATTGTCACTAGCAACTGTATCAAGTCCTGAAATGTTCACTTCGGCATTAACAACAGCCATAGTTAAACACAGTAATAAAGATGTTAACCATTTAAGGCTAGCTTGCATATAACGTCCAAAACGGGCAACGAATAATCTTTAGTTATTCTTTTTGTTTCGAAATTAAATAACCATGAAGACGCATTCTATACCATGAATCCTCATGCAAAGAAAAATCATCTAGGTGAATTATGGTCGGATGATATTATCAGCAATGAAAAACTTACCAAAAACACCACAGTTTGACACTGCCGTTCAGTTTAAAAATAGAACGATAAGCTGTTAAGATCGACAATCAGCGGGAGCATATCTTGGATCAATCGTGCCTTTCAGAGCGGGTAAAACAGTACTAGGCGGCGGAGAATCTGAACGACATTCCCAGTTAACCATTCCGCCTTGGATAAGGTTTCCTAGAGAAAGTGCCGCCCCGCCATCAACAGGTACAAGTAATAAAGTAACAGGATTAGACGGACTAGATGTAGACTTTGGGATTTTGTTGGTATAAGTAATGGTAATCACGCCATTAGTGTCATCAATTGAAATTCCTGAGTCGGTAGCAAGACGTGATATACCCAGCGGGTCTTTAGAAACAATACGGGTTGGATTTGGAGCTACCCAGCCAGAACTAAATTTTATACCACTAACCACGTTTTCACTGACTGCTGATTTTGCTGAACCAGCTAAAGATAAACCCTCACTTACTTTAACCCTAACAATATAATCTTGGTATGCTGGAATCGCAATCGATGCCAGAGTACCAATAATAGCGATGACTATCATTAGTTCGATCAGTGTAAAACCTTGTAGTGTTTTCATTGGGCAGCTTCCTGTTTCTGCGGCGATAGATAAGAATGCAAAAGCATATTATGTGCCAGCTTTAAAAAATACTGTTAAATACCTGTATCTTGACTTCCTTGACTAACAGCCCGACATTGTTTGGGATAATTTAACAAAAAACATTACTTTCTATGGCAATAACAGTAAGTACTTGTGTCATTATGTGGCAAATTTTGTCAATTTTACTGTGATTATATTTCATGGCTTGAGCTACAATGTGTACGCGATTTAAACAGGGAAGATTGGATTAACCCAAAGGATTGTTAGCATCAATACCTTCCATAAAGGGCAAACGTCTATCTTGATTAGTTAACTGATACACTTTGCCTAACCAATTGTTGAATACAGCTTTTGCAGTATCACTCCAAGTATTATCTAAATGTTCTAATACCTCTGCTTCAGGAAACTCGGCGATTACTTGCTTTTTTTCGCGTGCGTTTCTGACATGATGCTCGTAATCGGCAAACGTTTGTTGCACGTCAGCATCAAAATAATTTTCGGGAAATGGTGGATAATCGTTTATTTCACCGTGATAAAAGCGTAGCACTTCACGCTTATATTCTTTTAATAAACTAATATCGTCATACTCAGGATGCCCCTGAAAAAACACCACCCGAAAACCATCGGAACTCACAGCAAGATGTACGCCTGCCTCTTTGCTTGCCGCCAAGACTTTAAGTCCATGTGCTTCCATATCACTTTGAAATATCTCATTAAAGCGTGAATGTGGTACATCAAAACGGCTATTAATTTCTGCTACTAAGGGATGATGACGATTAACCAATTTATGCGAAAAAACCCCCCAGCGTTTTTCTGGCAGACGGGTACGCTCGACTCCGTAACAGTAATGAATCAAGGCGTGTGTGGCTAAACAGGAACACAATACCGACGTGACATTTTCCTTCGCCCACGAAAACACTTCGGTCAACGGTTGCCAAAAATCTTCATCGGGTAAGTGTGAGCCAATAACATTGGCACCGCTAATAATTAGCGCGTCTAACCCATCGGCTTTGATTTTTTCAAACGACTCATAGTATTTATCAATATGTGCTTGCGCTTCTGGACTACGCGGCAAACCGTCAATGGTAAATGGATGGACATGAAACTGGACAATTTGATTGCACGCACCCACTAAACGAAAAAATTGTCGCTCAGTCGCTTCTAATGCCGCATCGGGCATCATATTCAGCAAGCCAATGTGCAACTCTCGAATATCTTGATGACTAGCGCGATCTGGGTCTACAATTTCCTCACCCTCTTCACGCAAACGTTGAAAAGTCGGTAAATCAGTATGGGCAACTAAAGGCATAAGGGCAACTCCCCTGTCATGGCTGTTTAGCCAGTGCATCGGCAACCAAGCGAATAAAGTCTGCTTCGTTTTTCACCTTGGCGACATCATTCGCATCAACAGTATAACCATATTGATCGGCAATCGCTTGATAACGCGGTAATCGCGATTTAAATAATTCAGGAAATACCCAAGTAACAAATTCATCGGGAGGCATTATTTCTGTGGAACTGTAATTTTTTAAACTCAAAAATTCAGCCAATTTTTCATCGAGAAACGCCTCTCGATAATATAAAGGCTTGGGATCAGTTTTAGCCCGCTCAATAATAGTTTGTTCTAAGGTGAGTGGGATTTTAATATAAATAATTAGCGTATTTTCGGCTAAATTTTCCAGTACTTCGGGGCTGTCTAATTCACAAACACTACCACCCGCATCATTAATGAAATGCTTATAGCCATAAATATCATCAGCTTTATGAATAAAGTCTGGTACATCATTCATTGCCGCGACTTCGGCTTGATGATGTAATTTTTGTCGGCGTTTAAATTCCTTTAACGACAAACCACCTAACTCTGAATTGCCCAGCTTTCCTAAAAAACTAGACACAGCGGCAAGATTATCAACGGTAATTTTATTAGCAATATAAATAGAATCTGATAATAATAATTCACGCAAAAACGGCACACTAATCGCGTGCCGTTTTATATTATCTAAAATCGGTTCTTTTAAATATTTAGTGCCAATACGATAATCACCCGAATAATGAAACCATTTCGCTTTGGGTAATTTATTAGCAAGTGTAGTTTTACCAGCACCCGACATAGCAAGCAGGGTTATTCGCTTCGACTGCCAATCCAAAAAATCCTGCGCACTCATTCTCATACTATTATCCCTGACTAATCAAAATAATCTTCAATGTCCATATCTTCGGCATTGGGTTTATGTTCATCGTTATCTGAATAACCTAAATCATCAATTTCCATTTCACCAAATGGCGCACTCCAATCTTCGGGAGCTTCAATCGTATCAAACGTTGACGCATACCAAGTATCGTAATCATATTCACCAATATCCCCGTTCAGATATTGCACTTCAATAGAATCATCATCAATCGCGACAATCTTAAATTTCAGATTATTTTCTACATCTTTATACCAGCTACCGATAATAGGGTCTGCTACAGTGGTCATAAATATACCTTAATGTGTTTTTAGCGTTTAACCAAAGACCTACCAAGCTTTTAAAACCTGATAGGTCTAAATTATTACAACTTAGGTCTCATGTGTGGAAATAATAAAACATCACGAATCGACGGCGCGTCAGTAAATAACATCACCAAACGATCAATGCCTATGCCCTCCCCCGCCGTCGGTGGCATACCGTGTTCTAAGGCAGTAATATAATCGGCATCAAAGTGCATAGCTTCATCATCGCCCGCTTCTTTCTCATTCACTTGTTGCTGAAAACGAGCGGCTTGGTCTTCGGAATCATTTAACTCCGTGAAACCATTGGCAATTTCCCGCCCACCGACAAAAAATTCAAAACGGTCAGTAACATGAGGATTATCATCATTACGACGCGCAAGTGGCGATACTTCCACAGGATAGGCGGTAATGAACGTCGGATTCATCAGCTTACTTTCTACCGTTTTTTCAAAAATTTCAATCTGAATTTTACCTAAACCGTAACTATTTTTCACGGGTATGTGTAATTTTCCTGCCACTTTAACTGCCGCTTCGCGGGTATTAATATCATCAACGGTTAAATCAGGATTAAAATGCAGTATCGATTCTTCCACCGTCATACGCACAAACGGCTGACCAAAATCATACTCTTCACCTTGATAAGTAATAACTGTATGCCCAACTACTTCTTCGGCAATACCGCGTAACATCGCTTCCGTTAAATCCATTAACTCATGATATTCCGCATAAGCTTGATAAAACTCCAGCATGGTAAATTCAGGATTATGCCGTGTAGATAATCCCTCATTACGAAAGTTTCTATTAATTTCAAATACCCGTTCAAAACCGCCAACGACTAATCTTTTTAAATATAACTCAGGTGCGATACGCAAATACATATCCATATCTAACGCATTATGATGAGTCATAAAAGGACGCGCCGTAGCTCCCCCTGGAATAACCTGCATCATTGGTGTTTCGACTTCTAAAAAATCACGGTCAATTAAAAACTGGCGAATATAAGCCACCACTTTAGAGCGAATCAAAAATGTCTGCCGCGATTGCTCACTCATAATTAAATCTAAATACCGCTGACGGTATTTAATTTCCTGATCGGCAATACCGTGAAACTTCTCAGGCAACGGACGCAAGGCTTTTGTTAATAAGCGAATAGCATCGACTTTAATACTTAACTCACCCGTTTGCGTTCTAAATAAAACGCCTTCCGCGCCAATAATATCGCCAATATCCCATTTTTTAAATTGTTCATTATAAAAATTTTCAGGCAACATATCGCGCGTCACATAAAGCTGAATCTGCCCTGACATATCTTGAATATGCACAAAACTGGCTTTCCCCATCACTCGCCGCGTCATTATGCGACCCGCTAATTTAACGCGCAACGGCTCAGCCTCTAATTCTTCTTTAGATTGTTCCGCATACCGCGCTAATAATTCCCCCGCAACCACATTGCGGCGAAAATCAGTTGGAAACGCAATACTGTTTTCCCGTAATTCCGTTAATTTGCTACGGCGTTGTTTAATTTGTTCTTGTTCGTCTTGGATTTGTTCTGACATGAGTTCTCTATATTAATTTAAGGTAAAAAGTATTGTAATCGATAGGTATCATGGCAAGGCTCTTCGGCAATTGATAATGATTTATCTCTATTTTCGTCAAATTTTGCTTTTTCTTCTTTACGAGTAGTACCTTTATTACTGCGCTTTCGGCAACGAAATAAAATTCCTTTGAATATAATATCTTCCTTGTTTATTTCGTAGGATTCATTAACTATATTAAATATATCAATAATAAAATTTACAAAAACTTTTGATAATTTAAGTTGCTGTAAATATTTTCCTGTATTCTCAGATTTTAATTCAATTAAAAAGACATAAACTTGTTGATCTATTTGACAAATGATAATGGCATCGTTTTTGGAGCGTAATCCTTTTATCCTAGTTTCTTCATCGGCGTTAAAAAAAGGAAAAGCATAGTCGCATCCTGCTTTGTCTTTAAAATCAATTGAAAAACAAAAAACAGAATGTAGGTTTTTTATTGAAATTTCAACCCACTCACAAGCACAACTAATATCATTTTCGATAATGCGTAAAATATCACTATTATCGGGTTTAATATGGAATGGTTTTTCAGCAATTGCTTTTTGAAAAATGTCTGGCACTGAATAATTCAATCACTTGACTCCTTTGCATCCTGCATTGCAAAATAAATTTTATTGGATGATTGGTTTAATTCATTAATAACCTTATCAAAAGTATCTACGATAATTCCCTCATCGTCTAAATCCATAAGCGTAATTGTTTTATTGTCGAATAAATAAGCAGAAATACATTTATCATCTAACAATTCATTTTCTTGGTAGCCGTATTCTTTCTGTAACTCGATTGCTCCTGAGAAACCTTTTTTTAACATGATGAGATTATTTAATTCACGAACAAAATAATCGCTGTGGGTGCTAACAATAACTTTTAAACCTGCATTGACTAATTGCGCTAAAATTCGTGCTACTTGTCGTTGATTATCAGGATGCAAATTAAGCTCTGGCTCATCAATCATTAAATAATCACCTTCTTTAGCTAAATGTTTCAAGTAAAAAACTAGCCCAAAAAGCGATTTAACAGTGGATGAAGTAAAATGTAATGGTAATTTATTTTTGCTTTCAGAAGGCATAAATAATACATTGCCAAAGTCATCAACTTCATATTTTCCACCTAACACATTTTTTTGTATTATTTGAGCATATTCTTGATAATCACTAATTCCTTTTTTAGTAGAACCGATAAGGCTAAGATACTGCAAATAATCTTTTATAGGGTCAGCATAACGTGCTTTTACAATATCTTTTAGGAAGAACATTGGATTAACACTATCATTTTGAGATTGCTGCAATAATAAATTACGAATACTAAAAAGTTCTCTAAAAAATAAATTCACCCCATCTCTTTCTGAAGGTAACAAAGTAATGCCTTGATCTTGAAACTGATATGTGTTAAAAAATAAAATACTAGCTAGTCTTTCCGAAAGAATAGATTGAAAAATATTGTATTTAGTTGATAACTCATTTTCTATCGAATATAACTCAAAACCTTTAACTTTTTTGACAGCTTCTTGTTCATCAGAAGAGGGAAGGCGAACTTTTCCATTGTTGAAAATAATGCCAGCTATAACCATTCTTCCATCATTTTCAATTGATTTTTTAATTTCTTTCTGAGTATATAAAGAAAAATTTATTTTTATTTTTGTTTTTAAAAATAATTCATTAGAAACACCAAAAAGCTCAGGTAAATATTCAGTAAACCCTTTTTCAATACCATTAACTATTTCATCTCTGTTTTCATAAATTATTTCAGATAAGTCTAGGGATTCATAATCTTCTAAAGTTTTTAATTTATTAAAAATTGATTGGACAAAATCAAATTTAATATTATAACGTTTGCTCAGCAAACCATAAATAGAATACATTGCATAAGTTTTTCCCGAATTATTTTTACCACAAAAAATAGTAAAGTCATTCAGTTCAATACTGCCCTTGTCAATACCGCCTAGATGTTCAAAATCAATTTTCATTTTTTACTCCATGTGAGTTATAGCCCACTCTTCAAACTCGCCTCAATAAACTGATCTAAGTCGCCGTCTAATACCGCTTGGGTGTTGCCTGTTTCTACGCTAGTGCGTAGGTCTTTGATGCGTGATTGGTCTAAGACGTAAGAGCGGATTTGACTGCCCCAGCCGATGTCGGATTTACTGTCTTCTAGCGTTTGCTGAGTTTCTGAGCGTTTGCGCATTTCCAGTTCGTACAGTTTGGCTTTTAACTGTTTCATCGCGGTGGCACGATTTTTATGTTGCGAGCGGTCGCTTTGACATTGTACGACGATATTAGTGGGGATATGAGTCATACGCACGGCGGATTCGGTTTTGTTGATATGCTGACCACCTGCACCACTGGCTCGATAAACATCAATGCGAATATCGGCAGGATTAAGGTCTATGTCGAAGTCATCGTCAATTTCGGGCGACACAAATACCGAGGCGAACGAGGTATGACGGCGATTGCCTGAGTCGAATGGCGATTTTCTGACTAAACGGTGTACGCCTGTTTCCGTGCGTAGCCAGCCAAACGCGTATTCGCCTTCAAAGCGAATGGTGGCACTTTTAATGCCTGCAACATCACCTTGTGATTCTTCAATTAGTTCGGTTTTAAAGCCTTTGCGCTCGCCCCAGCGTAAGAACATACGCTCTATCATTGATGCCCAATCCTGCGCTTCGGTGCCGCCTGAACCTGATTGAATATCCAAGAAAGCGTTGTTCGCATCCATTTGCCCTGAAAACATACGGCGAAATTCGAGGTTAGCTACGCGCTGTTCAAAATGGTCTAAGTCGCCGATGACCGTATCAACGGTTTCTTCATCTTCTTCTTCGATAGCCATGAGTAATAATTCTTCGGCATCGGCAAGACCTCGTTCTAATTCGGTGATGGTATTAACGATAATTTCCAGTTGCCCACGTTCTTTGCCCAATTCTTGGGCTAGTTCTGGATTGTCCCAAATTTTTGGGTTTTCTAATTCGCGTAAGACTTCAACGAGGCGTTCGCTTTTATTGTCGAAGTCAAAGATACCCCCTAAGCGCGTCACCACGGCTTTTAAGATCAGCGATTTTATTTTTAATTGGATTTATTTCTTGCATGAACGATGTTTAACCAGTGTCAGTTGCCGCTGGGTTATGGTGCGGCGATAAAAACGTTAAGAGTTGTCGATTATAAACCAGTTGTTTTTGTATAATTGATTTTTTAAGAAAAAACACTAGCTTCACTGTTAAGAGCAACGGTGATTGCTGCTACTTGATGTGCTAGAATGATGCTTAAATCATCTGTTGATTGAGTCTACTGTATTCAATTAAAGTTTGCGATAAACCTATGAATTTTCCATCATTCACAAAATAGCTTAACTAAAATATGAAAAAACGCGGTGTTGTCTTTGTACTTTTCGCTTTGCTTGTCGGCGGTGGCAGTGCAGTTCAGTTTTTTTTTCATTTACAAACTAAAACTGATACTGATACACATCTCGATAGCAATTTTGTTGTTGATGCCACTAATTTCTTAAACATCGGGCGTTATGATGAGGCTAAGCGATTATTTTTAGAGGCACTAAAAGATAATCCTAAAATGACTAAAGCTGCTTGGGGTTTGAGAGAAACAGAAGCTAAAGAAGCGTTGTCCAATACCGCATTTAAAGAAGCTATTAATGTACTTTATCAAGAAAATCCCAGTGATTCGCACGTTAATTTATTTTTAGGCGAATTTTATGTCGCTAATAATGAGTTGGACAAGGCGATTCCCTATTTTGAACAAGCCCTGACTCAAAACCCAAAACTCGCTGAAGCACATTTTGATTTAGCGATGCTGTATGACCAAAAAGGTAAATTTGATACCGCTAAATCAGAACTTTTACTGGCTGTTGAAATAGCTCCCACCGCTAAATATCGAAATAAGTTAGCTCATGCTTATATTAAGTTAGACCATCTTGACGCAGCAACCGCCGAATATGAAAAAATCTCTGAATATCCTTTATCAGCATTAGAAGTTGCGCAGCTTTACTGGCAACGTGACCGCTTAGAAATTGCATTAATTCGTCAACTGCAAGCAGTACAGTGGCTAAATGATGAAAAAATAATGGCTAAACCTGAAAATCAAGACCCGTGGTTTTTTCAAATAAATGCTGAACAAACCATTGAGCTAACTAAGTTGACTCAGAAAAAAAGTTATGCCTATCTGTGTTTGTCATTCACATTCCATCTATTAGGAAATACCGAGGAAGCAGAACGTTATATTCAAGAAATGCAAAACTTAAATGCTATTCGCCAAGTCGATATTGATACTGTGCTGAATGCTGTTTTCGCGGCTTTAGTGCAGAAAGAGTTTAGTTTATTGCCGCAAATTGAGTCATTTAAAAAACTCTATCCAATAACAGCGACACCATAATCCTATAAACTTCAAAAGGCATTGGAATCCATATAAAGCCTTCAAGTAAGTAGTGATGTAGCTACACTAAACAGGACACTTTTCTATAAAATTACTGAAAAGACCTGAGAGTGCTTATATGACCACCCAAGCCAATAAAAATAGGTGGTGTATTAAATCTGTGATTGTTGCTTTTGGGTATGACTACCAATCCTTTACAGGACTGGTATAGCTAACGCACAATAAAATGATAACGTTCGTGGAGAGCTTGTCGAACCACATTCACACTTCGACAAGCTCAGTGCAAACGGTTTTTTTAATCAGTTTAAACTGCTTTAGCTATAGCTATAACAGATTTAACCCACTACCAACGCATTAAACCAGCACCTGTTCCTGTAATAACTTTATCTCATCCCTGAGTTTCGCCGCCTGTTCAAATTCCAGATTTTTAGCGTGTTGATACATCGCATCTTCTAATTGTTTGAGCGTTTTGCTGAGTTGTTTGGGAGTCATGCTTTGATAATCGGCGGGAGGTTCTGCGATTTGTAAACTCATCTTAGCGTAAGTTACGCCATTGGCGGGCATGGCAGTTTGTAAAATATCGGTGATGGATTTAATAATGCTGGCGGGTTCTATGCCATGTTTACTATTAAATTCTCGTTGTTTTTCACGGCGGCGGTCGGTTTCATCTATGGCTTGCTGCATGGAGCGGGTGATTTTGTCGGCATATAAAATGGCTTTGCCATTGAGATGACGGGCGGCGCGTCCAATGGTTTGCACTAAGGACACCACGGAACGCAAAAAGCCTTCTTTGTCGGCATCGAGAATAGCGACTAAGGACACTTCGGGGATGTCTAAACCTTCACGCAATAAATTGATACCGACCACGACATCAAACTTTCCTAGGCGTAAATCACGGATAATTTCTACTCGCTCAATGGTATCAACATCCGAATGTAAATAGCGTACCTTTACATTATGTTCCGTTAGATACTCCGTTAAATCTTCTGCCATACGCTTGGTTAAAGTAGTGACTAACACCCGCTGATTGATTTTAACGCGCTGGTTTATTTCCGATAATAAGTCATCGACTTGACTGAGTGCTGGGCGTATTTCAACCACAGGGTCAAGTAAGCCTGTCGGTCTGACCACTTGTTCAACAAACACCTCACAATGTTGTTTTTCGTAACTGCTGGGCGTAGCAGACACATAAATGCGTTGCGGCGATTTGGCTTCAAATTCATCAAAACGTAACGGACGATTATCCAGCGCGGATGGTAAGCGAAAGCCGTATTCAACTAGCGTTTCTTTGCGTGATCTATCGCCTTTGTACATCGCGCCGATTTGTGGAATGGTAACGTGGCTTTCATCAAGTATTAGCAAGGCATTGGCAGGCAAATAATCAAATAAGGTGGGCGGTGATTCGCCTTCCGCTTTACCTGATAAATAACGCGAATAGTTTTCTATGCCTGAGCAATAGCCGATTTCTGAAATCATTTCAATATCAAACTGAGTGCGTTGTTCCAGCCGTTGCGCTTCTACCAATTTATTGAGTGCATATAATTCATGCAGTCGTGATTTTAATTCTATTTTGATGGCTTCGACGGCTGATAATAATTGTTCGCGTGGGGTGACATAATGGCTTTTTGGATAAATGGTGAAGCGTGCAACACGGCGGCGAATTTCTCCTGTTAGTGGATCAAATAACGAGAGTTGTTCGACTTCATCATCAAATAATTCGATGCGCAGGGCTTCTTCATCAGATTCAGCAGGAAATATATCGATGACTTCGCCACGCACTCGATAAGTGGCACGGCGTAATTCTAAGTCATTGCGGGTGTACTGCATTTCAGCCAAGCGGCGCACGATGTCGCGTTGTTTGATTAAATCGCCTTTGACTAGATGCAGTACCATTTGAAAATACGATTCTGGTTCGCCTAAGCCATAAATCGCCGATACGGTAGCAACTACGATGGTGTCGCTACGTTCTAGCAGTGCTTTAGTGGCTGACAAACGCATTTGTTCGATGTGTTCATTCAGTGACGCATCTTTATCAATGAAAGTATCAGAGGCAGGAATATAGGCTTCGGGCTGATAATAGTCATAATACGAGACGAAATATTCCACGCTGTTTTCAGGAAAAAACTCTTTCATTTCCCCGTATAACTGCGCCGCCAGCGTTTTATTCGGTGCCATAATCATCGCTGAGCGTTGAGTTTGGTTAATGACGTTGGCAATAGTGAAAGTTTTGCCTGAACCCGTCACGCCCAATAAAGTTTGATGGACTTCGCCGTCATTTAGCCCCGCAATCAGTTGAGTAATCGCTTGAGGTTGATCGCCAGCAGGTTGAAATGGACTGTGTAATTTGAAAGGTTTGTGTTTAATGTTCATAACAGTTAATCGCGTATTGAGTCTGCTCCAGTCCAGCGGCGGCTTGTTGTAGCTGTTTGGCTTGCGTGTGTAACGCGCTGATGTGGTTGGTGATTTCTACGGCGTGTTTGGCGGTTTCTAATAAGATTCAGTCTTTAAATCTGATTTCCTTCGATGGCGGTTAAATACAAGCCTCTTTTTCATACCTTTAGTATTTTCGTAGATAGAAAAGAATTTCTGCACAACATCATCAGTGCTTAAAATATAAATTAATTAACCTAACAATCACTGTTTTATGAATCGGCTTCAGTTCGGAATCATTTTCTACTGCGGTTAAAAAATCGTTGATGAAATTTTGTAGTGAAATAATGAGCCTGAGATAGTATTTCAATGTTGGAACCACACCATTTACGATGACTTGGCAACCGTGATTTTCTTTGATTTCGTTGACGATATTTTTAACAGCTTCTGCTTCAATAACTTGTCCGCTCGAAAAAACGCAGTACCGTTTTGGATTGTGCTTGTAGATTTTTTGCTGAACTTGTCGCATTAAATCTGCATTAATTGGCTTGTCCAATTTGATTTCAATCGCTTCAATCAGTTCGCCATTTTTAAATATCTCAATATCACCTGCTGTTTTTGAAGTTCTATCTGATGCGGTATGGCTGCCCAGTTTGTTCAGTGTACAACCTTCGTAGCGTTTCAATTCGTCAATTAATTGCTGAAAAATACAGTGGAACGCAATAACAGGTAATTTTGAACCGCCAAAATCTTTGTAATTATAGCTAAAGCAAGCCTCCAAAAAAGCAGTAATGCTATCAATGGTAAAATTATCCTTATCATCAATTTTCGTAATTAACACTATGTCGCGTTTACTTTTTTGAATCACACAAAACAACAAGTATGTTAATAGTGGCGTGGCGGTTGTTGGTTCATTTTCTACATAATCAAGAATCTGAAGAAAAGCCTGTTTTAGTTTTGTATTGCTGATTTTTCCTTGGTAATCCAATGTATAAGCGTAGGGTTGTTCGAGAGAACGAGTAAGCCAGCCACTTTCTGACATACAGGGCAATCCGAGTTCTCTCAAAGTCGGCGTAATGTGTTTTGTATCAATAGAACGACCAGAAAAACCACCACCCATATTGCTTTGATGTAAACGAACATCTTGGCTGGGTTCAATAATTTTATGCGTTAGCAATGTGACCAAAACCGTATAAACACCTTTTTGATTTAATGCGTGGTTAGCAATCAATTCAATCAACGTGCTGTGTGCTTCGGTTAATTCAGACGCAATCAAATTCAAGGCTGAATTGTAAATTTCTTTTAGTAATTCGCTGTGGTTCATTTGTACTCAAAAGTTGTTGGTTAAGTATTTGGGTGGCTAATTCAGTCACCATCGGAACACAAACAGAATTACCCACTTGTTTATAGGCTTCGGATTTACTTTCAGACATTTTAAAATTTTCTGGGAATCCCATAATTCGATAGCACTCTTTAATCGTTAGTTTTCTTACTGCATCTTTGTCTGGAAGGTAAATAAAAAAACGTCCTGACGATTCTTGAGAGGGTATTGTCGGGTGTGTTCCTTGCACAGAATAAATGCGGTTGGGTTGTTTATGCACACGCGATAAATGTTCCGTATTTTCTCTAACTCCCGCCTTTCTAATTGCTTTATTTCGATAACCAACAAACATCAATCCCGATTCTTTCTGCACAATTGGATTTTCAATCAAGGTGTATTCATCTTTATTCAAAAACTCAAAATCACCACCTTCATCATCTAAAAATGTTTCAAGCGATTCAGTTTGACTAAAATTGCACTTTGAAAAGTTAAACGGCTTTTCTTTTGTGGCAAAAATAATGATACGTTCACGATTTTGTGGTATTCCAAAATTCTTCGCATTTAACAACTTAAAGTTGACGTGATAGCCTAATTCTTCCAATGAATTCAAAATAACAGTTAGTGTGTTGCCGCTGTCATGATGAATTAGATGTTTCACGTTTTCCAATAAAACCACTTTCGGTTGCTTTGCATTGATAATTTCGCAAATGTGGAAAAATAACGTTCCGCGTGTATCTTCAAAACCTCTTTTTCTGCCACAAATACTGAATGGCTGACAAGGAAAGCCCGCTGTTAATACGTCATGATCTGGAATATTATTTAGTGGTATTTTTGTGACATCACATAACGGCGATTCACCAAAATTGTTTTGATAGGTCTTTTTGCAATAATCATTTATTTCCGATGACATTAAGCATTCAAAACCTGATTTTTCAAAGCCAATTCTGAAGCCACCAATTCCTGAAAATAAATCAATAAATGTAGGTTTATTTTTCATAAATTTAAATTAATAAAGATGACTATAAAACTAAAATTGGTTAATTTCGGCTTTTTTAATGCTCGAACCAAATGGTGGAATAGTGGCGATAAAATAAAAACCGTCACGTTTAAAACCCGCATTACCTAAACCTTGTCTGATATTTTTATCATTCTCAGGGTCTTTAAAATCATCGGTTAGTAATAATCCATCGGTGGTATCAAAACCAAATTTTGGAATATTCGTTTTTGTTTTTCTGGCTTTAGTTTTGCCTTTATCAACTAAAAAATATTCATCCGCAATACCCGATGTTACCCAAACATATAATGCACCTTCGGCAACTGCATAACTAAAGGCTTGGTCAACCGCTTGTTTAAATTCAAGGTCAGTAATTTCCTGATTTTTGCATTCGACAATAATATAAGGCGATAAACACGCATCATCATTATAAATAATAATATCAGCTTGTTTTTTACTAACGCCCATTTGTACGGTAACAAACTGGCGTATTCTTTCAACTGGATATTTATAGTCTAAAACCAATTTTAAAAATGTTTCGGCTTGTACTTGCTCTTCGGGATTGGTGTAATTACGGCGTACATTTTGATAAATATAGAAGATGTTTTTTCGGTCTTCATCAAAACGGATTAAACCTTTTTCTATGCCTTGCTGTATTAAGTCCATGATTATTGATGTGAGGGTGAAAAGTTTGGATTGATGGGCATTATAGGCTAAGGATGGGCAGGGTTTTCGTTTATTCAAGATTTCCAAGTTCAAGAAAACCATCATTTAATTCAATGTCGGCTAATTTTCTACGTTTAGCTTGCGGGGCTTTTCGTGTTCCCCCCGTGTTTCGCTACGCTCAGCGCGAACGGTCAACCCTCAACTTAAAAATTAATTTAATGGCAGTACAATATTTGTTGAGCTGATTACTGGTAATCCAACTTCATCGATGGGTGTTGATTTTATCAGCGGTGCTAAGGTGGGTTCTAATGACCTGAGTATTTGTACAGGTAAGGAGCTGGTAAAGTGGTAGTTGCCTGCATTAGCTCCTTCTACATAGGCGGTGATAACACCAAAAAAGCGATCCCCTAGGAAGAAAGTAAAAACAGCGGCGCGGCTGATGAATTTTGATTCAATCAAACGCCCGCCCGCACCCCATATTTCTTTACGGTGGTCTCCTGTGCCAGTTTTGCCACCCATAACCAATACTTTACCATTGGCATCTCGATACGCACCTCTAAGCCGTGACGCTGTTCCACCTTCAACAACACCCACTAACGCGCCGCGTGCTGCTTTGGCAATTTCAGGGGCAAACATTCGTCGTCCACGGGTAGGCGATTTATCCATTAAGGTTTCGTAAGGCGTACCTTGGGCAAAATGTAAACTTTCAAAACGCACCACGGGTAGTTTTATACCGTCATTTAATAAAATTCCCGTGAGTTCGGCTAATGCGGCAGGTCTATCACCCGACGCGCCAATCGCGGTTGCATAAGAAGGCGTTAAGGCATTAAATGGATAGCCAACACGTTTCCACGCATGATGAATTTCTTTGAAGGCTTCTTCCTCTAGTAAGGTCATGATACGGCGTTGTTGCGCTTGTTTTCTGTGGCTACTAAATAACCAGCGATAGACATTTTGTCGTTGTGCGGTACTAGCAGCGAGTGCTTGTTCAAACGTTGCGCCAACGTGGGTATTAAGATAACGCACCAGCCATAATTCTAATGGGTGTATTTTGGTGATATAGCCTTGGTCTTGTAAATCGAATTTTTCTATTGAATATTTATCGTACAGTGATTGAACATCTTCACCGACTAACGCGGCTTTACTCAAATGGGCAATCAGATAGTCGTTAAGCTGTTCGACATTACGATTGGGATAAATCGAGCGATACAACATAGCCTGCCGTAATGGTTTGGCTAACACTCTATCACTGAGCATTTCTAGGGCTTCTTGTGCCGATTTATCTTTGTAGCGGGCATAAAAACGCCGTAAATAAACCCGTCCTTCTTTATCGGCAAATTGTTGTAGATATTCTTTGCGCTTAACATCATCTGGATTTTCTAGCCAGCGAGCAATGCCGTCAGGTCGATAGAGATGATGATAAACCACATCACGCATCATGCGAATAAACACGAGATTGACCGAATCACGCAGGGCATCGCGCACTGACATGATTTTAGTGCCATCGCTTTTGCTGAAATTACTAAAAGTATGCAAGCCGCCACCCGTGAAAAAAGCTTCGCCAGCACTGGCTGAATACTTTCTATCTAAGGCTAAATTGAGCAATTCTTCTAAATCAATTTTAGAGTTGGCTCGCAGTTGTTCAATAACCCACGCCGATAAATAATCACGCGGATGAATGTCAATTTGTGCAAGTTGCTGTGGAGACTGGTTTTTATAGCGTTTATAGACATCGGTAATTAGCTCTAAATAATGCACCATCGTCCGTAGTTTAGAAGTAGAGCCTAAATCGATACGAATGCCTTCGTTAATGTCCATTGCTTGGTCATAATTATCGGTTTGCACACGCAACAAATTACCGATCTTACTCCGTTCAAACAGCATCAAACTATAAGTGACAGGCGATAAATCAGTATCGCCACTTAACATTTTCTTGCCAAAAATACCCGCAGAACGCGCAGTACCCGATTCATCAAGTTGATGCAGTTCCATACTAACCGCTTGTTGGGTTTTAAAATCCAGTGAGGTTTTAACCGTTAGATCAATACGATCCAGTTCATAATTGGATTGCACCCCTAGCATTTTAGCCAAACGGGTACGCAACACGGTTTGGGTCTTTTTTTCAGTATCAAATACAGCAGGGCTAGCGTCGGTATTAGATGAGCGAGCAATTGACACTTTTAAGGTTGCATCCCGCAAAGACGGTGAAATAACACCTTGTTCTGCCATTAGCCGTAGATAGCTATCAGTTAAATTTTGCAGTGCTTCAAAGCCACGTCCGAGAAAATAAGACGGTCTGCGTTGTGACAGTAAAATATTGAGAACCTGCCGATAAATTTGTGCTTGTTGCCGACTGATAGGGGTTTCTGAACTCAGTTGTGCTTGACTGAGTAATTTATTGACCTCATTAAAATCCGTACCAAACCACGCCGATAAACCATCGCCTAAACCATGCACTTCACCCAATTTTGGTGTCGCAGCAAGCGGCATGGAGTTTAAATAAGACAGCGCGATTTCTTGGCGCATGGCGCGGGTATCAGGTCCCATCATGTAGGCGCGTAACGAGGCAGTCCCCATTTGATGAAATTTATCAGTGATAGAATTAGTGTAGCCATTAGGCGAATGACGGTATTTTTCTAGTTGCGTTGCCAGTGTACTACCACCTGCAACATTACCCGCCACGCCGACTTTATGAGCCATCATTTGCAGAGCGGCAAAGCCTAATCTATCCCATTCTATCGCTGGATTGACACTCGCATTCTCTTCACTGAGTAATTCTCTATTTTCGATAAATAACAACGTCTGTAAAATAACAGGCGGAATCGCCTCAAAATTTGGGTAATTGAACTCAGGATAAACGGTATCAAAAATAACTTTATCGTTTTTGTCAGTGATGCTTAAGCCTGCCTGAGATTTCTCATGATAGATGGTGAATAAGCCATAGTCATCAGCTAATTGAGTCATCATCGGTGAAAATGCCGCTTGCGCAGTAATACCAAAGCCTAGTTTTTTTAAGCGGCTAATTTGCTCTGGCAATAAAGTGTAGCCTAAACGCTGATCGTAAGGCCCTTCTGCTGGATAGCGAATAGAACTACTCGCCCCTAATTCAAGTTTATAACTTAATTGCTGACTGATTTCAGAAAGATAATGCGCTTGATATTTTGAGGTTCTCACTTCCTCGCGCACCATCTTTGCAATCGCTATACCGATAACAATTAATATGACAACAATATACACAGCCAAAAGTCTGCGTATGACTCGGCTAGTTTTGCGCATAGTCTGTTATTTCCATTGAATAAGAACTTTTGTGTTCTCGCACTTGGATATGAAGTGACTGTTTAACATGAGGCAAACAGACTGTTTTTTGTATTACTATCAAAATGTTATTTTCTTTTTACTGAGAGAGTCGGCTCATAAGTGCTATTTATAACAACCTGCCGTGATTGCACAAAGTGTCGCATAACATTATAGCAAACAAAAATCATAACACTGAGAGCAACGCAATGGTTTTACTGAACAAGTAGCTGGTGTAGAACGAAACAGATATAGAACGATAGGATGTGCTGACGAAGGAAGCGCGGCGTTCTGGAGGATTGATGTCGGCACATTTTATTATGCCCTACTCCGCTTTCATCACAATTTTCAACTGCTCAAAATACGCTTCCTTATCGTCAATGGCTACCGCGTTTTGATGATGTCTAGGCGTTTTAGAATGTTGTGCATGGGGTTTATAGGGATAAGCGGCGAAACTAATACCATTCCAGTAACTGAAACCATTGATTATTTTTCAAACGAAAGGCTGAAAAATCATTTTTATCAACCGTCAAAATTTGCTGTTGTTGATAGTTATTGCCTAACCAAATCAAGGTGGCATCAGTAAAATCAATCTCGTGGTCAGCGTATTTTTCAATGCTTTGAGCTATATCGCTGTATGCAGTGACAGGCACATCAACCACATTAATACCGCCACATTGTACCCAGTTTAATAAAGCGACTTTTGCTTTAGCGTCTAAAAAATAACAACTTTCGACAATCACAGGCGCGGTGGTGATTAATGCCTGATTGTTTTGCTTTAAAAAGTGCAACGCCTGAGAATGCAGATTATCACGGTGAATGTACAATGCAACTAAAAACCCTGTATCAACTATCAACATTTTTACCAAACCGTGCTTTTAGTAGTTCTTTGGAATGTTGTGCAATGTCGCCTTCGTGGGTTTGGTCAGCACCAAAACCGTCTTTGCCCAATTCGTAAGGGCTTAAGGGCGGGTTAGTTGTTAATAAGCGTTCAATAGCTAGGTGTATCGTTTCGTTGATGGAAAGATGATGTTCTTGGCAATAAACACTGAGTTGTTGTTCTAAGTTGTCGGGTAATTGTATGGATAAAGACATGATTATTCTCTTAATGTTGTGTGATTACCGCTCGTGATGGGCTTCGTGCCTTAGCCCATCCTATCGTGCTTTTTCTTTTTATCAGTATCGAGTTTTTTCATTTTATTGTTAGCGGACTTAATTTGTTTTTTCACTTTGTTAATATCGCCTTCAAGTGGTAAATCTTCGGGAGCAACACCCGAAGACCTTAACATAATGTCTCTGACTTCTTTGCCGACTGCTTTTGCAGTATTAACCGACTGATTAAGTCCTTGCACATGATTATTTTTCATTCGTTCGGCGGTTTGGGTGACTCTAAAGGTGTTAGCAGCAAGCTCTGTCAATCCCATAAAATCATAAAGCGTTTTTTTAGTATCAGCTCCTTTATGGAGCTGGAGTTGCTTTAATGACATATTGTACATACCACGAAAACCAGCATCTTTAAAAATGCCATATTCACCATTTTGAATGCCTGCTGATTTCGCTATACCGCTCAGGTGTTTTTCAACGCCTGATAACTTATGTCTTTCCTCTATGCGAATGATGCCAGCATCAGCCATTTTTTCTTCAATTAATGCTTCTGCAATCGCGGCTAACGTGACTTGTGCTTTAGCGACCTCGATTTTTTTGCTGTCTGCTTGCATAGCAATTAAAAAACAGGCAAATCGAGTTAGCTTATAGGTTTTAGTACCATTATCTAATTCCGCTACAATGAAAACATCATCAACATCAATGCCTAACTGCAAACAACTACTCATCGCTTTTTGAATCACGACTTTAAAAGATGACCAGTTTTCATAGCCCAACTTTTTCATAAAATCATGCGCTACCCAATAACGAATACCGTTTTGATGTGCGTCATTTTCAAAGCTTTCTATATCCAGCTTTAGCTGTTCTTGCTCAATGTTGTGGTTAGTCATGTCTTTTTTTGGGTCTAAACTAAGGATGATTTTGATGGATAGTTTAGCAGAAATTACCCATTAATTTATACCGATACAACCGCAGGGTGGACTTGTAGTCTGGCAAATCTGCTAGACTTTAAGCTCAATTCACTATTTTAGGTTATCGTTTATGGATCGTAATGAGGAAATAGAAGAACGAATATCTTTTCTATATAAAAAAGCGACTACCTGCAAAAAAATTAATTGGAATCAAGGTGTCGCCTATTTGCAGGAAATGAATGCCTTAATGAAAACAAGTAGAGTGATTTACTCTGCGGAATATTGGACGCGATTGCCAGTATTTTTACAATCAGCAGGTCGATTTGATGAAGCAATGGAAGAGTTTGAACGATTGCTTCAAGAAGTAGAGCCTCGCATTAATAAAGAAATGGGGCATTGTACACCAACTGCAATACGCTATTTTTGTCATGTTAATGTTGAAAGGATTTATGACAAAATGCGGATGGTTTGCAAGCGTCAAAAACTAACCGAAGAAACAAACAAATATGCAAAACTTAGTGAACAAGAAATGCGTACTGTTTTGAGACTAAAAAAAGTAGTTGAGAAACAAGAAGAAAAAAGGCTGGAAAAATTCAGAAATAGAAAAGAATGACAAAGATTTCTTGTTCCCAATCCAAAGCGCGACGGGGTATTTACCCCGTTGCAACGTTTTGATTGTGACGTTGTGCCAGAATTCAAACGTTTGGGGCGGGTTGAATAACCCGCCCCGCGCTGGGGTGGGTGTCGAACTCCAAAACTGGGTTTTGGACTCCAATATAAATACACGCTTACGCTGGATGTATCTGCCCACACGCCTTATCAATCAAAGCATCCACTTCCTGTGCAATCGGCAAACCAACGCGATAAGATGCGCTAATTATAGGATGTGCTGAGGTACGAAGCGCATCGTTCGAGAAAATCCACGCGAATGATGCGCCTCCTATCGTCGGCACATCCTATTTCTCGTCTTATGCTTTCAGTCCAAACGGCTCTATCGTTTGCCCACGCGGAACACGCGAAATCCACATAATCGGTGGGCAAGCAAAAAGACGCTTGCCAACCCTACGAAACTGGTGGTTTTATGTAAAGCCACCGCCGCACTGTCCATCGTAGAACATCATTAGCAACACTTGGCACATTAAGCGCAACAACTGCTTGTATCATACTGTCAATATGAGTGGGCTTAACGTCATCAATCGATAAACTACCTAGGTGTGGTTTTATGTATTTATCGATTCTTGCCTTAATTGCCCTGTCATTTTTCCAAGTTCCTACAATCTTTTTTTCATAGTACAAATCAGCTTTGTGTTCGCGTGTTATCGCATCCTCATGCGGTAATGGTTTAACACGCGTTATATTCTTGATATTGGTTTGTGGTGCGTGGTTTATGATAGTGCTAGTACCTAAACTATCTACGAATATTATTTTTTCCATACAACGCCCCTACGCGCTTATCCCCTCAAATAAAAATAACCAAGCCGCGCCGCTTGAAGGGTTACGGCTTTTCGCTCCGTCGGGCTAGGCTTGGCTAAACTGGTTTATAACACTTGCATAAAAGAAAGTTCTATATCATCGTTAAAGGCTTGAATTGCATCACCCTTGTTTCTGAGTATTAGCTCAATGGTTCTGTTTGAGCAATTACCGCGCCTTATCCAGATAACTTTAGGAGGGTATCCAAACAGTACACTTTTATCGTAAAAATCAGAATCTTTGCTAATCAATACATAGCCGTTGGCTTTTGCATACTCCCATACTGCATTATCGGATTCACCACCTAAACCAAGTCTATCAACGTGTTTTGAATTGGGGAAAATATCGCTTAGGTTTACCGCTAACTTAGGCGATAGGTTTTCATCAAATAATAATTTCATGCAGTGATAACCCTAGAATGCTTTTCACGATCAGCCGCGTAGGCAAAACATGCTTGTAAGTCTTCCTTAGTCAAATAATCAAAATCTTCTAATATTTCATCTTGCGTCATGCCAGAAGCGAAATATTCCAGAATGTCATAAACGGTAATACGCAAGCCCCTTATGCAAGGCTTACCGCTTCTTTTACCCGCTTCTATGGTGATAATGTTTTGATAGTTTGTTGTCATAGTATTAACCTCACTTATAAATGTTTTTACGGTGTCCTATCTCGATAACCAAGATAATCAGCTCATTGTCTTGAATTTGAGCAATCAAACGATAATCCCCCACTCGATACCGCCATAATCCCTTTAAATCGCCTTGTAATGCTTTACCTGTTTGTCTTGGATTATCTAGGTTAGGTAATAAGCAGTTAATGAAATGTTGTATTTTTCGCTTGGCTTGACTATCCAGCTTATCAATCGCTTTTCCTGCTCTATGGCTTACATTAACTGTCCACGTCATGTGCTAAAGTCCTATTAAATTGTTCAAGGGTTAAAACGCTCTCTTTACCCGCTTCAATATCCGCTAAGGCTTTTTCTCCTAGTTCAATATCTTCTAAATCATACTCAAGGCTTTTTAATGCCCACTCTAATATTTTGTCAGTCGTTACATTTTTCTTATGAGCTAAGGTGATTAATTGTTTTTCTAGGTGTTCGGGTAAGGTAATCATGGTTTTATCCTTTGTGTAGTTAGTGGGTAGCGCGTTTTCTTATTGTCGTTATATTCCATTCTTTTCCAAGTTCACAAGCGGTCAATAATTTAGCCCATAACTCTAAAGCCTTGCGGCGTTCGTCTAAATAATCATGGTGGTTATAAACGCCTTCAATGCCTTTTAACTTGTGGTTTAGACAACGTTCTGCAATGTGAGAATCAACACCTAACGCGGCTAAATGTGAACGGGCAGTTCGCCTAAAATCATGAATGCAGAAGTTAGCCATATCCAGAAACGGCTTGACCTTTGCCAGTGCTACATTAAGGGTGTTTTCGTGAATATGAGGTAGTTTATGGTGTTGAACTTTACGCGCTGGTAATAGCCATTCACTAGAGACTGAGATAGCTATTAACTCTTGTAATGCCTCAATAGCGGGCTTGGATAAGGGAATAATAATGGCGGTTTGGGTTTTAGTATGATCCGCTGGTAAATGCCACAATCCAGCATTAAGGTCAAACTCTGAACGCTTAGCGGTAATGAGTTCACTTTTACGAACAGCTAACAGTAACAACAATTTGACCATCAAATAGCTTTCTCTAGTAAAGCCTTCAGTATTGCGCATGGTCTCAAATAGCACTATCAATTCATTACTAGACAGTACGCGGGTTCTTGGTGTTGATTTACCGCCCGCATCAGAAAGGCTAAAAGCAGAAACTGGATTATATTGGACAATATGGCGTTTAATCGCATAGTCAAAGATTCGCTTTGTCCACCGCAAAACATCATTCGCAACACTTGGCACATTAAGCGCAACAACTGCTTGTATCATGCTGTCAATATGAGTGGGCTTAACGTCATCAATCGATAAACTACCTAGGTGTGGCTTAATGTATTTATCGATTCGTGCCTTAATGGCCCTGTCATTTTTCCAAGTCCCTACAATCTTCTTTTCATAGTACAAATCAGCTAATGAGGCAAAATTTGAAACATTAATTTTATCGAGTGCTTTAGCTTTACGCTCTTGTTTTTCGTTAGCCACATCAAAACCAGATATAACCCGCGCCATTAATTCTTTAGCTTTTTTACGCGCTTCTGCTAAAGAAACCTGCTTGTAATTGCCTAAATTGACAACGCGCTGTTTACCTACAAAACGATAGCGAAACCGCCATATAGGAGTTTTTAGCTCCTTTCGATAGCACAAAGAAAGACCGTTACCATCGGCTTTACTTTCAAATCTCACATCGTTTTTTATCCAGCTTCTAATCTCAATATCGCTAAGCCCTGCCATACCTACACCTATGTATTTTTTCCAAAATGTGAACACATATTACACTTGGTACTCACGTTGGTACACGATTTTAATGCGCTTGCTTGAAATGGTATAGCACGGGGTGATAGTGCTAACCGTTATAAGTCAATCGGTTAGCAAGTAGTAGGAAACGGTATAACACGGGGTAAGACACTACTCTATGTTCTGGACTTGTTCACGCATTTGCTCAATCAGCACTTTAAGCTCAATGGCTATATGAGAAATCTGGGTGTCCACGGATTTAGAGCCTAGTGTATTAGCTTCACGGTTTAGTTCCTGCATTAAAAAATCCAAGCGTTTACCTGCTGGTTCTTCTTCATGGAGTACTCGCACCACTTCTTTGATATGAGTGGTCAAACGATCCAGCTCTTCTGAAACATCCAGTTTTTGTGCCAAAAATACTAACTCTTGTTCCAAACGGTCAAAATCTGGTTGAGCGATTAATTCAGTGATTTTATTTTTTAGCTTGTCTCGAATCAGTTGAATGGCGACAGGAACACGTTGATTAGCAATAACAACAAACTCGCGTACTTTGGTACAACGCTCCTCGATCAACGTTTTTAACTGAACGCCTTCTCTAACACGAGCAACTATTAAATGCGCGAGGGTTTGCTTGACTAAATTAGTCACCCCCTCACGAAGCTCATTTTTATCGGTACTCGGCTCTTGCAAAATCCCTGCAAAAGCCAACACATCCAAGGCTGAAAAAGCCTGTGGCGTTAGCATCTGTGCTTCGATTTGTTGCGTTGCTTCAAGTAAAGTAGCTAATGCGTCATGATTGACCACGAAACCTTGTCCGTGTTTAAGCTGATTTTTATAGCTCAAAGTACATTCAATTTTGCCACGTTTAATTTGTGAGCCAAGCAAAATACGCAAGTCAGCTTCCAGAAAACGTAACACATCAGGCAATTTCAAACTAACATCACTGTACCGATGATTGACAGAACGAATTTCACAATTGATGGTTAAGTTACTAATTTCTGCCTCATTACAGGCATAAGCGGTCATACTTTTTATCATGTTTTTCACCTAAAGAAGTTATGAGGCAACGATTAATAAAAGTATTATAGCCCAGTAGTGAACACGGTGAGTTGCAGTTATCAGAAAATACTAAGCCGTTCAGGTATACTGCTCACTTTTTAATTTTGGCAGACTATTCATGAGACCTAGCGGACGCAATCCAGATCAACTAAGAGAGATAAAATTTACTTGTGGTTTTACCAAACACGCCGAAGGTTCCGTGTTAGTTGAATTTGGTGATACGCGAGTACTGTGTACCGCAAGTGTGGACAAATCCGTACCGCGTTTTTTAAAAGGTAAAGGCGAAGGCTGGGTTACTGCCGAATATGGTATGTTACCGCGTTCTACTCATAGCCGTATGAACCGCGAAGCCAGTCATGGCAAACAAGGCGGACGAACCTTAGAAATTCAACGTTTAATCGGGCGGTCATTGCGAGCGGCAGTGGATTTAAAAGCCTTGGGTGAACACACTATTACTATCGATTGTGATGTGTTGCAAGCTGATGGTGGCACGCGCACAGCAGCAATTACGGGCGGCTTTGTCGCATTATCGCTCGCTACTCAAAAAATGCTGAGTCGCAAACAAATTAAAGCCAACCCTTTGCATGGGCAAGTTGCTTCAGTTTCGGTGGGTATTTATGAAGGCTTACCCGTGTTAGATATGGATTATGCTGAAGACTGTCAAGCAGAAACGGATATGAATATCGTCATGAATGACGCATCCGCATTTATTGAAATTCAAGGTACAGCAGAAGGTCATGCCTTTAGACCAGACGAACTGGCGGCTATGTTAGAACTGGCTAGAGTGGGGATTAATCAGTTGCTAGAAAAACAACGCGAAGCCTTAGAAAAAGCATTGTAACCTATCAAATAGTCAAGCCCATCGTGATTGATTTGATGGGTTTCACTACGCCCTACCCTATTCTTAGCGTGCTGTCGGGGGATTTTACCTACCCACTTAAAATTATTCCCGAACAGGTTTTTTTTCTAACTTACGTTGCAAAGTGCGTCGGTGCATATTCAAAGCGCGGGCAGCGGCGGAAATATTGCCCTCATGCTGCATCAATACTTTTTGTAAATGCTCCCATTCTAAGCGTTTAACGGATAGCGGATTTTCGCTGATAGACACGGACGAATCACCTTCGTTTTTATTGAGGGCGCGGACGATTTCATCGGCATTAGCGGGTTTAGTTAAATAATGCACCGCACCGAGTTTTATCGCTTCAACTGCAGTAGCAATACTGGCAAAACCTGTCAACATGACGATTTGGGTATTGTCATCAAGGAAAATGAGTTTTTTCACCAGTTCCAAGCCAGACTCGTAGCCAATACGCAAATCAATCACCGCATATTCGGGTAAGTTTTGTTCTGCAAGCAACATACCTTCGCTGACATCATTAGCAACTAATACATCATAATTTCGTTTTTCTAACGCACTTTTTAAAACGGTGCAAAAAGTAACATCGTCATCAACTAGCAATAAGCGCGGTTTATCCGTTTCCGTAATGTTCATAATGAGGCTTCTATGATTAAAAGAGGGAGGGTAATTTCAACACAAGCTCCGCCTGTTTCCATATTGTAAAGGCTAATTTTACCGCCTAAATGGCTAATGGTGGAGTAGGTTAAAAATAAACCTACACCTAAGCCGCGTTTTTTGCTGACCACGGGTTGCTTACCTACAAACTCAAGCAATTCTGGCGGTAAACCTGAACCAAAATCGCGTATTTTAATGGTGGCTTGGTGTTCATCCCAGTTGGCGTAAAATTCGATGCCCAATTCAGGCTGAGTGGCTTCAGCGGCATTATTTAAAATATTGATAATAGAATGAGTGAGCGTCCGTTCAGCAATAATTTTTGCATCAAGGGCCACAGTAGGATCGATAAAAAAATTTAGTTTTGCCGACGGCTGGTGCGTGCGCCACTGCATGACCACATTATCAATATAATCAGTCAATAACATACTACTACCCGATTCTGCACGCATTTCACCTGCCGAGGCGGACATAACGGATAGCGTCTCTTTACAGCGGTTAATTTGCTGCTGCATGATAATCGTTTTTTGATATAAATCTGGATAACGATGTTCAGGGTATTCTCGTTCAAGTTCGTGGGCAACAATGGCAATAATACCCAAAGGCGTACCCATATCGTGTGCGGCACTGGCAGCTAATGTACCTAATGCAACCACGCGCTCATCTCTTAACGCGCTTTCACGGGCTTCGGCTAAATTGCGTTCTTGAACTTTCAATGCCTTAGCCAATGCCACAACAAAAAACGCCACTAATCCCGCACTAAATACAAAGCCAAACCACATACCAAACATGTGTAGATTGAAATAATGCTTGTCACTGAGAATATGCGCCTGTTGCAATATTTGATAACTACTCATCCCTGAGCTATTTATTTCTGGGCTAGGGGCGTGTGGCTCTATGGATGGCAACGGCACATTGTAGGCAACTAATATGGTGTATATGCTAGTCGTAAAAATGACCATATACCACGCATACGATGGAGGTAACATGATGGCAGTAATAATGACGGGTAACAAAAATACCCAAATAATCGGGTTAGACGCGCCACCTGTAAAATACAGCAAACCCGCAATACCTAAGACATCTAGGCTAAGTTGTAAGAAAATTTCCAATTGCGTCACCAATTCTTCGGCATCCAAACGCATTGCAGTGTAGATATTGACTACAAAAATCGCAGTAATCACTAGCCAGAGCTGTTGTTCAGGCAAGTGAATATTGAGAAGGTACGCCGATATGAAAATTAAAATGGATTCGCTAAGCACCATCATATTTCTGAGAATAAACAGCCAGCGCAGATTTTGTCGGGCAGAAACTTCTGATTTTGGAATGGGGGTGACGTTTGAGAGCATTTTTAATGTAAGACTGTGTAGAAAATTTATAGAAAGATGATGTGATGAGTGAACTTTTATTTTCTACCCTTTTCCCACAAATACATATCAAATACTCTCTCTTTAAACCATTTTTGAGATGCCCAATGTTTAACTTTTGATTCTGTAGCTAAATTAGGATTGATTGAATATTGACGAACTTTAACGAGATTAGCACAAGCTTCATTTATATCAGTTTTATACTTAGCAAACTCTTGATGCCATGCGTCATAAAAATCAGACAAAGCACCATCTGGGGTATTTAGAGCAATACGCGCTTGTGAATCATAAATTAATATAGGACTTTGAATTTTTAACCAGAGCAACTTAGTAGTTAGAGACAAAACTCCTTTACCACCATATTTATTAGAAATCTTTGACTCAATTTTGCGTATTTCTTTTACGACATCCACTGAATTTACTGGAAAATAAGATGTATCAATAGAATCTAAAACTTTAAGCAGTGGCTCGTATCTTTGGAATCCAATATCAACATCATATTGAGTTTGTAAATTCCGAGAGATTTTGTAATAGCTAGTCGCTTTCTTTAAAAAATCAATACGTTCTGTTTTGTTATTACTACTAATACCAGTAAATAAATCCATATCATGTTTTAACCACTGGTTTAGATAATGCAATGAACAATATTCAAAAGTAACTGGCATATAAATTTCCAAATAAATTAATTTTCTTTGCTCTTAGATTCAGTATCAAAGCTTAGTCGTAGTGATAGCGACATTAAAAGTATAAACCAACCGATGCTCGTCATTAATACGGCGTGACCAAAAATCAGAAAACTGATAATTAAGCGGTTCAGCTTGTAGGCTGGGATGAGCTTTAAGCGAATCCCAGCCTACAAATGAAGCGTAGTAACAAGTGATTACGATAACTTCGCTTTCAGTATTTTATTCACCTCAGCAGGATTGGCTTTGCCCTGCATGGCTTTCATGACCTGCCCGACAAAAAATGCGAACACTTTTTCATTGCCGCTACGGTATTGTTCAACTTGTTTTTCATTAGCGGCAATAATGCCGTCGATAATGGCTTCAATCGCCCCTGTGTCGGTGATTTGTTTTAAACCTTTGGCTTCGATAATTTCATCGGCAGTGGCGATGCCTTGCCAAAGTTCTTCAAATACTTGCTTGGCGATTTTACCCGAAATGGTGTTGTCGGCGAGTCGTGCTAATAAGCCAGCCAGACGTTCAACGCTAACGGGTGAATCGTTAATATCTAAATTTGCTTTATTGAGAGCGGCGGACAAATCACCTGTAATCCAATTAGCACACAGCTTAGCTTCGCAACGTGACAGTTTGACAACAGCTTCAAAATAATTAGCCAATGCGATGGATGAAGTGAGAATACTCGCGTTTTCGTCATCCAAGGTATAATCAGTTTTAAAGCGTTGTTTTTTGGCTTGTGGTAATTCGGGTAATTCGGCTTTGATTTTGGCTTTAAATTCTTCGCTGATATGGACAGGCAATAAATCAGGGTCAGGAAAATAACGGTAGTCGTTAGCCTCTTCTTTGCTACGCATGGAACGAGTTTCGTCTTTGACTGAATCGTATAGTCGCGTTTCTTGGACGACCGTACCACCGTTTTCTATCAATGCAATTTGCCGTTCAATCTCATGATTGATCGCTTTTTCGACAAATTTAAATGAATTGATATTTTTGATTTCCGCACGAGTACCAAATTCTTGCTGTCCTTTAGGACGTACTGATACGTTAGCATCACAGCGAAATGAGCCTTCCTGCATATTACCGTCACAGATACCTAGATAACGAACCAACTCATGCAGTGTGCGCATATAGGCAACTGCTTCTTTGGCGGAACGTAAATCGGGTTCAGAGACGATTTCCAATAACGGCGTACCCGCACGGTTTAAGTCGATACCGCTTAAGCCGTGGAAACTTTCATGCAATGATTTACCCGCATCTTCTTCTAAATGAGCGCGAGTAATGCCGACGCGTTTGATTTCACCCTCTACTTCAATGTCTAAATAGCCAATGCCGACAATGGGTAAATCCATTTGGCTGATTTGATAGCCTTTGGGTAAATCGGGGTAAAAATAATTTTTTCGGGCAAAGACAGAATACGGTGCAATATGTGCTTCAATCGCCATGCCAAAAATGACGGCTTTGTGTACTGCATCTTCATTAAGTACAGGCAATACACCTGGCAAACCTAAATCAACAGCACACGCTTGGGTATTAGGTTCTGCACCGTAGGCAGTAGACGCACCAGAAAAAATTTTTGATTGTGTGGACAGTTGGGTATGAATTTCCAACCCGATAACGGTTTCCCATTGCGCCATTTGTTGATTCCTCACTTAAAATTCAGACGTTATTTTTATGACTTACGGCGGGTTTAATGCAATCGATTCACCATGAACGACATTTTTTAACGCGCTGTAAACGTCATTACTACAAATATGATACTTTATATCTTGCTCTAATACCCGCTTGATTGATAAAGTAGCACTATTTTATTCCCCAAAGGAAACAGGTAAAAATGTTCAAAAGAATTCGCGGGCTTTTCTCCAACGATTTATCGATAGACTTAGGAACTGCCAATACGCTGATATATATTCCAGGTCAAGGGATTGTGCTTAATGAGCCATCAGTTGTTGCTATTAAAGAGGACAAAGTTCGGGGTGCTAAAACCATTGCGGCCGTCGGTGCTGAGGCTAAACAAATGTTGGGGCGTACTCCAGGTAATATCACCGCTATTCGCCCACTGAAAGATGGTGTGATTGCTGATTTCAATATCACTGAAAAAATGTTGCGATTTTTTATCGAAAAAGTCCATAAACGTAAACTGTTCAGTCCGAGTCCACGCATTTTAATTTGCGTCCCTTGCGGGTCAACCCAAGTTGAGCGACGTGCAATTCGTGAATCTGCACTCATGGCAGGCGCACGCGCAGTTTATTTAATTGAAGAGCCAATGTCAGCGGCGATTGGCGCGGGTTTACCAGTGGATGAAGCACGCGGTTCGATGGTACTTGATATTGGCGGTGGTACTTCTGAAGTGGCGGTAATTTCTATCAATGGTATTGTTTACTCATCCTCTGTGCGTATCGGCGGAGATCGATTTGATGAGGCGATTGTTGCGTATGTGCGCAGAAACTACGGCACACTGATTGGCGATGCTACCGCAGAACGCATAAAACTTGAAATTGGCTCTGCCTATCCAGGTGCTGAAGTCAGAGAAATAGAGGTAAAAGGGCGCAATCTTGCCGAAGGCATACCGCGTAGTTTTACTTTAAACAGCAATGAAATTTTGGAAGCATTACAAGAACCTCTGGCGGGTATTGTTGGTGCGGTAAAAACTGCATTAGAACAAACTCCACCCGAATTAGGTTCAGATGTGGCTAATCGCGGCATCTATTTAACGGGCGGCGGCGCATTATTAAGGGATATTGATCGTTTAATCGCTGAAGAAACGGGGCTACCTGTCTATATTGCTGATGACCCGCTCACTTGTGTGGCTAGAGGCGGCGGCATGGTGTTGGAAATGTTAGAGAAAAAAGGGCTTTCAAATTTTTCTTTAGAGTAACTCACTCTCTTAAAATTAAATTGTTTTTTACTACGATAAAGAAATCTATTCAACCGTAGTGTTTTTAACTAATACGAGGTTTCGCTATAAAACTCATATTTGCCACTGGACCATCAATTAGTACCCGCCTGTTTGTGGCAGTTATTTCTTCCATTGCTCTGCTGGTGACTGAATATAGAGGCTCTCAATTGAATGCTTTGCGTATGTCATTGTCATACGTTGTTGATCCTCTAAAATACGCGGTCGATTTACCTAGTTCACTCGTCAACCGAGCGTCTGAGTCGCTTGGTTCTTATGCTACGTTAATTAAAGAGAATTCTGATTTGCGTGATGAGCAACTTATTCGTCAGACGCAGTTACTTAAACTTGAAGCACTGGAAAAAGAAAATGTGCGTCTACGCGCACTATTGGAAAATTCCTTTAAACTGGGTGAGCAAGTATTAATCGCTGAATTATTATCGATTAATACCGTACCTTACGAGCATATCCTTGTGGTCAATAAAGGAACGCATTTTGGTGTTCATCCACACCAACCTGTACTGGATGCCAATGGCGTGGTAGGGCAAGTATTTCGTGCGTTGCCACTTACGTCAGAAATCATGTTAATTACTGATCCTAATCATGCTATTCCTGTACAAATTAATCGGAATGGTTTACTGACGATTGCGGTAGGTAGCGGTCAATTGAATCAACTTAATCTACCGTTTTTACCCAGTAATGCGGATGTGCGTCCAGGTGATTTGCTGATTACCTCAGGTTTAGGCGGTACATTTCCACAGGGTTATCCAGTCGGTGTGATCGATGAATTTACCACTGAGCCCAACAAACTTTCTGCTGGAATTACTGCCACGCCCAAATCGCTGTTAGATCGTAACAGAGAATTAATGATTATTTGGAGTAACTCAACGCCTGTGCCGCTAATCTCTAAGCCTAATAATACTGAACCCACAACAACCAATACCCACGCTCCTGCTGATGAATAAAACAATTTGGTTTTGTCAGGTTACATTAACTGTAATTGTGGCAATGTGCCTAAGAATTGCACCGTGGTCTGGCTCTTGGGAATTATTTAATCCAGATTGGGTATTACTGACTTTAATCTATTGGTCGATTGCCTTGCCTGAGCGGGTGGGTATTTTCCACGCGTGGGCTATCGGTTTACTCACCGATGTATTAACTGGGCAGTTATTTGGTCAACATGCCCTAGCTTACTCATTAGTCATCTATGCCTGTTTAAAACTACATAAACGCTTGCGTCAATACTCGTTTGTGCAACAAGGATTTTTTGTTTTCTGTGGTTTACTGCTATCGCAATTACTGTTTTTCTTCATAAAAAATCTGCGAAACCCAGCGGAACTCAATGCCGATTTCTGGCTACCTGTGCTGGCGGGTACGGTTTGCTGGCCATTGCTTTGTGTCTTATTGCGTTGTTTTCATTTATCAAAGCAGACTGACATAGAACACCGATGATAATAACAAGTTCGCATCTGGTATTTTGTCGCTTGAATTTTGAGTCTTAACTATGTCAGGTTTCTACTCTTTCAAGGACAATCAGCTAGAGAATAATTTATTTCTTAATCGAATTGTTGCTGCGTTTATTGCCATTTTGTTATTAACCTCAGGGCTGGTTATTCGCTTGATTCATTTACAAGTGACGGGGCATGAACATTATGCGTCGCTGGCAAAAGATAATAGCATTAAAATTTCTCCCATCGTACCCACACGCGGTATGATTTATGACCGTCACGGCAATATTCTTGCTGAAAACACACCGTCTTACAGCTTAGAAATCATTCCTGAAAAAACCACAGACATCGATGACACCTTAGCACGGCTACAACAATTACTGGCTATCTCTGAGGAAAAAATCGATCTTTATCAAAAACAACGCAAACGCCAAAAACGCTTCACCAGTACCCCGTTGTTGTTAAGTATGACTGATGAAGAAATTGCCAAATTTGCTGTCCAAAGACCTTTTTTTCCAGGTGTGGATATTCGTCAACGATTAGTTCGGCACTATCCTTACGGTGAATTAGCCGCTCATGTAGTCGGCTATGTCGGACGGATTAATGAAGCAGAAATCAAGACACTGCCACCAGCAGAATATCAAGGCTCAACCCACGTCGGTAAATTAGGCATAGAAAGCTCTTACGAAACTGAGTTACATGGTAAAACAGGTAATGCAGAAATAGAAACCAATGTCCAAGCCCGTCCTTTAAACACTTTAAATGAAACCGATGCCGTGCAAGGTGCAAATCTCTATCTCACCTTAGACATGGATTTACAAAAAACCGCTTACGACGCACTGGGTTCTTTTAATGGCGCAGTCGTTGCCATTGACATTAAAACAGGCGGTGTATTGGTTTTTGCCAGCCGTCCTAGTTTTGATCCTAATCCTTTCGTGGCGGGTATTGCTAATGACGCGTATCAAGCCCTGCAAACCTCCGAAGATCAACCGCTATTTAATCGTGCTTTGCGTGGGCTGTATCCGCCTGGTTCTACGATTAAACCGTTTGTTGCTCTAGCAGGACTGGAAAACAACACGGTAATAGCACCACAACACTTATTCTGTAAAGGTTATTTTCAATTACCCAATGTCGAACATCAATACCGTTGCTGGAAAAAAACAGGGCATGATCAGGTCAATGTCAACAAGGCAATCATGGAATCGTGTGACGTGTATTTTTATCAGTTGGCAAACATGATGGGCATCGATACCATGCACAACTTTTTGCAGAAATTTGGTTTTGGCGAAAAAACAGGTATTGATTTAGTCGGTGAAAAACCAGGATTGTTACCTTCACCCGAATGGAAACTGGCACAAAAAAAACAATCATGGTTTCCAGGTGAAACTCTGATTACGGGCATAGGACAGGGCTTAAATCAGGTCACACCTTTACAGCTTGCCAGAGCAACCGCAACGTTAGCAAACAAGGGTAAAATAGTTTATCCGTTTCTGGTTGATAAACTGGTATCTACAACCGAAACCCGCCCCGTGCGTGAACCAACGACAGATATCATTCCCTTGAAAACAAAAAATGTGAATAGCATCATTTCCGCGATGGTAGATGTCGTCAATAACGAACGCGGTACGGCTTACGCCTACATTTTTAAAAAAGACATTAACTATCAAATCGCAGGTAAAACAGGTACGGCTCAAGTGCGCGGTATTAAGCAAAATACTGTTTATGATGAAAATAAAATTGAATTCAAATACCGTGACCACGCCTTGTTTATTGCATTTGCGCCAACCGATGATCCTAAAATAGCCGTGGCAGTCATTGCCGAAAACGGTGGTCATGGTGGAACAATCGCAGCACCCATTGCGGCTAAAGTTATTAGGCAATACTTAAGACAATAATGAAAATTGAAACCCATCACGACCAATTTGAACCGCCCTCATTCATTGGTACACTACTGCGAAAACTTCATGTAGACATCCCATTGTTTATCTGCTTATCGCTTGCGTCCCTGCTTAGCTTTGTTATTCTGTACAGCGCGGGTAGTCAAGATATGGGGGTACTCAACCGACAAGGTGCGCGGATTATACTCGCCTTTGTTTTTATGATTATCCTTGCCCACATAGATCCCTATCAGTTTAAACGCTACTCCGCGTTACTTTTTGGTATTGGACTGTTCCTCCTTTTAGCGGTATTGCTCATGGGGCAAACTGCCCTAGGAGCGCAACGTTGGTTAAATTTAGGATTTTTTCGTTTTCAACCCTCAGAAATGATTAAAATCACCACACCCATGACAATCGCGTGGTATTTATCAGGACATCCATTACCACCTAGACCCAAACAATTATTGATAGCCAGTATTCTCATTCTTGTGCCTACCTTTTTGATTGCCAAACAACCTGACTTAGGCACTGCTATTTTAGTTGCCAGCTCTGGCGCAGGGGTATTATTTTTTGCGGGCTTATCTTGGTGGTTTATGACAGGCATTCTGGCAAGTTTAGCGGCATTAACCCCTGTACTCTGGCATTTTATGCACGACTATCAACGCGCCCGTGTTCGCACCTTTCTCAATCCTGAAGCTGACCCTTTAGGACGTGGTTATCATATTATTCAATCGAAAATTGCCATTGGATCAGGGGGTATTCACGGTAAAGGCTGGCTAGGTAGTACCCAATCTGAACTCGATTTTTTGCCTGAAAGTTCCACCGACTTTATATTTGCCGTTTTTGCCGAAGAATTTGGCTTATTTGGCTGCTTAGGCTTATTGTTCTTATACCTACTCATCATCAGCCGCTGTTTATATATCGCCTCACAAACCCGCGACACTTACTGCCGCCTATTAGCCAGTAGCTTGGCATTCACTTTTTTTGTCTACGTCTTTGTGAATATCGGCATGGTTATCGGTGTTCTGCCCGTGGTTGGTGTTCCGCTACCGTTAATCAGCTACGGAGGTACATCCATTGTCACGCTGCTATCAGGTTTCGGTATTTTAATGTCTATACATACCCATAAAAAGCCTTTGCACCACTAATGTAATGTGCGCTGCTTAGCCTTAATTTGTCTTCAAAGCGTACTTTGGTTGGGTTTTCTACAAACTCGTATGACTTTGACTGATTAACTAGACATTCATCTTCTGTTTAGTTTGGCTTTGCTACCATGAGTTGCCAGCAAATGGAGCACTACA
>CAIUVX010000199.1 GCA_903902705.1 uncultured Methylococcales bacterium
AATATCCTGCTGGATTGTTGGCAATATCAACGGCAAAACATGGGGTTAAAACTCTACGGTTATGTGATATTAGAAAATCATCTGCACTTTATCGCGCAAGCTCCAGACTTAAATAAATGCGTCAGTAGTTTTAAATCGTACACTGCCCGACAAATTATTGACCATTTAGAAGCACAGCACGTTGAGTATTTATTAAAGCGGTTTCGTTTTGGCGTATTAGCCCAACGCACTGACCGTGATTATCAATTTTGGCAGGAAGGTGTTCATGCTGAATTGGTGTTTAGTGAAGCTATTATGCGGCAGAAGTTGGATTATATTCATTACAATCCAGTGAAACGCGGTTATGTGGCGTTGCCTGAGCATTGGCGTTATTCCAGTGCTAGTTTTTATGCGGGTTTGGGTGGATTAATTGAAATTGATAAATGGTGAAGACGCTGGAGCGTCTACTGAGGCATTCCAACGCTGAGCGTTGGAACGATAATTAATATTTTAAAAATTTCTTAAATAAACAGTTAAATTATGCTAACTAAATTAGAATTATTTCAAGCCTTTGTCGCACCCGCGATTTTTATTTCTGCTTCGGGTTTATTTGTTTTATCAATTAATGCCCGTTTAATGGCGATGGTGTCGCGCTTACGAGTATTTAGGCGCGAAAAACATCTTGCAGCCAAAGCAGGTAGAAAACAAGAAGCCGTGGCATTACAATCACAAATTGATTCGATTGAATTACGCGCAGGTAAAATAAAATGTGCGTTTTTTTATATGTTACTCGGTACGATTGGGGTGATGTTGACTTGTTTATTATTAGGCTTAAGTTTATACGAGCAGGAAGTATTAATGATTGCGGTGGTTTTATTTGTATTATCGCTATTATCTATGATGGTAGGCATGATGTATTTTCTTTCCGAAGTTGCCATCGCATTAACATCAGTTAAGGAAGAAGAAAAGCTGTATGATTTAATTGATTCGCTAGATTACGCTGACGACAATCCATAATAACTTTATTGAATTAATAATATGACTTATCCCATAGAAAACATCCGCGCCGATTTCCCCATTTTGGCTGAAAAAATTCGCAATAAACCACTGGTATATTTAGACAATGCCGCTACTTGTCAAAAACCGCAAGCGGTTATTGATAGCATTGTGCAGTGTTATAGCCATAGTTACGCCAATATTCATAGAGGCGTACATACCTTAAGCATTCGGGCAACCGATCAATTTGAAGCGGCGCGGAATAAAGTGAAAACTTTTATTAATGCGGCGAGTGACAAAGAAATTATTTTTGTCCGTGGTGCTACCGAAGCGATTAATTTAGTCGCGCAAACTTACGGTAAAGCCAATGTGCAGGCTGGGGATGAAATACTCATCACCGCTATGGAGCATCACGCTAATATTGTGCCTTGGCAAATGTTGTGCGAGCAAACGGGCGCGGTGTTAAAAGTCATTCCGATAAACACTCAGGGCGAGTTAATTGCGGGCGAGTTTGAAAAACTGCTGAATGACAAAACCAAGCTGGTGGCGATTACGCAAATGTCTAATGCGTTGGGTTCGATTAATCCCGTGAAAGCCATGATTGCCACCGCCCACGCGAAAAATATTCCTGTGTTAATCGACGGCGCACAAGCGATTCCTCATATCGCCATAGACGTGCAGGATTTGGATTGTGATTTTTATGTATTCTCAGGGCATAAACTGTACGCGCCTGCGGGTGTCGGCGTGTTATATGGTAAGCAAGCGTTATTAGAAGCCATGCCCCCGTATCAAGGTGGCGGCGATATGATTAGAACCGTGACTTTTGAAAAAAGCACTTATGCAGGTTTACCGCATAAATTTGAAGCAGGCACACCCGCCATTGCTGATGTGATTGGCTTGGGCGCGGCGATTGATTATTTAACTGCGATTGGTATGGATGCGATTGCCGCGCATGAGCATGAATTATTGAGCTATGCGACAGAGCTTGCCCTGCAAATCAAAGGGCTACACATTATTGGTGAAGCCGAACACAAAGGCGCGATTTTATCGTTTGTGTTGGATAAAATTCACCCGCACGATATAGGCACAATGCTCGATAGCTTAGGCATTGCCGTCCGTGCAGGGCATCATTGCGCTATGCCTGTGATGGATTTTTATCACGTTCCTGCGACAGCGCGGGCTTCGTTTGCCATGTACAATACCAAGGCGGAAGTGGATGTGTTGATTAAGGGAATTCGGGATTTGATTGCAATGTTTGGGTGATGTGATGGGCAAAAAATTATTCACCCTATAACATTGCTGATTTAATGCTGCTTTATGTGGAAACTGGTGTTAGGTGCATGGTGGAATTCGGTATGGATGAACCGTTTTGTAATAGTATGGAAAGTATGTATGAAATGGTGTTGAAGCATATTGTTAAAGAAAACTTATTTGCTGTATTTGATAGCCGCCTGAAAGGTATTATCCACGCGGCACGCGGTGCAGGTTGGGGGGTGGACGATCAACTTGAATATTTGTATGCAAATTATGAAGCATTAGTGCCAGAGCCGATAATACTTTGATGTGATTATTGAGTGTTATGGCGTATCTTTTGAACAAGCAGCGCAGGCTTTTTTGGCTCTCTGCCCAATTTTACGATAGCGTGATTGAAAGGTTTTTTCAGAGACAGAAGTGGCTTGTTTATCTGAATAAGCCCATTCAGCAGACACGATGGAAGTCATTGCTCTGCTGACAATTTTATGCAAATATAAATCCAGCAACGCTGGGTAAGAATATAATGCACCATCACACTAAAAATATCAGGATTCATCATGACTAAAACCATTATTCAAACATTGGATGCCCCGCAAGCGATAGGCACTTATTCACAGGCGGTTAAAGTGGATCGCACCGTGTATCTTTCAGGGCAAATTCCTTTGAATCCAGAAACTATGAATATCGTTGATGGCGATATTGCTGCGCAAATCACTCAAGTTTTTGAAAATCTAAAAGCTGTCGCACTAGCGGCGGAGGGGGATTTTTCAGATATTGTTAAACTCAATGTGTTTTTAACCGATTTAAAGAATTTTCCTATTGTTAATGAAATTATGGCGCGGTATTTTGAAGAGCCATATCCTGCCCGCGCAGCGATTGGAGTAGCTGCATTACCTAAAGGCGCGGGTGTGGAAATGGATGCCATTATGGTATTAAAGCCACAAGAGTACCCTGCTTCTTAACATAGCTCATAGGCTGTTAATGAACAATTCGTCCACGCTTAACGAGTCGATTACTAGCTTGACGGGAGTTGGTACGCATACCGCTAGTCGTTTGCATAAACTGGGAATACGGACGCTTCAAGACCTTATTTTTTATCTGCCTTATCGTTATGAAGATAGAACGCGCATTCATGCCATTGGCGCGTTGAGCGTTGGCATGACGGTGTTGATTTGCGGCAAAGTGGAATTGGTTGATGTGTTGCCTAAAGGACGTAAAGCTCTGGTATGTCGTATCAGTGATGGCACGGGCTTTATTTTTCTAAAATTTTTCCATTTTAATGCCAATTTACATAACAGTTTAAAAGTGGGAACGTGGCTGAGTTGTTTTGCTGAAGTACGTTATGGCTATGTAGGTTTAGAAATGGTACATCCTGAGTACCGCGTGATTGCCGATCCTGACAGTTATTGCCCCGAAAATAGCTTAACTCCTGTGTATCCGTTGACCGAAGGTTTGAGTCAAGCGACCATTCGCAAAGTAGTCAATCTGGCATTAAACGAAGCGGCAACGTTGCATGACTGGATTCCCATGCCTATTTTGCAACGCTATCAATACCCGCCTTTATTGGAAGCCATTCAAACGTTACACGCACCCAATGAAACGGTATCGATACAAGCCTTACAAGATGGAAGCTTACCTGCGTTAAAACGCTTGGCATTTGAAGAGTTGCTTAGCCATTATTTAAGTCTGAAAAAATTAAAACAAACGGCTAAAGTCTGGCAAGCTCCACAATTTACCAGCCCTACACTGGCAAGCAGTAAAGCCCATTTTTTACGTTCGTTAGCGTTTACTTTAACAGGCGCACAACAACGGGTGATTGCCGAAATTGAAGCCGATTGCCAATCCACTCATCCAATGATGCGCTTGGTACAAGGTGATGTCGGTTCGGGTAAAACGGTGGTGTCTGCTTATGCCGCACTATTGGCATTGACCGCTGGTTATCAAGTGGCGGTGATGGCTCCGACTGAATTACTCGCTGAACAACATTATCGTAATTTTAGCGCGTGGTTTGCGGGCTTTCAAACGCTAGTGCTGTCTTTAACGGGGCAGGTTAAAGGCAAAGCACGCGCTGCTATTTTGCAAGCCTTGGCGAATGGTTCAGCGGGAATTGTGGTTGGGACTCATGCTTTATTTCAAGAAAGCGTACAGTTTCAGCGGCTAGGTTTAATTATTATTGATGAACAACACCGTTTTGGTGTGCATCAACGTATGGCATTACGAGACAAGGGACAACAAGATGGATTGCGTCCGCATCAATTAGTGATGACCGCCACACCGATTCCACGCACACTGGCAATGCTGCAATATTCCGATTTGGACATATCGATAATTGATGAATTGCCGCCGAATCGAAAACCTGTAGTCACTAGCGTGATTCCAGCGGAACGGCGTGACGGTGTCATTGATAGAATTAATCATTGGGTTGCTAAAAAACGCCAAGGCTATTGGGTTTGTACTCTGATTGAAGAATCAGAAGTGTTGCAATGTGAAGCGGCAGAAAAAACCGCCGAACTATTGACGCTTGCTTTGCCTACGGTGCGCGTTGCATTGATACATGGACGCATGAAATCCGCAGAAAAAGATGCGGTGATGCAGGCCTTTAAAAAGCATGAGCTGGATTTATTAGTGGCGACTACCGTGATTGAAGTCGGTGTTGATGTGCCGAATGCGGGCTTGATGATTATTGAAAATCCAGAACGTCTAGGATTAGCGCAATTACACCAATTACGCGGACGAGTGGGGCGTGGTGCGGATGACAGTTATTGCTTGCTGATGTATCAATCGCCATTATCAGAAATTGCACGGCAACGTTTGGGTATTTTAAGAGACAGCAATGACGGCTTTGTGATTGCCGAAAAAGATTTACAACTACGCGGACCAGGTGATGTCATGGGAACACGGCAAACTGGGCAGATTCATTTTAAAGTGGCAGATTTAGCCAGAGATGCCGATTTATTGGAGTCTATCCAGCAAATTGGTGAACAATTTTTCAGCGAATATCCCCAAGCCGTACAACCCTTATGCGAGCGTTGGCTGGGCGATCCTACCGACTACGCAGAGGTTTAAGCGCGTTTGACTACTCAAAGTGTATTATTTAATCGAGAACCTGCGTGGCAAGAAAACCGCATTGGTACGCGCCACCAGTTGCCAGAAACTGTGCAGTCATGGACGTATGAATCGGGTTCACTCACGCAACGATTACGCGCTGTTTATGGTGATGCTGTGGCAGTTAAGGTTTTATTCCAACAGTGGCGCGTACCTTTTTTAACTGAACGCTGTTTACTGAAATTGCCCGAACACCGTGTGTGTTTAAGCCGTGAAGTGTTATTACACGCTGACGGCAAACCGCTGATTTTAGCCAGAACCATCATTCCAGCTACCACTATTAAAATAGCCAGTAGTTTGGCGCGTTTAGGAACACGTCCTTTAGGGGAAGTGATTTTTTCCTATCCCAAGTTAGAACGCATTGCAATGGATGTGACCTTGATTAATCCCGCTTATTGGACAGCAAGCGCGTTGACCACCGCCCACATCGAACAACCCCTGTGGGGTAGACGAACAGTGTATGCGATTAAGCATCAGCAAATGCTAGTCAGTGAGTTTTTTCTGCCTGAGATTTTATAAATGGAGTACAACGAGCAAGTAAATCTGGGGAGGGTTATTCAACCCGCCCCAGCCGTTTCAATGGTGGTAACACTCAAAACCTTGCAACGGAGGGCGTGAATACCTCGTCGCGCCTCGGTTGGCTTTCTGGCGTAGTGACTGCCATCTGTTGATCAAAGCAGCCAAGCCATCGATAACTCTTGCGTACCAAGGGGACGGTTTTTCCGCCCGTGTGCTGATAAAAAAGGCTTTCATGACCCTTCTGATTATATTTGTGTACCCAGCCAATCACTGTTTGATGGTTTCGCCCTGTTTCCCTGCTAATCTGGGTGGCGGTTTTGCCTGTCGTAATTTCATACAATGCCAAAAACCGTTCCCGTGTTCTGGGGTGTTCATGGTGGAGCGCAAACTCACGCAAAATTTCAGATGATTGATTCCATTTTTCGATACTTACTTTTAACATTTTTTTCTCCTAACTCGTTTTTCCCCGTGGACAGGGTTTTCAATAAAAAGTGAGCAATTATATGATTGGTAGTGGGTTAAATCTGGAGTCAAAAAGTTTTAGCTTTTTGCGATTTGCCAAAGCTATTGGACTCCACGTTTTTCATCCTGTTAAATAATAGATTTAATCCACTATCCATAATTGCTGGTGTCTAAAAAACTGGTATCTCATACGCTAATCCGTCGGAATATAGAATCTCACAACACCATTATTCATGAGTAATTATTAAGTAAGCAGATAATTATTTTTCAATTAATTAAAAAAATAGTTAGGCGGATAGGATTACAGATTACTACCATTAAATTAAGCGTTTGAATTATGTGGGCGCGAATTTATACCAGCTGTAAAATATATTCTTTCGATGCGGCTAGTTTTCGAGAAGGTTCTGCTGTCCACAAAATAACCTGAATACAATATAAACCCACTGGCAGGCAGACTGGTTGAAAGCTGTGTCGATGCTGAACGTCAGCAATGCTAGAAAAATTCAGAACTTGTTGTTGCGATTCCTGTATTGACCGATCTCTGGGCATTTTTGAAATATATAAGATGAGTGTGCCTTTCCAAGCGAAAGTCGCCTTATTGCCTTGAGTAGCACTTAAGACTGGCGTAATAATCAATGGATGCTCACTACTCAGCACTTTTTGAAAAAAGGATGCGCCAGTCTTGCTACTAACAATTTCTCCAGAGCCATCTTGTACTTCTATGCTGTCAATAACCAATTTACAACTTTCCGACTTCTGCTTTTTTAATACAGGTTGAACGACAGTCGGTTTGTCTTTCGGACTTTCTCCACTGATAATTTTGTCTACATGATCCATAATCCAGAAACACAAATTTTCTCCTTCAATTCCGTTCCACTGCTGATCTTCATTGGCTTCAATGTGGTCAGCGTAAGTCCGATAGACGACCCGTGTTCGCAAAGGAGAGTGTTGGACTTGTTGCTTGCATTGATAAGAGACGTAGAAGGAGGCGAATTCATCCCAGCCATCATCGGTGAGTGCGTTATCATCTTTTGATTGAGAAAGCGAGGTGTTTGTCGCTAGTGTGCTTGCTTCCTCAATCCAGCCCATAACTACTTCTAATGATACTGACGGTTTACCATCGGTTTTCAATTGTTCGCAAATCCAGTTCGGATCGGTCTTTGCTAACTTCGCATAAGTAGCAATACCCTTTTGGTTTAGCCATTTTTCCCTAGCTAAACCGATGCCTTTGATGTGAGTAAGTTTGTTTAACATATTTATTTCTTAATGGTTAATAACACGGAAAAATTCTTGTGAACTCTACATTCACCTTATATCGTGTCTAAATAACTGCGCTCTTAGTCAACACTTAATACCCAGTTAAGCACTATAAAAAGCTGTTAAAAATTATAATTATCAGTAAGTAGATGAACAAAAGTTTTCTGGTATTTGGAACATGGTTAAGCCGTTCGTGGTGAGCCTGTCGAACCATGAACGGCTTAACCGTCCACCCTTCGACTGTTCGACAAGCTCACAAATCACCACGAACGGTATCATTTTATTTTGCGCTAGTTCTATTCTGAAGTCAGCAGTACTGCTCTTCTTCATCTTTTTCGCAAATCTGTTGGGCTTTAATCTGCTTGTAGAGTGCTACTGTTTCTTGCGAGGGCTCCAAATCGAATTCCTTGGTGAGTGCCTCGGTAGCTGTGTGGTATTGCCTTAATGCCAAATGCCGTTGATTTAATCGGGCAAAGCATTCCATTAATCGTCTATGGGCGTGTTCGTCACCGACTTCAACCGAAATAATTTTTCGATTAATAGCAATACACTCTTCCAAAGCGTGTTGCTGATAATAAAATTTACTCAGTTTGCCCAGTAATTTTACATAGAGAAATTTGTAATGCTCGCGTAGCTCCAAGCTCCAATCGTCATAAAGATCTTCTGCCAGAAACTCATCTTGATAGAGCGCTACGGCTTTTTTATATTCTTCGATAGCTTCAGTGGTATAACACAGAGCCTCCAGACGTTCGCCCGCTTTAACGTGTTGCTCGAAAATCTCGGTATCAACCTTAATCACCAAATTATAATTTATGTGGTAGCAGCCATCCTTAAATAAGATATGAGCGAAGTTCGACTGCTCGCTTCTAAGTGCCTGTCGTAAACAATACACTGCCACATTGAGGTTGTTACGCGCACTGTTTTGATCGTGATCTGGCCAAAAACGATCCATGAGGACTTCCCTAGGAATAGCTTTAGTTCGATTCAAAATTAAATATTTCAATAATTGTTTTGCTCGACTTTTGGACAAACGGTCGATTAATTCACCATCTCGGTAAACACGAAATGCACTGAAAAAATACACATCCAGATTAGGAAGTTCATGATCGTTGTTGTGTGTAAGCTCTATCATGTCGGTTGAATGCGGCTGAGGAATTGCCTCGTCACAGTTCTGGAAAAATGGGAGGGTGGTCGAAGGTGTATTTAATGTGTCGGATACGAACACTTTTATTTGAGGATCAATGTGTTGCTGAAGATCAAGGGAGATTTCAGCTTCACTTGGATCACTGCCTGTATCACTAACATTGTCCATGCTCTGGTTTGGCGGATTGCTAACATCTAACATCTTAAAAATAACCGTCAGTTGCCTCACCAGTCCTTCATTATGCGATTTTGCCTGTTGGTATAAATGCTGGTGAAAATCTATTTCGAGCAGATTACTTAAGAATAATTGACCGACTTGAATCGCATGATCAAGAAGGATTTTACGCGGCGAAGATGTTAATGACTGCGTTTGATGTTTTAAATTATCTAAAAGAGTAATGAGTTCTTCTTGTCCCATTTTATTAAAGCAATCGGGGGTTGATAATGATGCTTCTGCCGCACGATCATCGGAGATATTCTTCGGTGGTAAAATATTCATTAAATTTTCCTCTTGTTACGATAAGGCTAATGTTTAGTCTCTATTGACCCACTTAATGGAAAATTAATTAAGACTGTTGAGGCTTAAAAGCTATTTTTATTAGCTCAGACTCGACTATTTAATGTGCAATTTAAGGATGAACAGTAATTGAGGATAAGGTAAAAAATAGCGAATCAGAACGAATGTATATCTATCTATTAAAAGCAACTACATTACCGTTATTTTCGTCTATGAAAATAGGAGAACGCAATTATTTAATTGCTTAGAAAAGGGGGGAGTTAATGGATATAGAATGGATACTAAAAATACCCAATACCGATTAGTTATTAGCTATATTGGGTTGTGTGCGCTGTCAAAATGGATACTAAACATATCCAATAATATTAGTTATTAGTTATTAGTTATAGTGGGTTGTGTGTGCTGTTCGATAATCAAATATTTTTTGATTCTGCTCTATTTATTTTGTTTTCTGTGATAAAAAGACCTCTTTTAAACTTAACGCCGTTATCTGCATAAAAATGGTAGTTTGTTAAACCTGTTATAGTGACATTAATGACTAGAAGCACTGACAGCCATGCTCAAAAGTAAAATACTACCAAGGGAGTTATATGCACTTAATTGTGGCAGTGACGCAGCGCGTGGGAACAAGAAACATTTTGTGTTATCCTATCGCGTTCTGTTTTTCATAGATTTACATTCACTTTATGCGAACTCGCGTTAAAATTTGCGGTTTTACTCAGATTGAAGAGGCTGTTTATGCGGCTCATCAGGGCGTAGATGCTATTGGTTTGGTGTTTTACGCGCCTAGTCCACGGAACGTGACGATTGAGCAGGCGATTAACATCACTAACGCACTGCCTGCATTTATCACTGTGGTGGCGTTATTTGTCGATGAAACTGAGGCACGGATTCGTGAAGTATTACAACAAGTGCCGATTGATTGTTTGCAATTTCATGGTGATGAATCGGCTTCAGCCTGTAGGATTTATGGTAAACGTTATATTAAAGCGGTGCGTATGCAGGCGACTACGAATGTTGTGCAGCTTACCGAGCAATATCATGATGCCGCTGGTTTGTTACTGGATGCGTATCATGCGGATACCAAAGGCGGCACAGGGCAGTCATTTGATTGGGAGTTAATCCCTAAGCACTGTGCGTTACCGATTATTCTGGCAGGTGGTTTGGATGAAACCAATGCTAAACAAGCAATACAAGCAGTTCGACCTTACGCACTGGATGTTAGCAGTGGCGTGGAATCAAGCAGAGGCATTAAGGATGTCTCGAAAGTAGCAGCATTTATACAACAAGTTAATGAGAGTGATAGAGAAATAACATGACCGAAAAATATAATATGCCCGATGCACGGGGACACTTTGGCCCTTATGGCGGGTTGTTTGTTGCAGAAACGTTGATTCCACCTATTCAGGATTTGAATGCCGCTTATCAGCAGTATATGAATGACCCTGAGTTTATTGCCGAATTGGATGCTGATTTGCAGCATTATGTAGGTCGCCCCTCGCCTTTGTATTATGCAGAGCGTTGGAGTCGTGAATTAGGCGGGGCGCAGATTTATTTAAAACGTGAAGATTTGAATCACACGGGTTCACATAAAATTAATAATACCGTGGGTCAAGCGTTGTTAGCTAAACGCATGGGCAAGACGCGCATTATTGCGGAAACAGGCGCAGGTCAACATGGCGTTGCAACGGCTACCGTGGCGGCGCGTTTAGGCTTGGAGTGTGTGGTTTATATGGGCGCGGTGGATGTTGCCCGTCAGTCATTAAACGTGTATCGCATGAAGTTATTGGGTGCGACTGTGGTAGCGGTTGAATCGGGTTCTAAAACGCTGAAAGACGCACTGAATGAAGCCTTAAGAGATTGGGTTACGAATGTCGATAATACCTTTTATATTATCGGTACAGTCGCAGGTCCACATCCTTATCCAGCGATGGTCAGAGATTTTCAAGCGATTATCGGTCGTGAAGCCAAGCAACAATGTTTAGCCCAAGCAGGACGTTTACCCGATGCCTTAGTGGCGTGTGTCGGTGGTGGTTCTAACGCGATTGGTTTGTTTTATCCGTTTATTGATGATGAATCGGTTAAATTAATCGGCGTGGAAGCGGCTGGTGATGGCGTGGAAACTGGCAGACATTCCGCTCCGTTATGTGCTGGTAAACCAGGTGTATTACACGGCAACCGTACTTATTTAATGGCAGATGAAGACGGCGAAATTATCGAAACCCATTCTATTTCCGCAGGGCTGGATTACCCAGGTGTAGGTCCAGAACACGCGTGGCTAAAAGACACAGGACGCGCACAGTATGTCAATATTACCGATAACGAAGCCTTGGAAGGTTTCCATGCGTTGACTAGAATGGAAGGCATTATTCCCGCGTTAGAATCAGCTCATGCAATGGCGTACACCATGAAACTTGCGCCGACTATGTGTAAAGATGAAATTATTATCGTCAATTTATCAGGGCGTGGCGATAAAGATATGCAAACAATGGCGAAACGTGAAGGAATAGAATTATGAGCCGATTAGCAGCAACTTTTGCAGAACTGGAAAAAACAGGGCGTAAAGCCTTAATTCCGTTTATTACCGCAGGTGATCCAAATCCTGATTTTACCGTGCCGATGATGCACGCGATGGTAGACGCAGGGGTGAATGTAATTGAATTAGGCGTACCATTTTCTGACCCAATGGCAGATGGTCCAGTGATTCAACGTGCTAGTGAACGTGCCTTAGCCCATAAAATGAGCTTACGGAAAACACTGGCAATCGCGGCAGAATTTCGTAAAATCAATCAAACCACGCCTGTCGTGTTGATGGGTTATTTAAATCCGATTGAAGCCATGGGTTATGAAGCTTTTGCCAATGCTGCACAAACGGCTGATATTGATGGCGTGTTAACCGTTGATTTACCGCCTGAAGAAGCCGAAGAATGCACAGCATTATTGAAAGCACGCGGTATAGACCCTATATTTTTATTAGCACCCAATAGCACCGATGAGCGCATTCAAAAAATGGATGCGTTAGGTAGCGGTTATATTTATTATGTGTCGCTGAAAGGCGTAACTGGCGCAGGGCATTTGAATACCACCGATGTGGCAAATAAATTACAACAAATTAAAGCCCATACCACGTTACCTATCGGCATTGGTTTTGGTGTTAAAGATGCGCTCACAGCGCAAACAGTTGCCGCTTTAGGCGATGGCGTGGTGGTTGGTAGTGCATTGATTAGCAAAATTGAAGCAAATTTGGACAATCCCGAACACGCTAAACAAGAAATTTGTGAGCTGTTATCAGCCATGCGTTTGGCAATGGACAGTGTAGGAGCATAGAGAATGAGTTGGTTTAAAAATTTAGTTCCTTCAACTATCAGAACTGAAGGTTCTAATAAAAAAGTGACCGTACCCGAAGGTTTATGGAATAAATGCCCAAGTTGTAATGCAATTCTTTACAATTCTGAGCTGGAAAAAAACTTCAGTGTTTGCCCAAAGTGTGATCATCATTTTCGTATTTCAGCGCGTACTCGCTTGAATTTATTTCTTGATGAGCAAGGTCGTGAAGAAATTGCCAAGCACGTTAAACCGCTCGATCCGTTAAAATTCAAAGACAGTAAAAAATATAAAGACCGCATCAGCCAAGCGCAAAAACAAACCAAAGAAAATGATTCATTAGTGGTCATGCAAGGGCAACTGCACGCTCAACCGATTGTCGTTGCCGCGTTTGAATTCAGTTTTATGGGCGGCTCTATGGGTTCGGTAGCGGGCGAAAAATTTGTCCGTGGTGTCAATAAAAGCATTGAATTAGGTATTCCTTTTATCGTATTCACCTCTAGTGGCGGTGCGCGTATGCAGGAATCGCTGTTTTCCTTGTTTCAAATGGCAAAAACCAGTGCGGTATTAACCAAGTTAGCGGATGCAGGTTTGCCTTATATTTCTTGTTTAACCGATCCTACTATGGGTGGCGTTTCTGCCAGTTTAGCTATGTTGGGCGATATTAATATTGCTGAACCCAATGCGTTAATCGGCTTTGCAGGCCCTCGTGTTATTGAACAAACGGTGCGCGAAAAATTACCCGAAGGTTTTCAACGTAGCGAGTTTTTACAAGAACACGGCGCGATTGATATGATTATTGATAGGCGTGAAATGCGCGATAAAATCGCTAGTATTTTAAGTATATTGACAGCTAGCAAAACGCTAACAAGCGCGGCAGAATCAACGGTTATTGCAGTTGAAGCGGTAACATCGCTCTCTGAACAAAACGTATAACGCGAGTTCAGTCTGTACTCATGAAGCACTTTGATTCGTTACGAGACTGGCTCGCTTGGCAAGAAAGTTTACATCCTTTAATAATAGATTTGGGCTTAGAAAGAGTCACCAAGGTTTTTCATGACCTTAACCCCAATTATATCAAACCACCAACCATTACCGTTGCTGGTACAAATGGTAAAGGATCTTGCATTGCCACGCTGGAAGCCATTTATAGAGCGCAGGGATATCATGTGGGTGCGTACACCTCACCACACATTTTAAGCTATAACGAACGCATTAAAATAGATGGTAAGCCTGTAAGCGATGAACTGATTTGCGCAGCATTTGCCAAAATAGAAGCAGTGCGAGGAAATACCTCGTTAAGCTATTTTGAATTTGGCACACTCGCCGCGTTCGAGCTATTTACTCAGGCAGAAGTCGATGTGCAGTTACTTGAAGTCGGTTTAGGTGGAAGACTGGATGCCGTTAATATCATAGATCCTGACGTGGCATTAATTAGCAGTATTGGTATTGATCATGTCGATTGGTTAGGCGACACTCGCGAAGCCATAGGATGGGAAAAAGCAGGTGTTTTTCGCACCGCAATTCCCGCTATAATTGGCGACCTAGCTCCACCTGTTTCATTGGCACAAAGTGCAATGGATAAAAACACGCCCATGTATTGTATTGGTCAAGATTTTGACTATAAAAGACAACAAACAGGCTGGGATTGGTTATCGGGTGATCGCTGTATCCACTTACCGAATCCTGCGTTAAAAGGTGAGCATCAATACCGTAATGCAGCATCTGTTATTTTTGCTATTATTAGCTTAGCTCAGCGGTTGCCCGTCAGTGAAATAGCGATGCAACAAGGTCTTACGAATGTTCAGTTATCTGGACGGTTTCAATTAATTGAAGGTGAAATTCCTGTATTATTAGACGTAGGGCATAACCCAGAAGCCGTTAAAACGCTGGTTGACTATCTAAAAAATACATTTCCAGAAAAACGCATACACGCTGTTTTTTCAATGATGAAAGATAAAGACATAGCAAGCGTTCTTGAAATCATGAATCCTGTGGTTTACGACTGGTTTTTCGCACCATTGGCTAACCATAGAGCAGCTACTGAAGTCATGATGCAGAGAATTTTTTCACAAAGTTCGGTTGCTAGGGTATCCTTTGGTTTTAGTGATTTTTCGCAAGCATACCAAACGGCAAAAAGCCAGTCACAACAAGGTGACTTACTGTTAGTTTTCGGTTCCTTTCTTTTAGTGTCCGATTGTTTAATAAATTTAAGAAAAAGTGAGTTGACAAAATGAATCCAGAGCTAAAACATCGATTGATTGGCGCGGCAGTAGTGACCGCATTAGCGACTATTTTTATTCCTATGTTGTTTGATGATCCTGTTGATAATAGAGGACAACTGGTCAGTGAACAACTGAGCATTCCCGCTGTCCCCATCAAATCGCCAGAAGTGTCAGCAAATAAATTACCGACTCCTGCGAATAAAGCCACCAAACCAACGACTGGAAAATCTAGTGGCGAAGAAGAGCCAACCGACTCTGTCGCGGACGCGGAAATAGTCGATGATGCAGATGCCGAAGCAAATGGTGAGCCACCCGTCAACGAATCAACACAGACTCAAACAGATGCTGAAAATGTCGCGACGGCGGAACAACTGCCCGTTGCTGAAGAAGAACCTGAGCCTTTAGATACGGGGGTTGTTCCAGAAGCAAAATCATCGGTAAAAAAGCCTATAATCAAGCCAGTAAAGCCTATTGAAGCTGACATAGAAGCAGAAGCAAAACTTAAACCTGTAGTTAAAAAACCAGAAGCCAATACAGCTAAACTATTACCCGTAACAAAACCTGTCGAGACGGTTGCCGTCGTTAAGCCGATTGTTAAAAAGCCAGAAATCCATGTAGTTAAACCCGTAACGACTGCAAAACCTGAAAATCCAGCGGCAACTACACCAGAGAAAGCTGCTAAACCAGAATTAGTACGCTGGACTATTCTTGCGGGTAGCTTTGGTCAAAAAGATCACGCAACTACGCTAATGAAATCTCTGCGTCAACAAGGCATACCCGTGATTATAGAAACCACTCAATCTGCTAAAGGCACTATCTATCGATTGAAAGTAGGTCCTGAACTTGATAAAAAGAAAGCAGAAGCCAATAAAGCAAAGCTGGACAAACAAAAAGTGGATAACGTGCTGATTTCTGAATAAAAAATGCAGGATGAGCTTACTTTTAGGTCAGCTCATCCCAAATCATAGCTTACAAAAATATATCCCGTCAGTGTGTCGAGATACCCTCATCATCGCCAACAACTCACAATCAGGTTAAATAATATAATGTGTGGTATTGCCGCTATAGTTTCACATCAAGCTGTTAATCAAGATTTATATGATGCACTAACAGTCTTACAACATCGCGGGCAGGATGCAGCAGGTATTGTTACCTGTGAGCGCGGACGCTTACATTTGCGCAAAGATAACGGCTTGGCGCGTGATGTATTTACCAATGCCCAAATGCTCAAACTCAAAGGCAATATGGGCATTGCTCATGTGCGTTATCCAACCGCAGGCTGTACTAGCTCTGCGGAGGCGCAGCCTTTTTACGTTAACTCGCCGTTCGGTTTAACATTGGCACATAACGGCAATCTAACCAACACCGCTGAATTAAAAAAAGCCTTATTCGTTGAAGATCAGCGTCATCTCAACACCGACTCAGACTCCGAAGTGTTATTAAATGTATTCGCTCACGAATTACAGGCATTAGGTAAGCTACGGTTAAGCGTAGCGGACGTATTTCAAGCGGTATCAGGGGTACATCGCCGCTGTCGTGGTGCTTATGCAGTCGTCATCATGATTGCAGGTTTTGGTGTTTTAGGTTTTAGAGACCCACATGGCATTCGCCCCATTATATTTGGTGAACGAAAAAGTGAAGACGGCACTGAATTCATGATTGCCTCAGAAAGCGTCGCACTCGATGTACTGAATTTTGACGTAGTTCGTGACATAGAACCAGGTGAAGCTATTTTTATTGAGGCTTCAGGAAAATTTCATAGCCAACAATGTGCTGAAAAAACCGACCATTGCCCCTGTATTTTTGAATACGTTTACTTTGCTCGTCCTGATTCGATTATTGACGACATTTCAGTATACAAAGCCCGTTTACGCATGGGCGATAAACTCGCTAATAAAGTGTTACGCGAATGGCCAGACCATGACATTGATGTCGTCATTCCTATTCCAGACACCAGCCGCACCGCCGCCCTACAAATGGCAAATAAACTGAATGTGAAATTCAGTGAAGGCTTCATGAAAAATCGCTATATCGGGCGCACCTTCATCATGCCGGGTCAAAAAATGCGCGAAAAATCCGTCAGACAAAAACTCAACGCCCTCGGACTAGAATTTGAAGGAAAAAATGTATTATTGGTTGATGATTCAGTGGTCAGAGGCACAACTTCCGCACAAATTATCCAAATGGCACGCGATGCAGGCGCGAAAAAAGTTTATTTTGCCTCAGCCGCGCCGCCTGTACGTTACCCCAATGTTTACGGTATTGATATGCCCGCTGCCCACGAACTCATTGCCCACAATCGCACCGAAGAACAAGTCTGTGTAGAAATTGGCGCGGACAAACTGATTTATCAAGACCTCGATGATCTAATCGCTGCGGTGCAGAAAGGTAATCCAAACATTCTGCATTTTGACACCTCCTGTTTTAGCCATGAATACATTACAGGTGACGTGGATGATGCCTATTTAGAACACGTTGAAGCCTTACGCAATGATGCAGCCCAAGCCGCGCATAATTCAGAGGCATTTATTATTGAAATGTAAAATAGAGATTGATTGGCAGATATTAAGGATGTTATAAAAATGTCTGGTAATCAACACGTTAAATAGCATAGCAAAAACTAGATAAACTAAGTATAATGCTAGGCACTAAAGGGGGCGACATGGCTTCGACGTGGATAGCAAAACCTTAAGTGCATGTCGAGGACTGTATACCTCGTAAATCCTACAGAAACTAAGTATTCGCAAATGACGAAAACTACTCAATGGCTTTAGCTGCTTAAACACAGCACCATTCCTTTGACCATCTGTGCTTATGCGGGTGGAGTTCTTCGGGACGCTCAGAGGTCATTTACATAAGATCGTGCTGAAATCTGTCTGGTGTGGATGCACAAAAACTCTACAGAATCGCTGATAACTCTCTTGGCTCGTCGGGTCGTTATCGGTTAAACACAAAGTACGAGATAAACATGTAGACCTTGTGGCGGAGTATTTGCGGACGCGGGTTCAATTCCCGCCGCCTCCACCAAATACCCTTCTAGTAACATCTAACGAAGATTTAAAACCCGCAAGTCATAAGGCTTAGCGGGTTTTTTATTGTCTAGTGAGTTCTCATAAATACTATTGACTATCGGGCGGGGTATCATGGGGGTATAAATCGGGGTATCTGCTATTTATGCCCCCAAACCCACCAAGAGATACCCCCATGCCGCTAATTGATACCACCATCAAGAATGCTAAGCCCACGCCAGACAAGAGTTACAAGCTACCTGATGAAAAGGGTATGTACTTACTGGTAAACCCTAACGGCTCTAAATACTTTCGTCTGAAGTATCTGCCATTGATAGCTTTGAATTTATCGCGCTGGAATGGTACGACAAACGAATGCTAGGCAAGTCTGAAAGCCACCAAAAGAGAACCCTAGCATTATTAAAACGGGACTTGTTCCCTTGGCTTGGCAATCGACCAATAGCCGCGATAAAAGCACCTGAATTACTCAAAGTATTAGAGCGTATCGAAAGCCGAAACGCCATAGAGACTGCCCATAGAGCATTACAAACCAGTGGGCAGGTGTTCAGGTACGCAGAGACCAAGGGATATGTGGACAGGGACATAAGCCAAGCATTAAAAGGCGCGTTGACTTCGGTTAATGGCGGACACTTTGCCTCAATGATCGACCCACTACAAGCCGCACACCTACTACGCGCAATTGACTTATACAGTGGTACTTTTGTCGTTAAATCAGCCTTACAGCTTGCCCCGTTGGTGTTCGTTCGACCAAGTGACACAGACAAGCTGAGTGGGAACACATAGACATTGAGGCTAAGGAATGGCGTTATTTAGTCACTAAGACCAACACCCAGCACATAGTCCCCTTATCCACACAAGCCATTGAGATATTAACTAACTTGCATCCGCTTACTGGTAACGGGCGTTTTGTGTTTCCATCGGCAAGAACACCCAACGGATCACGCGCTATGAGTGATGTGGCTTTATTGGCTGGGTTGCGCAGAATGGGTTTTGATAAATCTGAAATGAGCGTACACGGCTTTAGAGCAATGGCTAGAACCATTCTTGATGAAGTGCTAGGCGTTCGTCCTGACTTCATTGAACATCAACTAGCCCACGCAGTTAGAGACCCCAACGGACGCGCTTATAATCGAACTTCACACTTACCAGAACGCCGTAAGATGATGCAAACATGGGCTGATTATCTGGATAGCTTGAAAGTAGGCGCGGTGGTTATTCCGTTTGGTAAAAGTGCGTAAATTTATTATGAGTGCGATTAAGCGCATAATTATTGATAGGCGTATAACACACGGCTACGCGCCACCCACTAACCAAACAGGAATAACACCATGACCACCTATCAAGACATTATCACCATTGAAGCGGGAAAAAGAGGCGGCAAGCCCTGTATAAGAGGTTTGCGTATCACTGTTTATGACATTCTCGAATATTTTGCTTCTGGGATGACACAAGACGAAATACTCGAAGACTTTGATTATCTGACTAAGGAGGATATACAAGCCTGTTTTGCCTATGCCGCTGATCGTGAAAAACACTCTAGGATTATTAGCGCATGAAGTTTTTATTTGATGAAAACCTATCGCCTAAGTTAGCCGTAAATCTCAATGACGTTTTTCCCGATTCAAAGCACGTTGACCGTATTGGCTTAGGTGGCGAATCTGATAACGTTGTCTGGGAATACGCAAAAGCAAACGGCTATGTATTGATTAGTAAAGATTCTGACTTTTACGATAAAAGCGCGTTGTTTGGACACCCGCCTAAAGTTATCTGGATAAGGCGCGGCAATTGCTCAAACAAAACCATTGAGTTAATACTTAGAAACAAGGTTGATGCAATTCAATCATTCAATAATGACGCAGAACTTTCGTTTATGCAGATACTGTAATCAAAGTACACACATTTAACTGGATAGCTTTAGCGGGCAATAAGCGGTAGTCATTACACCGTTTCCAGTTATCCCCCTTTTGTAATGATTATATTTTAATGGAGTTTTTTTAATGCCTGAACCAAGTAATTACTGGAAATTAGCCGATAACCTTACAGTTATTCAAGCGGCTTTGCTGATTATTAATGAAGACCCGACAGAACTACAATACGCTTTATCTGATACGGAAACGAAAAAACCAGAGCATTTTGAGGCTGTTTTTCATTCCATCATTAACAGCATAGGCAACAATAAACTTAAATCAAATATGAGCTATTACCCTTTATGCGTTGATGAAATCGAGTTTGGTGGTCGAACTGAGCCACTTCCAAACTGGGATGAAACCACTATTGATACTGATGATTTAAAAGCATGGTTATTCAGTCGAAATTTTAAGGAGAATTTTTTCTTTGCAGAAACATCAAGTGATCCAGATTACCTAAATAAAGACCATCCTAGATATTCTGCAAAGTTAGCGGCGGCGGTTAATGTATGGCTGGCAATGGAAGATAGTAATTTGTTGGCGGGTAAGTCCGTAAAGACCGCAATAGAAAGCTGGCTTGCAAGTCGATATTTAGAGTTAGGCTTGATTCATGAAGGCAAAATTAACAAGACTGGCATTAATGAATGTTTTAAGGTAGCCAATTGGAATGATAAAGGTGGGGCAACTAAGACACCATAAGCAACCCCACCCACCATTGAAAGCCTTGTTATTACTGACTTTGATGAATAACCACCCGATAACCCTACCCCCTGTTAGTCGTTTTATGTGGGTAGGTTTTCTGTAACCCACCCCGCTGTTATCCGCGCCACAATTGCGGCAATCTGTAGTCACTTTTACACAGAGACTCAGACAATGACATCAACATCTAATAAAGGTTTTTTCAAGAAAACCCCGCAAAAACCCCGTAACCCTCTAGCGTACTTTTTACGTCTTACTAACAACAAAGAGTTCTGCTAATGAATAAAGTAACGCCCATAGGCGTAAACACATCCACCGCGTTAAAAGTCAATCCACCTATTCACCAATTGCCATCTGCTGGTTTTATGCGGCTTGTTGACATTGTAGGTGATAAGAAAAAAGGCATTCCCGCAATAATTCCTATCGGCAAATCTACGTTTTTAAAACGTGTGCATGATGGTGTGTTTCCTGCCCCATATAAGTTGGGCGAACGTACCGTTGCATGGCGCGTTGATGACATTATGGAACTCATTGCTAAGCTAGGCGGCACACAATGATTATGCTTAATTTAGATGGTCAAAAATTCGACCATGTGAGCAATGGCGTATTAGCAAATAACCGCTTGACCGCTAAGCCGTTGGTGATTATCCTGTCCGCACTGTTACCTCATGTAGCAGTACGGTTTGACAGCCGTCAAAAACACAAGATGCCAGTTAAAGCGCGTCTACTCATGGATTGCGTTCTCAAATGCAAAAATAATCTATGGTGCGCGTTATTTTCGGGGAGCTTCTGCTCGCATGGTTCTTGTGCCGTGTCTGTCAACCCGACTATAACGTTCACCGCCCGATTTTTGACAGAATCAAGCGGTGTCCCTTCAAATTCACAAGGAACACACCATGCAGCAGCATAATTTCGCCCAACAACTCAACACTCAAGCTCAAACCGAGCAAAACCAATAAATAACCCACACACTTACAAAATAAGTCGTGCGGCGTTTCTGTGGTTGATTAACAGGCAAGTCTCACGGCTTATTCCTTAAGGAATAGCCATGTGTATAGAAGAATTTAAAGATGCAATGAGAGCGGTTGGACTTGTTCCACCCGACACCATCACTACGGGCAAGATAATACATTTTGCTGGACTCAATAAGCCAAAAACTAACAATGCGGCGCGGTGTCTGTTATTTGAAGACGGGCGCGGCGGCTGGTTCATGGACTACAGCACGGGACTTTATGAAGTTTGGCAAGCCGAACGCGCCACGCCTTACACCAAAGAAGAGCGCAAAGCCTTTGCCGAACAATGCGAACGTGACCGTGCAGCGCGTGAACGTGACAGAGTAGAAGCACAAGCGAAATCGGCACGAAAAGCGCGTAGATTCATGGATAACGCCACCTTTGCCGATAGATGCAACGTTTACCTTAGACGTAAGAAAATACAGCCTAACGGCGCGAAAACAGGCGGTACAACCAACTTACAAGGCGTGTTGATATTACCCGTTTTTAAGTTCTCAGAACAAAAAGGCTTAGAGCTGGTAAACGTCCAATTCATAGCCCCCGACGGTGAAAAACGCTTTTTATCAGGTGGTCAAAAAAAGGCGTGTTTTTGGTGGCTAGGCAAGAAAACCAGCACGATATTAATCGCTGAGGGTTTCGCTACCGCCGCTAGTCTCTATGAGTCTACAGGCAATCAAGTATTCATAGCCTACGATGCTGGCAACCTCATTCATGTGGCGCGTATTGTCAGGGCTAAGAACCCGACCTCTGAGATTATTATCGCGGGTGATAATGACGTATCAGGCACAGGGCAAACAGCGGCAAGGGCGGCGGCGTTAGCAATCAGTTGTAAATACATAATCCCCCCAACTGTTGGGCATGATTGGAACGATCATGTAAATGCTGGAGGTGGGCTATGAGTAACTGTGACTTATTCGAGAATGATTTACTTATGGATGATACGAACTTATGCACTACCGATGATAAAAACACAGCCGAAAAAGCGGCTGAGCAACCGATACCTAAAAAACGTGGTAGACCTAAAAAAGTTAAAGATAGTGGAGATTTACACCCTATTGAAATTCCAGAAACCAGTACCGTCATTATCGAAAATAGCGTGATTAATGCCAGTGTCAATCCCGATGTGGACACCGACGGCAAAACCGAAAAACCAAAGCCAATTATTGACCTATCCACTGCCATAACCCCACGCTTGGAGATAAACACATTCCCCACTGAGGATAAATTACCCTGCTACCGTGTTTATGAAAAAAAGACAATTGCAGGTGATACGACACTAGAAGCGGGTACTTATTACCACTACGTTAAAGTGACCAAAGAGGACAGCGTTATTATTCATAAATGGATATGCGCACCTCTTTATATTGAATCGGTAACGCTAGACCAGCAAGGCAATAACTTTGGGCGTTTTTTACGATTCAAGCCAACGCGGGGCGATTGGCGGCGGTGGTCTATGGCAATGGCAATGTTAAAGGGTTCGTGTGATGAGCTACGCGGCGAATTGCTTGGTCAAGGGCTAAGTATGGACACCGACAATAAGGCGTTATTACCACGCTATTTAAACAATTATCACCCCATAGACACGCTAGAAATCGCTACGCAAACAGGCTGGCATAAAGGCGCGTACATCTTGCCAAATCGGTGTATCGGCAGTGATGATTATTTTTATCAATCAGAAAACTTCCACACCGATATTCCCTATCGACAAAGCGGCACATTAGCAGAGTGGCAGCAACACATAGCGCGGTATTGTGTCGATAATCCATTACTCATGTTATCGGTATGCTGTGCGTTTGCAGGGGCATTATTGAAACCCGCACACCAACAAGGCGGCGGTTTTCACCTAGTAGGAGGTTCATCTAAAGGCAAAACGACAGGGCTAGAGGTAGCGTGTTCTGTCCACGGTGACGGCACTTATAAACGCACTTGGAAAGCCACGGGTAACGGTATGGAAGCCACGGCGGCAATGCACAATGATGGTTTTTTAGCATTAGATGAAATGGGCGAATGTGAACCTAAAGAGGTGGGTAGCATCGTCTATCAAGTCGCAAATGGTGTTGGTAAAGCGCGGGCTAATCGTAGCGGAGGAGCAAGGGCTAGTTATCAATGGCTGGTAATGGTGTTATCCAATGGTGAAATATCCATTGAAGCGGCAATGCAGGAAGCGGGTAAGCGAGTTAAAGCAGGGCAGTTAATGCGCTTATTAAATATCACTATCTTTGGACAGTATGGCGCGTTTAATTGCTTACACGATATGCCAGACGGACGGGCATTAGCAGATCACTTGCAAACAGCATCAAAAAAATATCACGGTGTCGCGGGTATTGAATACCTCACAAAATTAGTCGCAGAAACCCGCAATATTAACGAATTAGCAGAACAATACACCGTAGCATTAATCAATGGTGAATCATTGAGCAGTCAAGAAAGTAGAGCGGCTAAGCGGTTTGCCTTAGTGGCATTAGCAGGTGAACTGGCGACTGAGTACGGTGTAACAGGCTGGACTAAGGGTGATGCTTGCCACGGCGTTAAAGAGTGCTTTAAACAATGGCGTAAGTCTTTTGGTGGTGGTGATACCGAAGACCGACAAATTAAGGAAGCTATACAGGCTTACGTTGAGATGTATGGTGATGCACGCTTTACCAGTACCACCGATGATAAGCCACTGCACGGCATACGTTCTGGCTATTGGAAGGAAGGCGTTAATGGTAGAGAGTGGATATTTAATGAATCAGGATTGAAAGAAGCGATAAAGGGTTATGACCTTACAAAAGTGGTTAGTGTGCTTAAGGCTTACGGGTGGTTAATGCTGGACGGCAAAGGCAAAAGTACCAAACCGTTACGCATAAAATCAGAGGTTAGTAGGTTTTATTTTATTTGTTTTACCGATTCAAACTCAGATATTGAAAAAACAGGTGTTACAAGTGTTACGGGTGTTACAACCACGAACGGCGAGGCTTACGGTGTAACACCTATGGAAAATGAAAGTGTTACAGGTGTTACAAAACCATTTACAGCAAGTCAATCTGTAACACCTGTAACACCTGTAACACCTGTAACACCTATAGAAATAAAAGTGTTACAGCTACAGACCACGAACGGCGAGGGTGTAACACTTGTAACACCTGTAACACCAGAAAAAAACAACACTCAGAGTGAAACCGAAGAAAAAATAATTTCACGCTCAAACGCTATGGAGATTTAGCCATGAGTCCACTTGATAAAATCAAAGAAGCTGGCTTTAGTTTATGGCTTGAATCAGTGGACGGTTTAGAGGACAGGCTATTGATTAGCCCGTCTGACAAACTAACCGCAGAGCAACGGGCATACTTAAAAGCCAATAAGCAAACCATTGTTAATGAATTACTCATAACAACGGTCTACACCCCCAACGGGCAAGCATTAACGATATTGGCATACAACGCAGAACATAAAGTCTTTTTATTGAAGATGAACCCAAAACCTAACGCCTGATTAAGCAGGGAAAAAACAGACCATGAGTAAATTTGAAAAAGGCACAAGCGGCAATCCCAAAGGACGCACACCCGCACATCTCACAGCGGCAAAAGTCAGAAAAGACTTAGCTGATGACTTACCCGATATTCTGGCAAAGCTTATCGAACTGGCAAAACAGGGCGATATACAGGCAATCAAGCTAATACTCGATAGAGTATGCCCACCGATAAAGCCCCAAGCCCTACCGATAAGCCTACCCGTTGTTGAATCGTTGGCAGGTCAAGGAAACGAGATTATACGCGCCACGATGCAAGGACAAATACCGCCCGACATAGGCAGTCAGTTAATCACCGCGTTAAGTAATCAAGGCAAGTTAATCGAATTGCAAGAAATGCAGGAACGCTTACAGCGTATTGAAAAACAACTGGAGTTAAGACAATGAAACCCGATCAAGTAAACAAACTTTACAAACAGCTTAGCCCCATTGAACAAGCGAACCTGTACATTGAAGCAGTCACAAAAGAACGGGGTGACGCTGAAGTGGAGCTAATAATCGAAAGTGTCCCGCGTGTAACCTATGACTGCCGTCATAAGGACTTCGCAAACCATATAGACTGCTACGAACGCTTAGCCTTGGCGTAT
>CAIUVX010000200.1 GCA_903902705.1 uncultured Methylococcales bacterium
TGCAGATTATGGCCATTCTCTGGAAAGAGCGTGACTATATGCCAAAGAGTCGTGTAAAGCTTTATGACGCAGTGCTTGATTACCTGCTCGAAATCAGGGATGAAAAAAAAGAGCTGAAGCCATTGATTTTGGCCTCAGATGCACGAGTTGTACTTTGCCCGGTTTCATTTTGGATGCAAGCTGAGTTGCTGAGTGATAAAGCAGAAAAAAACGAAATGCATAAACAAATGCAACCGTTACTTGACACTCTCGACAACCCACCATCTGTCGCAAAGTTTTGTGACTATATGATCAAACGTACAAGTCTGTTTGTAACCTATGGAAATGACTATGGCTTCAAGCATAAAACATTTCGTGAATATTTTGCAAGTGTTGAACTTGTTAAAAAAGTTCTTCGCAACCCGGACGAGCTTGATACTGTCGTTTCTGCCTTTGGTCAAGACTGGTGGGATGAACCCATCAAATTTTTTATTGCTCAGGGAGATGGAGAGATCTTCAATCTTTTCATGGAAAAGCTAATCAATTCGCCACTGAGTGAAACATTGACGCAAAAACAGAAAATCTTGCTTCAGACTCTTATCGAAGAGGCTCCGCAGAAAAAAATTAATGCCCTCTGCATAAAGCTCTGTGATCCCACTAATAGTGCAAGCCGTCAGCGCGCAATACTTGACTGCTTGAAAGCTATTGCAAAACCGGCTGCCATCAATGCCCTGAAAGAGTTCAAAACCAGAGAACTTGCAAAAAACAAGGACGTTGCAGGTTGTGCTGATGACGTAATTTATGCTCTGCAGGAGTTGAAAGATAAAACAGAACAATCCGACAACGAGGAAAAAGCAGTGTCGATAACGATTACTTTGCCGGTAATCAATCTTGCACATCGCCCCGCATCTTTCCGTAACCAGCATGAACACAATGCGGAATATATTCTGATACCGGGGGGTAGCTACCTTTACTCTGAAACAAAAAAAGAAAAGCAGGTAATAGAACTCTATTTCGCCAAGAATCCGGTAACAAACAAACGCTACCGCTCATTCATTGCTGCACTTGGGAAATCCTCAGAATTAATTGAAAAGCTGAACGAAATTGCGCAAAACAACAAATGGGATACCCAACTTGCCCCCTGGCTCAAAAAGGGCAAAAATAACCTTGCTGCACTATTTCGTTCAACCTATGATGAAGATCGAAAATTTGGTGGTGACGATCAGCCTGTTATTGGCATCACTTGGTATGCAGCTCAAGCCTACGGTTTCTGGCTTTCACAGCTTGAAGGGAAACCAGACTCTTACCGCTTGCCAAACGAAGTCGAGTGGCAGTGGGCCGCAGGAGGCATCCAGGGAACAACTGTTCGTGAAGTTCGTGAATATCCTTGGCCAAGCGATAAGGGTGAACCAAACTCGAAACTACTCAACTATAATGGTAATGTGGTCTCAACAACGCCCGTTGGCATCTATCCAGAAGGTGCAACCCCCGAAGGTCTCTACGATATAGCTGGTAATGTCTGGGAGTGGACTGATAGTTGGTGGGATGAACAAACTCCTTCGCTTCGGGTAATTCGTGGCGGGAGCTGGAACTCCCCTGCCGAACGCTGTCTGTCGAATTATAACCTCAGCACCGCCCCTTCCGACTTCATGGGCAGCGATGTTGGCTTCCGCGTGGTTTTCGTACCATAGCTCAAATGCAAAGTCGAATGACGGCCTCTGAACAGATGGATACCCTCCCCTGTATCGTTTTAGGGCGAAGAGCACCACACACCATGCCCTGCATTGGTCGGACGAGCCGGTTAGCTGTTTCGAAGATGACGGGCAATTTTTTTATCACTATTACTAACAAATTGAGGATATTTCTTGACGCGGATTTGAGAAAAACGGATAATGTTGTTGAGGACAACTTTAAAACATTATGGAAAAAGTCATAGAAGCCATTATTAAATCATTGGGTGATAATTCCGGTATCACCATTTACCTCGCCTCTGTTTTTACGGTTTTAGGGGTATTTCTCATTAAAGATTTGTACAAATGGATTTGGGGATCAATACCAGCGAAAGATTTGACTCCCTATTTCAACAAAAAAGATGTGCAGCAAAAGCTGAATTTATTTATCGAAACTAGGTGGCAGAATAATTCACCGACAAGAGAGGACGAGCCGCTTTTTAACCACATGTTTGAGTCAAAGTCAAAATTAATCCCGCATTTTATAAAAACAGTCTTAAACGAAAACAAGGTTAGCGACAAGTTTTATCTTGTTCTTGCCGATTCAGGAATGGGGAAGACCACCTTTATGATCAATCTGTATGTGCGTTATAATTCGGTGTTCAATATCCACAAAAAATACAAGATCAAGCTGATTCCATTTGGTTATCAGGGCAATGTTATCGAAAAAATAAAGGAGATTAATAAAGAGGAGATTCCCAATACCATCTTGTTGCTGGATGCTTTTGATGAATATACCAAAATACAGCCGCCAACTGAGCCTGATGGATTAACCGATGATGAACGGTTCCATCAAGTGCTCTACGAAGTGATTGAAATAGTGCAGGATTTTCGTAAAGTGGTTATCACCTGCAACAAGCAATATTTTCCCGGTGAAGAAAATCAGCCTTACGAACTGAAA
>CAIUVX010000201.1 GCA_903902705.1 uncultured Methylococcales bacterium
ATATAGCTAAAGCACAATAAAATGATGCCGTTCGTGGTGAGCTTGTCGAACCACATTCATACTTCGACAAGCTCAGTGCGAACGGTTTTTTAATCAGTTTAAACTGCTTTAGCTATATAGCAGAGTTAATCCACTAACCCAAAATTCTTTCATGACAACTTGATGCACTATTGGAGTGCATAATAAAGCCATTGAACCACTACAGTGCGTTTTAAAGCCTAGAATAATAAGCTAAGCTTAAGACTATAAGCCGCAACAGTTGAATAAACCATAGACTGGCACATTCTTTGCTAAAAGTTCATTGAGTCTTTAAACTACGCATGAGGCATTGCATGAAACTAATAACTGCTATTATCAAACCTTTTAAATTGGATGATGTTCGTGAGGCATTATCGGATATGGGGGTTTCTGGAATTACCATGACTGAAGTCAAAGGTTTTGGTCGCCAAAAAGGTCACACTGAACTGTATCGAGGTGCTGAGTATGTCGTCGATTTTTTACCAAAAGCTAAAATTGAAGTCGCCGTACCTGATTTGTTAGTCGATAAGGCTCTACAGGCAATCGCTAAATCTGCTAACACAGGAAAAATTGGTGACGGTAAAATTTTTGTTACTAATTTAGAGCAAGTCATTCGAATTCGTACGGGGGAAACTGGCGATGAAGCACTTTAATTCAAAAGGAGTTCACATGAAATCACTATTAAGCATTTTTGTGTTGTGTTGTTTATCAATTTTCGCAAATTACAGTTTTGCTGATCCTGCGCCTGCAACTGCAACCATGAATGCGATAGCCGATGTGGCTGCTGTAACCCCTGTTCCCAATAAAGGCGATACCACATGGGTGATGATTTCTACGGTATTAGTCATTCTTATGGTGATCCCAGGTTTGGCTTTATTTTATGGCGGTATGGTACGCTCCAAAAATATGCTATCGATATTAATGCAAACCTTTGTTATTTTTTCATTGATAGCCGTATTGTGGGCAATTTATGGTTATAGCATTGCATTTACCGAAGGCAATGCGTTCTTTGGTGGTTTTAGTAAGCTATTTCTCAAAGGCATAACGCCTGATTCGATGGCGGCTACCTTTAGCAAAGGGGTCTATATTCCTGAGTATGCTTATGTCGCTTTTCAGCTCACTTTTGCCACGATCACTCCCGCATTAATTATCGGTGCATTTGCAGAGCGAGTTAAATTTTCAGCGGTACTATTATTCACCGTGCTGTGGTTTACCTTCTCTTATTTACCTATTGCGCACATGGTTTGGTATTGGGCAGGTCCTGATGCGTATACCGATGCCATCGCAGGCGATAAAGCATTAGCAACCGCAGGCTTTTTATTTCAAAAAGGCGCGTTGGACTTTGCAGGCGGCTCAGTAGTACATATCAACGCGGGTGTTGCTGGTTTAGTTGGCTGTTTGTTAATCGGCAAGCGCATTGGTTACGGTAAAGAATTTCTTACCCCGCACAGTGTTACCATGACTATGATAGGTGCATCTTTACTGTGGGTGGGTTGGTTTGGTTTTAATGTAGGCTCAAACTTAGAAGCCAACGGTTTAGCTACTTTAGTGTTCGTTAATACCTTATTAGCTGCTGCTGCTGCCACTTTGTCATGGACATTAGCAGAATGGATTATACGCGGCAAACCGAGTATGTTAGGTGCGGCTTCGGGTGCTGTTGCGGGTTTGGTTGCTATTACGCCAGCCTGTGGTTGGGCTGGTCCTATGGGATCTATTTTGTTAGGCTTGGCATCTGGTAGCGCGTGTTTTTGGTCAGTGACCATTCTAAAAGCTAAACTGAAATATGATGATTCCTTGGATGCGTTTGGTGTTCACGGTGTTGGCGGTATTTTGGGTGCATTAGGTACAGCAGTGGTTGCAAATCCTGCACTTGGTGGTACAGGGGTTTGGAATTATGTCACTAACGGCGTTGATCCATACAACTTTTTGGGACAATTGGCGAGTCAGTCATGGGGTGTAGTCATCACTATTATCTGGTCAGGGGCGGTTTCTTTTATCGCTTATAAATTGGTTGATATACTCATAGGACTGCGTGTCACTGAAGAAGATGAACGCCTTGGCTTGGATACGACCGAACACGGCGAAACAGCTTATAACTTGTAATTTCATTCTCACTTTCCATCTTGCTACGAAAGTAGCAAGATGAATTTAAGCGTTCAGTCAGTTATAGTTAACAACTAAGTAGATGACCATAAGTCGTTTAACAAAATTAAATACTCACAACTTCATATACCAAACGCACTTCAAACACGTTGTCATGTTAAAAATGTTAAAAGACTTTTGATCGACTACTTAACAATGTGTCTTGAAAAGTATTGACACATCCCTTCAAAAATCCGATAAAGTCTTAGGTGGTATCGCCGCTCTTAACGCATTCAACACGGCTAGTACATCAATTAATTCTTGAGCAATCGCGCCTGCGACGGGGGATAAATAACCTAAGCCCGCAAACACCATGCCAATGACGCTGAGTATCATGCCGCCTATTGCACTTTGTAGGGCGATTTTGCGCATACGTTCGCCGATGTGTAGTAGTTCATCTACTTTTAATAACGAGCTGTCCATAATAACTGCATCGGCCGCTTCGCCTGTAATGTCGCTGTTTTGACCGAAGGCTATGCCGATGGTGGCAGCGGTTAACGCAGGAGCATCGTTGATTCCGTCACCTAGAAAAACCGTTTTGGCTTTTTTAGTTTCTTCGCGCACAATTGCCAATTTTTGTTCGGGACTTTGGCTGAAATAAACGTGTTCTATACCGACTTTTTCAGCAAGATAGCAGACTTCTGATTCTCTATCGCCTGATACTAACATGACTCTATCAAACAGGTGATTGGGTTGCAGGTGGTTGATGAATGAGGAGCTATCGGTACGCACTTCATCTCTGAATTGCAAGGTTGCCGCGTAAGCGTCATCAATCAATACCACGCATTCTAAACCACCGCTAGTTTCGGGGAGTTGAGCAATATCAGCGACATGATTGGCTTCAAAAAATTTACGGCTGGTAATTTGAATGTGTTTGTCTGCGACGCTACCTTTTAGCCCTTCGCCTGATAATTCGGTGATATGGCTGACAGGTAATAAGGTTAGATTGGCTTTTTCACCCGCTTTAACAATTGCACTGGATAACGGGTGTTTGGAATAGCGTTCTAAACTGGCAATCAGTGCCAACACTTCGGGTTCGGTGTGGTTCGCGCTAGTAAGCAATGCGGTTAATGAGGGACGACCATAAGTCAGCGTACCTGTTTTATCAAAAATGGCAGTGCGACAAGTACCAATGGTTTCTAAAATGGCGGGGTTTTTGATGATGATTTCGCGCCGCGCTGCCAGTGAAATTGAGCTGATGATGGTAACAGGAATTCCAATCAGCAACGGGCAAGGCGTGGCTATCACTAACACAGCCAGAAAACGAATCACATCACCGCTAATAAACCACGCCAGCAAGGCGATAACAACCGCAATAGGTGTGTACCACGCGCCTAATTGATCGCCTAAACGGCGTAAGTTGGGGCGATTTTGTTCCGATGCTTTCATCACTTCCATGATTTTGGAATACCGTGAATCGACAGCGAGTTTATCGGCGCGAATGGTTAAGGCGTTATCTCCATTGACCGCACCAGATAACACGGTAGAACCGCTGGTTTTGGACATTAAATAAGGTTCGCCTGTGAGATAGGATTCATCCATCGTGCTAGAGCCTTCTAACACCGTACCGTCAACAGGGCAAAGTTCATGCGGCAAAATCAACAAGCTATCACCGATATTGACCTTGTCGGTGCTAATGTCGATGAGTTTTTCACCTTCTTTGCGATGCGCAATCGAGGGCATACGTTTGGATAAGGCTTCTAGCACGGATGAGGCTTTGCGTATCGCATAGGTTTCTAATGCTGCCCCACCTGAAAGCATTAATACCACTAAGCTACCCGCTAGATATTCATGCAAACAGATAGCGGTAACGATGGATAAACCTGCCAATAAATCCGCGCCAAAATCACCGCGTATTAATTTCGCTAGCAACTGATAGAGCAACGGCAAACCGCCAAATACTAACACCGCTATTAATGGCAGTTGCACTTGTTGCAGGGAAAATACACTTTGTCCCTGCCAAAGTGTTTCGATAGCTGTGCTTAGTGTGCTATTAAATGACCAGTGATAGACCTCATAGCCTGTATCCAGCCAATAGCGCAACACTAAATAAGTGCCTATACCCAGCAAACTTAACAGGGCAATGCTATTTTCTATTTTTAACTCGGCTTTGGTTATCATAGATTAAGGTCTCTTTTTGTTACCGTTAAACATCGCTCTGGCTAGATTTTCGCGGTGAATAATACTTTCAACGACGACACCAATAACATGAACAATCACTAATACTATCGTAAAATTAGCGAACAACTCATGGATTTCTTCCCAGAAGTGCTCATGACTGTTACCGATAAACGCTAAAATCCCAGCTCCTTTATCCGCACCATAAACCGCTAAACCTGTAACAACTGTCATCAATAAACTAAGCAGTAACAGCACTATCATTGCCGCGCCCGCTGGATTATGACCGATATAGCGTTTGGCTTTAGCTTGCATGAGGTCTTTCAGATAAGCAATAGACAACATTGGGCTACATAGAAATTGACTAAAGCGGGCATACTCATTGCCAATAAAGCCCCACACAATACGAAACACCAGTAACCCCGCCACTAAATATCCCGCCCAAACATGAACAGTTAATAAGTCATCTTCAGTAAAATAAGCGACAAAAAATGCCGTCACCAATAACCAATGAAAAATGCGCAATGGCAAATCCCAGACTTTAATTAATTCTTCTGATTTCATTTCTTGCTCCAACTATCATTAAATAGATTATTTAATCTGAGTTTGGCATAAAAAACACTGCCTTTCTCAACTACAACGGTAAACTATGAGAATAACACAGAAGCTACGGTTTTAACCTTTAACTATCTATGACAATTTTATGAAACAGTAAACTGCATGGTAAAAGTTGGAAAGTTAACTGTGGACAGGTAAGGCTTGAGTGATTGCCGACCCCCAATATTTGCGTATAGATGATTGTTTTTGTTGGGGTTACTATCTCGAAAAAGTCGGTAAAGAGTAAGCGCACCAACCCGTAGCGAGACTTTACCAACACCAAGGAATTCACCAAATGATTGGTAGTGTGCTAAGACACACGCTAAATTGTTCGAGTGAAACGTTGTTTTTGTGAATTTCCCCAGATTCCGCTACGCGCCATCTGGGCTATTTGCTAATCTATGAGCCAACCATAATGACCACAGCCACTCTCTACAGCAAACTTAAACAAGCCAACAGCGAAGAAGACGTTAAAGACATTTATATCAAAGCGTTAGGGCTGAAAAGTTACACTAAAGGCTTGATAGACATACGCACCGATGAAATCTGGTTTGAAGCCAAAGACACAGGCAAATATTCCAGCTATGCCATGTTCACCCAATTACTGCATTACGTTCAAGACGGGCTGAATAAAGGTGAAACGCTACCGCCATTTTTAGCCGTCATTGACACTGAAAAAGCCGCGATTATGAAAACCGCTGACGTGTTGCCGTTCCTCGCTAAAAAAACTGTCAAGTGGGGAAAATCGGCAAGCCAATACCCCAAACAAGCCTTAGATGAGGTGTCCGCACATATCGGAACACATTTTGTATCGTTCAGAATTGCCACCCATGAAGACGAATTTATCAGCACAGTTAAAGCCGCGATAAAATCAGGCGACATTATTCGCACCCAGATAACGCCCGACAATTTAAAACAGGTATTCGACAAATGGGTGACGATGATAGGGCGCGAAATCAACGGCGTGAGTGAGGAAAATTACGCACTGTTATTTTTTGCCGACATTATGCACGACGGCACAGTGTCCACGCATGACAATCTTCCCGCTGAATTGCTGCACAAAAACAACGCGCCCGTGTTTAGCTTGGGCGGCAAACTTTACGAATTAGGCAACAAAGAAGGTTATCGCCAATTTTGGGCGATTTATCACAAACCGCCTAAATCCGAATACCGTGATTATTTACTCGAACGCCGCGACAGCTTGATTCCGCTGGATGAACGCAGTTTTAAAGGCGCGTATTACACCCCGCTTGCTGTGGTCGATAAAGCCTACGATAAACTGGAACAAACGCTGGGTAAAAACTGGCAAAAAAATTACATCGTCTGGGATATGTGCTGCGGCGTGGGCAATCTGGAAGTTAAACACAGCAACCCGCGCAATATTTACATGAGTACCTTGGATCAAGCCGATGTTGATGTCATGAAAGCCACGAAAACCTGTGTTGCGGCGCAGCGTTTTCAATACGATTATTTGAACGATGACATTACTACCCTCACCCCAACCCTCTCCCATAGGGAGAGGGAGCTTTTAACCGAGCAAAATCAAGTCCTTCCCCCTGCGGGGGAAGGATTTAGGATGGGGGAAAATACAGCAGGGTTAATTGATTACACCCTAACCAACAAAGTCCCCGAAGGTTTGCGCAAAGCCATTGCGGAAGGGAAGAAGATTTTGGTGTTGATTAATCCGCCGTATGCGGAAGTTGGTACTCGTGGAAATACGACAATTGAATTAGGTACAGAAAATAAAACAGGGGTGGCAAAAACAAAAATTGCTGCCGTTATGAACGATTACGGCAAAGCTAGTAATGAGCTTTTTACACAATTTATAGCACGGATTGCGCTTGAAATACCAACAGCTACGCTTGCCATGTTTAGTACGATGAAATATGTCAATGCACCAAATTTTGAAAAATTTAGGCAAACATGGAATGCTCAATATTTAGGCGGTTTTGTTGTTCATAATAAAGCGTTCGATGGATTGACTGGAAAATTCCCTATTGGCTTTTTAGTTTGGAAAACCAATCAAAATATTAAAAATCCAATTTCAGAAGTGTGTGTTGAAGTTTTTGATAAAGATGTACAGCCAATTGGTGAAAAAACTTTTTATAACCTGCCGAACAGTTCATTTCTTAATGTTTGGTTATCACGTCCAAAGACAAATAAACTTCCAGTGTTGCCTTTAAAAAATGGAATTACTCCTGCTACATCTAATCCGCGTGTTAGTACATGGGCAGATAATGCTATTGCCTATATGTATTGTGGAAAAAATGATATGCAACACGCAGAGCAGCAAACAGTATTGTTTTCATCTCCCTATGGACAAGGCGATGGTTTTTACGTCACACCAGAAAATTTATGGCAAGCCGCAATCATATTTTCAGTACGACGATTAATCGTACCCACTTGGCTAAATGACCGCGACCAGTTCTTGCAACCCACCGCACCGTTATCCGATGAGTTCAAAAACGATTGTTTGATTTGGATGCTATTTAATCGCAGTCAAAGAACCGCCAGTGCCAACAACCTAGAATGGAACGGTAAAAAGTGGGCAATCGTCAATCACTTTATCCCCTACACCGAAACCGAAGTCAACGCCCCCGACCGCTTTGAATCAGATTTTATGGTGCAGTATTTAGCCGACAGAACACTGTCAACCCAAGCCGAAGCAGTATTAAATACAGGTCGCGGACTCTGGCAAGCGTATTTTGCTCATACCGATGTCTATAAGGTGTGTGAAGAATTAAAATTAAACCGCCCCGATGTCGGCTGGTATCAAATTCGCAACGCCCTTAAAGCGCGTAACAACAGCGGCGATTTTATACCCGTTGATTTTTCAGCGTTTGAAACCGCCTACAAAACTCTGAGCGAAAAATTACAACCGCTGGTGTTTGAGCTGGGCTTTTTACGCGCTTAATCGGTATAGCCGAAGCATAATTTCTCGTTCCCACGCGCTGCGTGGGAACGCCTTCTTCACCGCGTTGCGGTGGGTTTTAAAAGTACGGCGCGGCGCACCGTTACTGCATTCCCACGGCTTTCTCATAAAAATGTCATTGACATCTGGCATAATATAACAACTTTAACAACAGCCCTATTAGTGAGCGAAAAATTGCTGGTAGCGGAAGTGGCAAGCATCCAGTTTGGCAATGACCGAATGTCAGGCTTTCAACAGGCGGATGATGGCGATACTGCGATTGTTGATGTCAGATTGAAAATTGCGTTGCGCGAATAAAAAACGAAAACCGTAAGATGGGAGGTGTGGGCAGGTCATTAAATAGATTATTTAATCTGAGTTTGGCATAAAAAACACTGCCTTTCTCAACTACAACGGTAAACTATGAGAATAACACAGAAGCTACGGTTTTAACCTTTAACTATCTATGACAATTTTATGAAACAGCAAACTGCATGGTAAAAGTTGGAAAGTTAAGCGTGGACGGGTAAGATACGCACTGTTTGCAAGACCAAGACCATTAAAAAAGGGTAGTCATAAACAGTGAGTGATTTGATATTATTATAAATTTAGCCGAAACGAGTAGTGAAAAATGCAGTGTCCGTATTGTGAACATAGCGATATAGTAAAGAACGGTAGTAATAGAGTTGGGACGGCGAAATATCGATGTAAAGGTTGTCTTAGGCAGTTTGTAGAGAATCCGAAGAATAAACGTATCTCAGCGC
>CAIUVX010000202.1 GCA_903902705.1 uncultured Methylococcales bacterium
ACCATCAAGGTCACGCAGCCACGCGCTGTACTGCTACCATCGATAATCAACACCAACGCTTCCTGTGCCAGACTGCTCAGCACTGTTTCTATGAACGGCAGGTAATGCAGATCAATGCGGATGTTTTTGTTTTTCAGCCAGCGTCTTAACTGCATGACTTGGCTTGCCATTTTCCCTGTGCGCCGCACTTCGCTTGCAATGTCATCCAGCTTCACGGATTTGCTTTGGACTATCCCGCTAACTAACGTGCTCAGGCTATTGATATGATTCGCTTGGCGTGGCGATTGGCTGCCTTGCCCTATTTTTTAAGCCATTTTGTACGGTGCGATAAACTAGCTGAGACTGTATCATAAGTACCTTATTAATAAATAACTCCATTATTATCAATATGTTGTTATTTTTCAATACTTGGTTTTAAAAGTGTACGGTAGTGAAAGTTTTGTTAGTAAAAGAAATGCTGCCAAATAATTAAAAATTAGCTCCACTCCTGTGAGGTTATCGATTATCTACACTCTAAATTCAAATTCCATAAATCACAACAGTTGCCACTGTCGAGGTCAAATAATATCCCCAATACATCATACGTCGGATAGCGTTTCAGATAAATCAGCATGAAAAACAACTTGAGCCGTGCGCTTGCCAGCCTTGGCTTTTTCATACGCTCTATCAAAATCACTCAGTAATTCGTCAAACTTCTTCAGGGTTAGATCTATCGTTGCTTTCATTAAGCGTTCTTTTTTGTCAATTCGATTCAAGTTAAGCATCGTTTTTTTGGAAGCTTGCTGTTGTGGGACGTTTTTACTTAAGTTAGGGTTATTTGGCAGCAAATCTAATACTTTTTTGAGACAGCGTGTGCCATAGACGGCGCGGTTTTGAGTGAATGCCGTTGTAATTACCGTTTTCAGTTCCTTATCTCGCTTGGCTTTGTGACTTTCGACTGCTTTTGTCCGTGCGTAATACCCGCCACGGCTCACAGATAAAATCGAACATAATAATGCCACGTTATAATTCGCGCTTTGTTCCTGAATCCACTCGGTTTGAACCGCATTTTTTTGACAAAGTACACTACCGCTTTTTTTAACAGATCACGTTCCTCCATCAAACGCGCATTCTCTTTCTTTAATCCATTTAACTCATTGTACAAATGTTCATCTGTTAGTATGAGCTTATTTGGTTTAGGCGTAGGCTGTACTGATAAACCCAGTTATACAGCGTATTTTCTAATTCGCGGGCAGTTTCCGCTACATTATTGGATTCGTTCGCACGTTTAACCGTGTTTTCTTTAAACTCGGCTGTGTATTTTTGTTTGGCTTGGGTTGTCATATAAGCACTCTCAGGTCTTTTCATCAATTTTATAGAAAAGTGTCCTGTTTAGTGTAGCCACATAACTCCATACGGGCTTGCTCTTACTCCAGATAATTTGCAACTACCCGCGTTTTTAGGCGGTTAAGTTGTTCACTGACTTGTGTTTCTGTGTAAGGTACAGCAGGAAACTTTCCCCATACAGGCGCGGGCCACGCGCTATCAGTCTGGTAACGCACGATGTGATGAATGTGTAATTGGGATACCATATTACCGATATTAGCGATATTCATTTTATCGGCGTTAAACAGTACAGCTAAATGTTCGGCAAGATAACAGGATTCTTCCATCAATAAGCCACGTTGAGCTTTATTTAGTTGATACAGCTCGCTAACATCAGCAATTTCTGGCACTAAAATAAACCAAGGATATTGGCTGTCATTCATCATCAGTAACCGACATAATTCGAAATGACCGATGCTAATACAGTCTTGTTGTAGGCGTGGGTGTAATTGAAAACTCATAGCAATAAAAATATCTTGAAAATAAGGCAGTGATTAGTTTAACTTACATTTTTAAAAAAATAATAAGAATAATTAGGAGGATAGTTTTATGTCTGCACCCACACTGTCAATGCAAGAACTGCCGCTAGAGACGCGTAAGATCGCGGTATCATTTCGGTTGTTATTGGGGCTTTATGCGATTATTCCGCTGTGCGTGTTGCTACAGTTGCTGGATAGTTGGTTTTGGCAAGGCGCATTACAAGCGAGTTTACCCAGTAGCCCGACGCATTTGTTATTGTTTCAAATTATTTTCGGTACACCGCATATCATTGCCAGCTCTATTTTATTGGCGAGTAATCGTGACTATCTCACCGTGTATCAATCAAAATTATTGTGGATGACAGCCGCACTAGCGGTATTTTTTGGCGTGGGTAGTTTGTTTATTTCTTATCGGGTATTTTATGTGTTGGTGGCAGCGTGGACGGTTTACCATGTTCTTAAACAGCAACACGGCGTAGCACGAGGTGTTTGTCGCTTGCCTGATTGGGCGTTTTATTTGTTATTGTGGCTAAGCGTCACTGCTGGATTAGTTGTTTATATAGGTATTTTTTTAAAAAATAGCTTGGATGTGCAGCAGGTAATTTGGATTAAGAGCATTGCAGGTACTTTGTGTGTTGCCTTGATATTCAGTGCCTTCTATTGTCAACGTTATGTGAGTACTGCATTTGGTCGCTGGTTTTTATGGTGTAATGTGCTATTGGTATTAAGTAGTTTTTATCTTTATGTTCAACAGTATTATTTTTTCGCGATTCTTGTCCCGCGCTTGGTACACGATGCCACTGCCTATATTTTTTATGTGACTCACGATTACAATAAACACCAGCAGCAGCCGCAAAATTTTATTTACCGTGCTGCCAAATATTGTCGAGTATCAATTTTTGTGGTGTTGCCAGTATTATCATTTTTTCTGGCGTTTGTATTGCAAGCGTATGGCGATAACGTGGTTAGCTATCTCACTCAAGTTATATTTGGCATAGAAATTCGTAAAGCCATTACTTTAGGTTTACTTGGTTATCTAGCGTTAATGCACTATTACACAGAGGCATTTACTTGGAAACAAGATTCACCTTATCGGCAGTTTATTAGTTTTGTAAAATAAGTGATCGCGGATTTAAGCGTTACAATACCCACTACCAAATTTCTCAAACGGTTAGTAATATGGAAAAAATAAAAGTTCTCTTTGTGTGTATGGGTAATATTTGCCGATCACCGACCGCAGAAGGCGTTTTTACCAAACTGGTCAATGAAAAAAAGCTAGACCATCGGTTTATCATTGATTCAGCGGGAACTCATGCCTATCACATTGGCAATCCGCCCGATTTACGATCACAAAAAGCCGCCGCTGAACGCGATGTTCACTTAAGTCATTTACGCGCCCGCAAAGTGGTGATGGGCGATTTTGATGATTTCGATTTTTTATTGGTAATGGATGATGAAAATTATGCCGCGCTGATTAATGCTTGCCCTGCTTCACACAAACATAAAGTGCAGTATTTTCTCGACTACGCGCCACAGCTAACAGCGCGTGAAGTTCCCGATCCTTACTATGGCGGCGAATACGGTTTTGAACGGGTACTGGATATGATAGAAGCCGCTTCAACGGGGTTTTTAGTCAGCTTACAATCATCAAAACGCATAGGCTAATCTCATGGCAATCGTATCAAACACAATCAGTTACATGGACGGCGATGTGGTGTTGGAAGCATTTTTCGCTTTTGATGATGCTATTGCAACCCGCAGACCCGCTGTTTTAATCAGTCATGCGTGGTCAGGACGCGATGAATTTGCCAATGACAAAGCCAAAAAACTGGCAGAGCTTGGCTATGTCGGTTTCGCACTGGATATGTACGGCAAAGGTATATTAGGCACTAATCCTGAAGAAAATATGGCATTAATGCAGCCGTTTATGCACGATAGAACCATGCTACAAAAGCGTATCAAAGCGGCATTATTGGCTGTCAAACTGTTGCCTTGGGTGGATGACAGCAAAATCGCAGCCATTGGTTTTTGTTTTGGTGGACTGTGTGTACTGGATTTAGCCAGAACAGGCGTGGACATCAAAGGTGTCGTTAGCTTTCATGGATTGCTGAACTCAGCAGATAATATCCACGACACACCGATTAAAGCCAAAGTATTAGCCCTGCACGGTTATGACGATCCAATGGCTTTACCCGCACAACTGATTGAGTTTCAAAATGAAATGACTAAAGCTGGTTCAAATTGGCAAGTGCATAGTTATGGTCAAACCATGCACGCATTCACTAATCCCGTTGCCAATAACCCAGATTTTGGCACGGTTTACCAAGCCGATGCCGATAGACGCTCTTGGCTTGCCATGCAAAACTTCCTTGCAGAAATCTTTACCTAAGTGAGTGATGGGTAGTGTGCGGTTCATCGTACCGCACACTACAAACTTGAACGCCATCTAACGACAAAAAATACCCGCATCCACGACACAACCTGTCGTTAACTATAGTGGATTCCATTGTCCAGACAATATTATAATGGCTACCCCACGAAATCAGGAAGAGCCTTAAAAAATCGTGCTTTTTTCAAAAATGTGCGAATAGAAACAGGGGGGTATGCCGTTAGTTGGAATGAAGATATTGATATAAGCGAGTATGGGCTGTGGATCAATTGAAACAGTATAGATTAGCAGGGCAGAACGGGTTGAGTCCCCAACAAGAACAAACGACCATGCCTAAATAGTAAGGTTCGCCGCTCACCCCCAACCGACAATAAAAACCAAGTTAAACCATTTTGAACTGACACACTGCCTATCCGTCAGCGACTCCTTTTTGCGCTCTGCCACTGTGAAATTTTCACCTAAGGCAACACTGCCTTATAAATGGTATAATTACCCTGTAATTAACCCCAGACTTAAGACCTGCCTGCTTTTAAAAATAAGATCAGCTCTTTTAATGTTGTTGGGTTGAATTGTTTATGATTGCACACTGGCTTTTGTCAGTGGTTGCCAACTAGCAGATTAGGGAACTATGTCAAACTTCGCCAAAGAAATCATCCCCGTTAATCTCGAAGACGAGATGAAACAATCTTACCTCGATTACGCCATGAGCGTGATTGTCGGTCGTGCCTTACCCGATGTCCGTGACGGCCTTAAACCTGTGCATCGCCGTGTGTTATACGCCATGAGTGAACTGGGTAATGACTTTAACAAGCCCTATAAAAAATCTGCTCGTGTAGTCGGTGACGTGATCGGTAAATATCATCCACACGGTGACACCGCTGTATATGACACGATGGTGCGTATGGCACAACCGTTTTCCATGCGTTATATGCTGATTGATGGACAAGGTAACTTTGGTTCAGTTGATGGAGATTCACCTGCGGCAATGCGTTACACCGAAGTACGCATGGCAAAAATCGCCCACGAATTACTAGCAGATTTAGATAAAGAAACCGTTAATTTCACGCCCAACTACGATGAATCTGAATCTGAACCCAGCGTCTTACCGACACGCATACCCACGTTATTAATCAACGGTTCATCGGGTATCGCCGTTGGTATGGCGACTAATATACCGCCGCATAACTTAAACGAAGTGGTTGGCGCGTGTTTGGCTATGATAGATGAGCCAGACATCGATATTCTTGAATTGATGACCTATATTCCTGGCCCTGATTTTCCGACGGCTGGTTTTATCAATGGCGCGGCGGGTATTTATAACGCCTACACCACAGGACGTGGCAAAATTTATCTACGCGCCCGTTGTCATTTTGAAGAGTTTGGCGATAACGGTCGGCAAGCGATTATTACTACCGAACTACCTTATCAAGTCAACAAAGCCCGCTTGCTGGAAAAAATCGCTGAGCTGGTAAAAGAAAGTAAACTCGAAGGCATTTCAGGCTTGCGTGATGAGTCCGATAAAGACGGAATGCGTATGGTGATTGAGCTGAAACGCGGCGAAACGCCCGAAGTCGTGCTGAATAATCTTTACAAACAAACTCAATTCCAAACTGTATTTGGTTTGAATATGGTGGCGTTGCTAGACGGCAGACCGCACTGCATGAATCTTCATGAGATTATCAGTGCCTTTATCAATCACCGCCGTGAAATCGTCACGCGCCGCACGATTTATTTATTGCGCAAAGCCCGCGAACGCGCTCACATCTTAGAAGGCTTAGCGGTTGCCTTAGCCAACATCAACGCCATGATTGACCTGATTAAAAACTCAGGCAATCCAGCCGAAGCCAAAGCCGCTTTATTAGCGCAAACGTGGGCGGCAGGTTTAGTTGCCGAATTATTAGAACGTGCCGATTCTGCTCGCTCCAGACCTGACGAATTATCGTTAGAGTTCGGCATGGTCGAAGGCGTGTATCGTTTAACCGAAACCCAAGCCCAAGCCATTTTAGATTTACGTCTGCACCGTTTAACAGGTTTAGAACAAGACAAAATTATCAGTGAATACCAACAATTGTTGGAACAAATAGACTTTTATTTGGCTATTTTGGGTAACGATGTGCGTTTAATGGAGGTCATTCGTGAAGAATTGGTTGCCATTAAAGACCAATACAGCGATCCACGCCGCACTGAAATCATGCAAGATCATTCGGATTTATCGCTGGAAGATTTGATTACCGAAGAAGACCGCATTGTTACGCTATCGCATGAAGGCTATGTGAAAGCGCAACCCTTAGATGATTACAAAGCCCAACGCCGTGGTGGACGTGGTAAATCCGCCACCAAAACCAAAGAACTGGATTACGTCAATAAACTCATTGTCGCCAGCACCCACGACACTATTTTGTGCTTCTCGTCACGCGGCAAAGTCTATTGGCTAAAAGTCTATCAACTGCCGTTAGCCAGTCGCGGCTCACGCGGTAAACCGTTCGTTAATTTATTGCCGCTAGAAGACGGCGAAAAAATTAACGCTATTTTGCCAATTCGTGAATACACCGAAGATAAATTCATCTTTATGGCAACCGCCTCAGGCACAGTGAAAAAAACTCCGCTACCCGAATTTGAACGCCAACGCAGCTCAGGTAAAATCGCCATTGATTTACGCGAAGACGACACTCTCGTCGGCGTGGCAGTCACTGACGGACAACAAAACGTCTTATTATTCAGCAGCACAGGCAAAGCTGTCTGTTTCAATGAAACCGATGTTCGCTCCATGAGCAGAACCTCCATCGGTGTGCGCGGAATGCGTTTAAAAGAAGGGCAAAAAGTCATTTCTTTGATTATCGCCAGCGAGGGCATGGTTCTCAACATCACCGAAAACGGCTACGGCAAACGCACCAGACTGGAAGAATTCACCTGCCATAATCGCGGCGGACAAGGCATGATTGCCATCAAAACCTCAGAGCGTAATGGCGAAGTGGTCGGCGCAGTCCTAGTCAACGACAACGATGAAATCATGCTCATCACCGACGGCGGCACGCTAGTCCGCACCCGCGTCGATGGCATTTCCATCGTCGGCAGAAACACCCAAGGTGTCACCATCATCCGCCTAGACAAAAAAGAAAAAGTCATCGGCGTGGATAGAATTGAAGGCTTAGCTGGCGAAGAGGAAGATGACAGTGAAGGCGTGGATGATGAATCCACTGCAATCATTCAAGATGAAGACCAAGACAGTCAAGACACGCCATAAACCAATGGACGTTCTGTCAGTCATGATTCAAGTTGATTCATTCAACTGACAGAACACACCAACAAGGCTCAGACCATGCTGAAAAAAGTACGCATTACTAACTTCTTATCGTGCCAAGATACTGAAATAGAGTTTGATAATATTACCGCTTTAATTGGGCGTAATGCGGCGGGGAAAAGTAATATTTTGAAAACGATTGAATATTGCGCTCAATTTGCAGTAGGAAAGGCGAAATTCGATGACTATTTGACTAATCAAGATGTTTCTCTTGTCAGATATGATATTGAGTTTTTTATAGATGAAAAAATATTTAAGTATGAAAGATATACAGAAACATTTTATTATCATACAGAGGATTATCATACAGAGTATGAAGGCGATGTCCCTGAGATAGGCTTTGCCTTAACAGAGTTTTTATTAATTCATATAGATGGTAATGACTGGGGAATAATAGCTGAAAGAAGAGATGATATTGCTAAAGTCAACAATGAAGAAATTTATATAAATTCTGAAGCACCATTAATAAGTTCATTGCTTGCATTGCTACCTCAAAAAAAAATAAATCCTGATATAAAGAAAATATTTAACTATCTTTCTGGAATAAGATATTACGCCCTAGATAATGATGAATATATTAACACTAATTATATTTCTGGAAATGATTACAAGCAATGGCTTTCTAAGGATAATAAAATAAAATCATCGGGTATAATGAGATTATTGCATCTGTGGAATACAGATAAAGAATTATTGGATGAAATATTGGCACTACTCGGCAAAAATGGTTTAAATTTAGTTGATAATATAATTATTACTGAGTTAGCTGGATTGCCTGATAGAAATAATCAGACACATCCTTTTTATATAGTTGAATTTAATACATCGAATGCTACTGTAAATTATAGTCAATTATCTTATGGCACACAGCGTGTTTTAGCTATATTACTTGCATTGTTATATGACAAAAACAGCACCCTACTCATAGAACAACCAGAAGATGGCATTCATACGGGGCTATTACATAAACTATTACCGCTGTGTTTTGAATATGCAGAGGTTTATAACAAACAACTCATTTTCACCACGCATTCATCCGAAGCAATTAACTTATTTCAGCCAGAAAAAATTAGATTAGTGAAAATGACTGAAAACGGCACAAAAGTATCTGCTTTAGATAAAGAGCAAATGCCTTTTATACATGATTATTTAAAAAACGAAGGGGCTTTATTTGATTTTATTAAATCAATGAATGATGAATAATGTATGTAGTCATTGCGGAAGATGATAGCGATTTTAAATGTTTGCAAATTTTAATTAAAAGACTTGCTAAGGATGATTCTATTTCCATAAAAGGAGAGGGATTTAATAGTTGCGGCACTATGCTGAATAAAGGTGCAAAAGTATTAAGTCTTTGGAATCAAAAGAAAGAATATCGAAAATTTATTATTTGCTATGACAGAGATAAAGATACAGCGCAGAAACGCTATGAGGAAGTAATTTCAAAAATTATAAAACCAGCGGGGATTAAAAATTCTGAGAATTTAATTTGCATTTTAATCCCAACAGAAGAGATTGAAGCGTGGATATTAGCCGATATAAAAGCCGTTTCAAATGTTATTCCATCATGGCAACCTAAAGATAATTATCCAAATCCAGAAGATATGCCAAACCCTAAAGAAACATTAACAAGATTAAGTAGAATAAACAAACCTAAACCTTTATATAGTCATAACACTCATAATGAAAAAGTTATGAATCATCTTGATTTAGCTATTGTTAAAAAGAAATGCCCCTCTTTTGCTGAATTAGATAATTTTGTTGAAAATGATATGGCTAATTACCCAATAAGAAAATCCAAGTAAATATTACAATCATTTAACCTTTAAACCTTAACCAAGAGAACCCCAATGTCCAGAGTTTATAATTTTAGTGCCGGTCCTTCTGCATTTCCTGAGTCGGTTTTACAACAAGCGCAACAAGAGCTATTGGAATGGCGTAACAGCGGACTGTCGGTGATGGAAATGAGCCATCGTGGTAAACATTTTTCTATTATCGCCGAAGAATTAGAAAGCGATTTGCGCGAATTAATGGCGATTCCAGATAACTATAAAGTGTTATTTTTGCAAGGCGGCGCGTCTGCGCAGTTTTCGTTCATTCCACAAAATATTTTGGCGGGTAAAACTAAAGCCTGTTATATAAAAACAGGTGCGTGGTCAGAAAAAGCTGTTAAAGATGCGGGTGCGTATTGTGATGTGATTGTCAGTGCGAGTTCAGAAGACACTAAATTCACTACGATTCCAGATGCGGCACAATGGGCAATTGATAACGAGGCGGCGTATTTACATTACACCTCTAACGAAACCATTCACGGTGTTGAATTCCAATCAACACCTGATGCTAAAGGTTTGCCGTTAGTCTGTGATATGTCATCTAACATTTTGTCACGTCAGATTGATGTCAGTCAGTACGGCATCATCTATGCAGGAACACAAAAAAATATGGGCCCTGCGGGTGTCACCGTGGTGATTGTCAGAGACGATTTAATCGGTCACGCGCCTAAATCTGTACCGTCAATATTTAATTATGCGGAACAAGCCAAAAACCAATCCATGCTGAACACACCAGCGACTTACAACTGGTATTTAGTCGGTTTAGTATTGAAATGGTTGAAAGCCCAAGGCGGTGTCGCGGCAATTGAACAACGCAATATTGCTAAAGCAGCTAAGCTATACGCGGCGATTGATGCTTCAAGTTTATATTCAAACCCTGTCGAAATCGCTTCACGTTCACGCATGAACGTACCGTTTATTTTGTCAGATGAAAGTTTAGATAAACCTTTCTTAGCCGCTGCCGAAGCCAAAGGGTTATTTGAATTAAAAGGACATCGTTCAGTCGGTGGCATGAGAGCGAGTATTTACAACGCCATGTCAGACGCAGGTATCGATGCGCTGATTGATTTTATGGCTGAGTTTGAGCGTAGTCGTTAAGTAAGCGTTTCGTTGGTTGGGATGCTACACAATCCCAACCAACAACTACGAACTAGGAGAATATCATGTATCGCTTAGGTTGGAGTTTTGCCACCTTGTTGGCAAAAATCGGTATTCCGTTATTGATTAAAGTTGACATTATCCACGATGATGAAGCCAATGTTTATATTGCCACCAGTTCCGATTTAAAAGGCTTAGTCGTAGAAGCCAATACCTTAGATGAATTAGAAAAAGAAGTGCTGGAGCTAGTGCCTGAATTATTGGTATTAAACAGCCCAACATTACGCACTAAAGCCGCCACACATTTATCCTTTAGCCAGCCACCGATTGCAATATGAATGGCTATGAAAAACTGTTTTAAAGAGCAATTACTTAAACACGGTTATAAATTAGTTTGCTCAGGTAAAGGTTCGCATGATTTGGGCATCTGAAAAAGGCGTGCCTGTTACAGTCAATCATGATTGTAAATCACGGCATACAGCCAACAGTATTATAAAAGCGGCAGGGATTGCGCATCGATTTTAGGATGATCTATCGTTCGCTTATAAATGAGGAAAAATATGGAAACTTGGATAAAACATTTAAATAGTCCTTTGGTATTAATTGGATTTGCGATATTTATTTTTGCTGAATTTATTAAATTTTTACTGAAAAATAATATTATTAAGTTTAATCAAGTGAATTCTGCCAAGTTAATTAATAATGGTTTGAATTATTTATTTATTCTGGCTTTAGTTAGTATGGCTTTTGGTTTTTTTAGTCAATTTTTACAAGCTACTATCGAAAATAATAAGCAACCGCTTAAAGAAAATATTAAAAAAGAATCATCAGGGAACACGATAGAAAATTCAACTATTACTGGTAGTGTCGTTCAAATAGGCGGCAATTTGAATAACAATAAGTCTACCGAAAAATAACACTCCAAAACAAGGTAAACAAAATGTCAAATTTTAAATTTGTAGCGTTATTTTTACTTTTGGTAGTCATAAACAGTGAGTGATTTGATATTATTATAAATTTAGCCGAAACGAGCAGTGAAAAATGCAGTGTCCG
>CAIUVX010000203.1 GCA_903902705.1 uncultured Methylococcales bacterium
AAATTAGATGAAAAGGTCTGATATTCCTATCACTATATTCATCGTATAAGCTAAAATTTCCAGTATTCATCGAATGGCGTAATTATGGCGGCTAAAGAAACTTCCTTAGATCGCAAAACGGTCGCTTATCTGCGGGTGTCGACGCTCGATCAGGATCTTGAGAAGAACAAAACGGATATCCTACATTTTGCAAACCATCATGATCTGGGCAAGGTGAGTTTTGTTGAAGAGGTTGCCTCCTGGCGAAAGCCTTGGCGGGAACGTCAAATCGCCCAGGTGCTAGAAGAATTGCAGAGCGGTGATGTCATGATTGTGGCCGAACTTTCGAGATTTGGCCGGAGCATGCTGGAATGCATGGAAATTCTGGCGCTCGCTACCCGTAAGGGTATCCGAGCCTATTCAGTGAAGGGAAGCTGGCAACTGGACGACAGCATCCAAAGCAAAATCATTGCGCTGGCGTTTTCGATGGCGGCAGAAATAGAACGCGATCTGATTTCGCAACGGACAAAGGAAGCGCTACGCTTCAAAAAAGAACAAGGCCTCACGCCGGGTCGGTTAAAATGGCCTGGCAAAAGCAAGCTGGATACATTTCGACCGGAAATTGAGAGCTTACTGGCGAACGGCTCGACGCAGAGATTTGTCGCCAAGCGCTATCATACGACCGAGACAAATCTGCAAATTGGCTTAAGAAACAGGGGTTGAAGGCAGGCAAAGCCCGTACCCATTTGTAACATTAGAGGAACAGCATGAGTGAAACAGAGCGGATACCGGCGGTGCTACAGGGAAAATACGATGAGATCGTTGAGCTTACCGACCGATGCTGTCAACAGTATTTGAACGAAGAATATCGAGACCTTTGTCGGCGAATGGTAGCGAAGCTTTGCCGCAAACGTCCGTCGCCAATTGCCACCGGAAAAACCAATACCTGGGCCTGTGGCATTGTTTACTCGGTGGGTCGGGTCAACTTTCTGTTTGACAAGAGCCAAACGCCGCACATACGGGCGGATGAGCTATGCCAACACTTTGGCCTCAGCCCGAAAACAGGCTCGGCGAAATCAACGGCGATTATGGAGTTGTTAAAGTCCGGGCAGGCTGATCCAAATTGGACGCTGCCAAGCAGGATGGCAGCCAATCCAGTGGCGTGGCTAATTCAAGTGAACGGTCTTATCGTTGATGCCCGGCATGTGCCGCGTGATATCCAAGAAGAAGCCTTTCGACTTGGATTAATTCCCTATCTACCGTGAGGCGAGCCAACTCAGTAGAAGTTTACGCCTTGCCACCGCTCAAAATCCTATGGGACTTTAGTGTCGTTTGTTTAAACTCACCCGTAGTTGGCTTTTTTAAACAATAACCATGCGCTATGTGTATTTATTAGGCTTGTTTCTGTTTAAGCCCTGTAACTAAGTGGTAATTATTCGGTTTCCCCGCGTTGAAAGAGGGGTAGCTTTAAGCGCATGGGCTATCAATCCTCCAGATGCAATGAGGTCAGTATGACTCGTGTCAGGACTAAACCAATCAATACCAATGGTATCGCCCAGCGCAAGTAGGTGATGATTTCTGGGACAATAAACGGGTTTGAAAACCCTCGATCGGTATTTTGGGTATTAAATAGGGTAACGGAAAGAATGATCATAACGATCTGATAACCCGAGCCAATGATGATGAGTTGCATGACGATACTGTCCGAAGGCAACATGGCGTAACGTGCTGCGTAAGTAAAACTAAGGGCAATTAACGCCAAAATGGAAGATGACCAAAATCCCAAGCGTTTTTCCAAATCCAATTTTGCGTACAGTGTGGCAATTGTAGGGATAAGCATCACGAGGAAAAAAGGCATAAGAATCGACAAGAGATGAGCGAACGGCAGTCGTGTCAGCACAATTTGGGCTTGTATTTCTGGAAAATACTGGCCATTCCAGCCGCGTGTGCGCGAGGTGATGAACTTAAGCCGCTTGGGCTGCCAAGCCGATAAACGCACATTTTTACCTAATTTTGAATCATTGATGTCATCCTGGTCTTGTGTAAGCATGATCTGGTTGGTGTCATACCTCTCCGACACGATGCGGACTGCAAGTTCCTGTGTATCGAAGGGAAAAGCACCTAATCGATATTTGGTATCAAAAATACCTTTCACCCGCTGAATAAGGACGACTGTGCCATCAGGGTATATAAAAATACCTTGCTCCATGCTTTGTATCGTCGCGTTAGCCAATGTCAGTGCCGGTGCCCAGATACTTGCTAGTTTTTTTGTAGCGGCATCACGGGTAAATTCCATGCGGTTCGTACCCATTTCCCGAAAGTCAAACGCAAGTCCGGTATCTTTCCAGCGTAATTGTAAATCCAGGCTTCCCTCAAAATTGCCAGCCTGATCATTGACTTTTGAGATGCTGTTCACTGCCACAGCCACACCAATCTTTATTGGTCGCGACGCATTTTCGGGTATGCGAACTTCATCAGCGTACAGTGATCCGCTTGATAACCACAACAGTAGGAATAAAATCGATAATCGCCGCATCATTTTAGTGGCTCCGTCGGGCGCACAAACATCACATTGATCATTACGACAATGATTCCGGCAAGCACTAGCACTTGCAACAGAGCGAAAGCAATGGCGTTGACGATAGCCGCTGTCATCTGATTCCGATAGGCATCAAACACCTGAACGGCAATGATGGAGCCAATATTGCTACCCTTGTAATCCAACAAAGGGACAATAACAATGCCATAATCAGTACCCGCTATATTTTTCGTTTCCATTCTAACTTCCGTTGCCGATGTCAGAAGTTCTGGAGTGGCTATCGCTTTAATGACATTCCAGTCGGTTGCCTCCACATTTCTAAAGCCAGCGATAATGCGCTCATTATCAGGTTTGGAGATTAAGGTTGCAATACGGGTCATCATGTCCTCATTAGCAAAAGCGCCCGCTTCAAATCCAGTGTTTTTTTTGACGTTTTCCAGCACTGTATTGAAACTCATGCCAATTTCAAAGCTACCGATATAGCCATCTGCATCTTTGAGCAAATCAATTCCGCGAATACTTAAGCCGCGCCGTCCGATTTCAACACCTTTGCGTGGCTCATGCTCTTTGTTGGTACTTACCACCATTTCACGAAAACCACTCAAATCTTCACCGTGACCATCCTCAGGCGCATAAATACGCAGGAAAGACGTTGCGGGCGCGGTATGAAACTGCCCTTCCGAGACACCGTAACGATCCCTTTGAATTAAGAAGGAGGGTAACAGTCTGGCTAGAATCTGTTCACGGTCACCGGCACGGAAAGCCTCTTTAATGGCCGGCAGATTGACAACGATAGACGCTCTAGCGGCGGCCTTATTCATTTGCTCTTGGAGATCATTTTGGATAAGCGTAGATGTGGTAAGTAGTTCGCGTTGCTTACAACCTTCAAATACGTGCTGATGGCTGATGATCGAGGAATAGGCAGAAATGCCTGCCATCAGTAGTGTTGCCGGAATGACGACTAAGAGTATTTTCCGGTATTGGCTCAGTAAAATTTTCATGGGCTTATTTATCTCAATCTTAAATGTGAACAAGTAACCGTTTAGCTAGCGTCCCCCACCTTTATAGCTCATTGCGGTGGATTACTCTAGCGAATATATCCCAGTATAGGGATTAACGTGAGCAAGTTAGTTTTTCACGCATCAGCAACCTGAAAAAATGGCTACCGAGCGTTAAAAGTTGCGCTACTTGTTCCGTACACGTGAAGACCCGTGCATGGCAACGTGAAATTCGTTAAGACAGGGTGTTGCCTTACTGCCATTAAGTTTGGGAGAGATAGCTAAAAAGAAGCTTTGTTTTTTAAATGAGAATTGTTATTATTTGAAAAAATATCAAATTTGGAGTTATTCTCATGTATGTCTGCGTTTGTAAAGCGGTGACTGATAGCCAAATAAAACATGCCATTGGTGAAGGAATTTGTACGCGTAAGCAGCTTTTCCAATGCCTCGGCGTAGGAAGTGACTGTGGAAAATGCAATAAGCACATCAAGGAACTACTTGACTCTAGCCGACAGCCACAGCCTATAATGGCAAAAGCATTTACCCAGACTGTCCTTAACGCCTACTAGATGAGGTATCCAAATGAAAGGTGATACAAAAGTAATTGAGTTTCTTAATAAAGCGCTTACTAATGAACTGACTGCAATTAACCAGTATTTTTTACATGCCCGTATGTATAAAAACTGGGGATTCAGCAAGCTCAATGAAAAGGAATATCATGAATCAATCGATGAAATGAAACATGCTGACCAATTAATTGAGCGCATACTTTTTCTGGAAGGTCTGCCTAATTTGCAAAGCCTAGATAAACTCATGATTGGTGAAAATCCTAAAGAAATGCTCGAATGCGATTTAAAACTTGAACTGGTTGCTATCCCCTTGCTAAGAGAAGCTATTGCTTATTGTGAAAGCATAAAAGACTACGTTTCCAGAGATGTTTTCAACCACATCCTTGAAAACGAAGAAGAGCATGTCGACTGGCTAGAAACCCAATTTGAATTAATTGAACAAGTTGGCTTACAAAACTATCTGCAATCACAAATGTAACACAGGCAGTTTAAACTGTGGTCTTGGTAATTCAGCAGATGTTTTCTGCTGAATTGAGTAGGTGATAAAAAAAGAGCGCATTTGGCGTAAACTGACGACAGAGAAGCATTTCCAAAAATATACGGTCAATTTTTTTTGATAATTCTTCCAGCACATGTTTGCCATAATCAGCACGTTGTTTTCCTCGCTGCTCGTCTTCGACGATTATTTTGCCAATGTCGTAGTAGGCACATACCATCGTTTGATTAACCGCACGAACTACACTCTGCCTTGCAAGCCGCAAAAGCTCCGTAATTTGGATGTAGAGTTTGTTGTTTATAATCTCACTACTCACGCGACACAACCAATGGTATTAGGTTTTCCTTAACATTAAGGTTGCAATGTTGACGCGAGGCATTAATCCTGTCCTTCATTTCCTTACCCGGTTTAAAGTGAGCCGCTACTTTTACTGCTAATTGAACTGTTTCACCTGTCTTAGGATTACGTGCCTGACGTGCTGGTCTACTGTGCAAGTCAAAAGAACCAAAGCCACGAATTTCAATGCGTTGACCTTGTGTCAAGGCATCTGTCATTTGTTCCAGCATGCAATTTACTGCTGCCTCAACGTCATGTTTTTGGAGTAGGGATTGTTTCTCAGCTAAAACAGTAATAAGTTCTGATTTGGTCATAGAGGGGGATTTCCTTATCAGGTAAATGGCTATCTAAGCTTAAAACTCAATCTCATCATCGAAGTCGGGTACAACCGTAGCCTTGCTTTTTGATGTAGGTACTGGTTTAGGCTTACGTTTCTTGATGTCGTAAAGGGACAATGCGGCATTCACCATCACGGATAAGCCATGTCGGGTTTCATTAGTGTTTCTATCCTCCCATTCCGTAGGCTTCAA
>CAIUVX010000204.1 GCA_903902705.1 uncultured Methylococcales bacterium
AGAGCTTTTTTTCCAACAAAAAGAAAAAGAAAAGCATAGAAAAATAGAACACGCATTGCAAAAAAGTGAAGAGAAACTGAAATTTTTGCTGTCAAATGCACCCGTGACAATCTTCATTTGCGAAGCAACCCCACCGTTTAGGCTGACTTATATCAGCCCGAATATCAGTGGAATTTTGGGCTACTTACCCAAACAATTCCTCGAAAACTGTAGTCCCGAACAATTCCTCGAAAACTATAGTCCCCAACAATTCCTCGAAAACTGCAATTTTTGGGAAAAAAATATTCACCCCGATGATGTGGCACAGCTTTATAAGCACTTGTCGCAATTTCCTAAAAATGGCACATTTCAACACGAATTCCGCTTTCGCACAGCTGATGGTAGCTATCGCTGGATGTATGATGAGTTACGATTAATGCGTGATGAAGCGGGTGAAGCCAATCAAATTATTGGTTTTTGGGTGGATATTACCGAACGGAAACAAGCAGAAAAACGGTTAAAGGAAAGTGAAGAGCGTCTGCAAATTGCCAAACTCAGTGCCAGTATTGGAATTTGGGATTATGACATCGTAGCCGACATTGTCAATTGGGATGATCGTATGCGCGAAATTTGGGAATTCAGTGCTGAAAAAACTATCCATTATGCCGACTGGATAAATAACTTACATCCTGATGACCGTCTCCCTGCCCAGAATGCTATAGATAAAGCACTGATGCCTACGGGCAATGGTTATTTTCATGTCGAATATCGCGTGATAGCTCATTGTACTCAGCAAGAACATTGGATTATGGCGACTGGACAAACGTTTTTTGTGCAAAAACAGCCCACAAGGATGATTGGAACAGTCCAAGATATAACCGAACGCAAACGGCTTGAAAAGCAAGTCACAAAAAGTGAGCGGCACTTACGCGCAATTCTCGACACAATCTCTGAATGTGTAAAACTGATAACGCGTGACGGCACGCTGTTGTCAATGAACTCGTCAGGATTGGCAATGATAGGCGCTGACTCAGAAGATGAAGTACGCAATCAATGTGTCTATTCACTAATTGCCCCTGAGTATCGTGACGCTTTTCAAGCCTTTAATGAAGCCGTCTGTGATGGCAAGTCAGGCAAGATGGAATTTGAAATGATCGGCTTGAAAGGTACACGACACTGGATGGAGAGTCATGCAGTCCCGTTTAGCTTGGAAAATGGCGAAACTGTACAATTAGCTGTTACTCAAGAAATCACGCAACGCAAACAGGCAGAACAGCAAATCATCGAAGCACACACTCTGCTCCGCACTATTATAGATAATGCGCCAATCCAAATTTTTTGGAAGGATATTAACTTACGTTATGTTGGCTGCAATATAGGTTTTGCTAAAGACGCAGGTATGTCATGCCCAGAAGATCTCATTGGAAAAGATGATTATCAAATGGCGTGGGCGAATCAAGCCGAGCTTTATCGTAGCGATGACCGTGCTATTATGAAATCTGGTATCAGCAAACTTTCTTACGTTGAACCTATAACAATTTTGAACGGCGTAGAACAATGGATCAGCACTTCCAAAGTTCCACTCAAAAACCAGCATAATGAAGTCATTGGCTTGCTGGGAATTTATGAGGATATTACCGAGCGCAAACACGCAGAAATGGCGTTACACGTTGCTGCCACTATTTTTGAATCTCAGACGGTAGGCATGATGATTGCCGATGCCAGCACCCATATTATTAAAGTCAATCAAGCATTTACTCGTCTTACGGGTTATAGCGAAGCAGAACTTCTTAATCAAAAACCGCGTTTATTTCATTCTGGGCGACAGGATCGCCAGTTTTATGACAACTTATGGCAAAGTATTCGTGACAGCGGAGGTTGGCAGGGCGAAATCTGGAATAAACGTAAAAATGGCGATATTTATCCAGAACTCCTAGCTATTACTGCCGTAGGAGCGAACCAAGACCAGATTACCCATTATGTGGCAACAAACGTTGACATTACTGAACGCAAAGCCGACGAGGAGGAAATTAGACAACTAGCGTTTTACGACCCGCTCACAGGTTTACCCAATCGGCGCAACTTATTGGACAGATTGCACTATAGCATCGCGATTAATCATCGGACGAGTAGCCAATTCGCGGTCTTCATGATGGATTTGGATAAATTCAAAGCGGTGAACGATAAGCTAGGACACGCCGCTGGTGATGAGTTGCTCAAACAAGTGGGTGCAAGAATTATCGACTGTTTGCGTAATAGCGATATGGTCGCACGTTTAGGCGGTGATGAATTTGTCCTCGTGCTAGAAAACCTGAAAATCCCCGAAGATGCTGAAATCATTGCCTTAAAAGTAATCGCTGAGTTAACGCTACCGTTTCAACTATCCGACAATGACACGGTACAAATTGGCGCGAGTATTGGTATTAGTATTTATCCGCTACACGGCAACACCCCCGAAAGTCTCATGGATCATGCAGACAGCGCACTTTATCAAGCGAAAGACAACGGACGCGGTTGTTTTGCTTATTTTTCTGGTATAGCTAAAGCACAATAAAACGATACCGTTCGCCCTGAGCTGTGAGCTTGTCGAACAGTCGAAGGGTGGACGGTATCTTCATCACTCGCATTACAGGACTACCACAAAAGTTAACTCACTACCCCTTTTCGCGCTACACAGCCGCTTGTTCCTCCTCAATGGGTATTTTTACTATCCATTTTATACCCAAAAATACCCCATTCGTAGTGCTTGCTCCTGCTACATTTTCAAGCGAGAATAATCACGCGGTAGAGGTGCTCTCTGTTAGCCGTAAGTGATTCGTTTGATTCACTATTTTTATACTGCACTCAAAGTCCATACACTAAGCGGAGTATTGGTGAGTGCAGTTTTTTTAAAACGCTTTTATACGGGGTACTTTAAATGAAATTTAACCAAATAGATGCGATTGCTAGGACTCATGGCATTCGGGCGAACGATAAAGTTTCAAAAGTCCAGTTGATAAAAAGTATTCAAATCAGCGAAGGCAATTTCCCTTGCATCGCTACCGCCTATGAGAAGCTCTGTGAGCAAACGGCTTGTCGTTGGCGTGAGGATTGTTTTACTGCTGTTGACCATTAATTGGTAATGGGTTGGATCTGTTGTTTTTACTTTTGAGTATGACCGCCAGTCCTTTAAAGGACTGGCAGTCATGAATATCGCTATAACAGGTTTAACCCACTACCAATTTCTCTAATGCGAAATTCGATAAGGGGATGGATTATGAGTGAGAAACAGCATGATAGTTGGCAACTTGATCACCGCCTCCGAAAGCGGGCAGAAGCAAAACTGGCAAGTCTTCAGCTAACTGACGCTGAGCGTCAGCGTCTTATGCAACCTAGCGATGAAATCCTGCACGAATTACAAGTTCATCAAATTCAATTGGAGATGCAGAATGAAGAATTGCGCAGACTACAGCTTGAGTTAGAGGAATCGCGTGATCGCTATATTGACTTATACGAATTCGCGCCTATCGGCTATCTGACACTGACCGAAAAAGGTCTCATCAATGAAGTCAATCTTATGGGTTCTACCTTATTAGGATTAGAACACAATAAACTCATTCGGCAACGGTTTGCCAACTTCATAGTCCGCGAAGACAAAGATCGTTGGCAGAGTCACTTTCAATATAGCAAGCAACAAAGAAACAAACAAACCATTGAATTACGGCTATGTCGTGCCGACGATACCCATTTTTACGCCTATCTCGATTGCCTAGCTGTTGAAGTGTCCAATGCCCCACCCATGTTACGCATTGCCTTTACTGACATTACTCAACTTAAAATAGCCGAACAGCAGTTGCACATTGCCGCTGTGGTGTTTGAATCGCAAGAAGGAATGGTTATCACCGATAATCAGACTGTGATTCTGCGCGTGAATCAGACCTTCACACAGATTACGGGTTATACCGCTGAAGAAGTCATCGGTATGACACCAAAAATTCTTAAATCAGGTCATCACGATGCACATTTTTATCAAACGATGTGGGATAGCATTAAGCACACAGGCACATGGAAAGGTGAAATTTGGAATCGGCGCAAAAATGGTGAAGTCTATCCAGAGTACCTAATTATCACCGCTGTGCAAGACAACAACGGTCTTATCAGCCATTATGTTGCGACCTTTGATGACATCACTGCAATCAAACTGGCTGCCGATGAAATTGAGCATTATGCTTTCTATGATCCCCTCACTGACTTGCCAAACCGCCGACAGCTACTCACACGGCTAAATCAAGCATTGGCATCCAGTACCCGTCATGACAAGGTAGGGGCAGTTTTATTTATCGATCTGGATAATTTCAAAGTCCTAAACGACACCCATGGTCATCATCAAGGCGATTTACTGCTAAAACAGGTTGCACAGCATCTTATTGACTGCACACGAGAAGAAGATACTGTGGCACGATTAGGTGGCGATGAGTTCGTAGTGATACTTGAAGATTTGAGTACCGATATTAAGGCTGCAACCAACGAAGCCAGAACCGTGAGCGAGAAAATCCTTGTGACACTCAATCAGACCTATTCATTGTATGACTGCGAACACGACAGCTCTTCAAGCATTGGCGTGGCAATGTTTCGTGATAACCAAAATTCGGCGGAGAAATTACTGAGACAGGCAGACATTGCTATGTATCAGGCGAAAGCGAACGGACGGAATTCGCTGTGTTTTTTTGATCCAACTATGTAAATGGCTTAAGCAAGCAGAACCTTAAATCGTTCGTCCTGAGCTTGTCGAAGGATGAACGGAAAAATGTAGGGTAGGCAAACAGCTCTATCGTTTGTCCACGCGGTATCGTAAGGCTAACGCACAATAAAATGATACCGTTCGTGGTGAGCTGTGAGCTTGTCGAACAGTCGAACCACATTCACACTTCGACGAACTCAGTGCGAACGGTTTTGTAATCATTTTATCCACGGTTAGCTATAATAATATCGGTGGGCAAGCAAAAAGACGCTTGCCCACCCTACACAACTAACCCAGTTTACAAATTTTCGATAATCACATCGGCAAATTCACTGCATTTCACTTCAGTTGCCCCGTCCATCAAACGAGCAAAATCATAAGTCACACGCTTGCTGGCAATTGCTGCATCCATCGCATCAATAATGGCATCGGCAGCTTCTGTCCATCCCATATAACGTAACATCATTTCGCCTGATAAAATCAATGAACCAGGATTGACCTTGTCCAAATCTGCGTATTTTGGTGCTGTCCCGTGGGTGGCTTCAAACACCGCCACACCTGTTGCATAATTAATATTGCCTCCAGGTGCAATACCGATACCACCGACTTGTGCGGCGAGTGCGTCGGATAAATAATCACCGTTTAAATTCAACGTAGCAATCACATCAAATTCATCGGGACGCGTCAATACTTGTTGCAAAGCAATATCAGCAATCGCATCTTTGATTAAAATACGACCGCTAGCCAGCGCGTCTTTTTGTTCTTGATTAGCGGCGGCTTCGCCTTGTGCCGCTTTTGTTCTTTCCCATTGCGACCAAGTGTAAGTCTGCTCCGCATACTCACGTTCTGCTAACGCATAAGCCCAGTTGCGAAATGCCCCTTCGGTGAATTTCATAATATTGCCTTTATGGACAATGGTGACGCTTTTACGCTTATTGGTAATTGCGTAATCAATCGCGGAGCGAATTAAACGCTCTGTACCTTGTTGTGACACAGGCTTAACACCAATACCAGAGGTTTCAGGAAAACGGATTTTTGCGTATTGCTTGGGGAAATTTTCTTGTAACAAGCGCAGGAATAACACCGCGTCAGCACTGCCTTGTTCAAACTCCACACCCGCATAAATGTCTTCGGTATTTTCACGAAAAATCACCATATCAACTGATTCTGGTTTTTTCACAGGTGAAGGCACGCCATTAAACCAGCGCACAGGACGCAAACACACATACATATCCAGTTTTTGCCGCAATGCCACATTTAATGAACTAATGCCGCCACCGATAGGCGTGGTCAATGGCCCTTTAATCGACACTAAATAATCTCGACACGCATCCACCGTGGCATCAGGCAACCAAGTATTCAATAACTCAAAGGCTTTGCCTCCTGCATAGACTTCCAGCCACTGAATTTGTCGCTGTCCTGAATAGGCTTTTGCAACCGCCGCATTCAAAACCCGCACTGTCGCTCGCCATATATCAGCCCCTGTACCATCGCCTTCGATATAGGGAATAATTGGATGGTTAGGCACAATTAACTTGCCGTCTTGTAAGCTGATTGGACTGCCATTTACTGGGGGAATAACATTAGTCATCTATAACTCCTGAGTTGATTTACTGGATTACTATCATTGTAAGTTTTTAGCAAAAAGCTGGCGCGTATAAGTTTCTCAAGCTTCCGAACTCTTGAATACATTGTATGTTAAACCGATTTAATCCACTACCAACAATAGCCAGTTCTATCAGCAAATAATGCGTATTCGAGCTTTTAAATTTTCTGGTGTTTGCATAGAATGGCAATTGCTATAGATACTGAGGCAAAAAAATCGTACTATTTACACTTAAATCATCATTGTGAAACTTTAAACGCACATGACTCCTAGCAAAGACTTTTTTAACCAAGCCAATCAGCTCATTGCTGCGGGGCGATTTATCGATAACAAAGGCTGGGTTCCTGCAACCAGTGGCAATCTTTCAGCACGGCTATCAGATGGTACTATTGCTATCACTGTTTCGGGTAAGAATAAAGGATGCTTGCAACTAGATGATATTATGCTGATTGATGAAATAGGTAATTCCTTGGATGGTAAAAAACCTTCCGCAGAAACCCTGCTACACACCGCATTATACAAACGCTTTCCCGATATTCGGTGTATCTTGCATCCGCATTCTCTCAATGCCACACTGATTTCAAAGACTTTTAAAGTCGCTTGTGTACTAGAAAATTATGAATTACTTAAGGCACTGTGTGGCATTACCACTCATGAAGCGAGAGTGGTTGTGCCTATTTTTCCCAATGACCAAAATATTCCCCGCTTAGCGGCAGAAATAGAAAGACACATGGATCAATGCGCACGCGGTTATGGGTATTTAATTGCTGGACACGGATTGTATGCGTGGGGAGCCTCAGTACAAGAAACATTACGCCATCTTGAAGTATTAGATTTTTTATTTGAATGTGAACTACGATTACAACACGGAGCTAAAAATTAATGAGTGTATTAACTATCTATCCTGAAATGCAACCCCAACACAGTGTACGTTACACTGATTTTGATACCATCCAAAGTCATCTGTACAGTTTAGGTGTGCAGTTTGAGCATTGGGATGCGACTTATTCATTAGCAATAGATGCCGATCAAAATACCATACTGGAGGTTTATCGCGAGCCTATTAATGAGTTGAAACAAAAACACTACTTTCAATCAATCGATGTTATTAATATCAAATCAGATCATCCTGAAAAAGACATCATTAGAAAAAAATTTCTAGCCGAACACTTTCATGATGATTTTGAAATACGCTTTTTTATTGAAGGTCGTGGCTTATTTTATCTCCATGTGGGAGGTAAAGTGTATGTCGTGTTATGTGAAAAAGGTGATTTAATCAGTGTCCCCGCTAATACCAAACACTGGTTTGATATGGGCGAAAACCCCAATTTTACCTGTATACGGCTATTTACCACACCTTATGGTTGGGTTGCTAATTTTACTGGTGATCCTATCGCCAACACCTTTCCAACTCTGGATCAATTTGTTGCCGAGTTATCATGATTAAAGCCGTCATCACTGATATAGAAGGCACAACTACCTCGTTATCGTTCGTTAAAAATATATTATTTCCATACTCCCGCGCTCACATAGCTGATTTCGCACGCAATCATGCACACGAATTGTCTGTTAACGCATTGTTGGAAGAGGTATGCCAAGTAGTCGGTGAACAATTGACGACTGAGCAGATTATTACTCAACTCTTAAACTGGATAGATCAAGATAAAAAAGTGACTCCATTAAAATCATTACAAGGTTTACACTGGGAAGCGGGCTATCAAAAAGGCGATTTTGTAGGTCATTTATATCAAGATGCAGCAGAAAATCTTAAAAAATGGCATTCTCAAAGTTTGGCGTTGTATGTTTATTCATCGGGTTCAGTCCATGCCCAAAAATTATTATTTGCGCATACTGATTTTGGTGATTTAACCCTGTTATTTTCGGGTTATTTTGATACCCATATCGGCGGAAAACAACAAACCTCGTCGTATAGCTATATCGCCGAAAACATTGGTTTACCCGCTGAGCAACTGTTATTTTTATCGGATATAAGTGAAGAGTTGAATGCTGCCAAAGCCGCAGGCTTTGCAACCATTCAACTGGTCAGAGACACGCCACTTGATACACAAGCGGCACATACGCAGGTCGCTAGCTTTGATGACATTAGCATTTAATGAAGAATAAAGCATCGAGCATAGCCGCTCGATGCTTTACCATGAAGCTATTCAATCACCTTAGGTACTAAATACAAGCCATCTTCCACACGCGGTGCGATGCTTTGATACAACTCGCGTTGATTGGTTTCTGTTACCACATCTTCCCGCAGCAACTGTACGGCATCCAGCGGATTTGATAACGGCAATACCCCGTCGGTATTGACCGCATTCATAAGAGCGACTAAATCCAAAATATCGCTAATGGTATGTGTGTAACCTTCTAAGCGTTCCTCAGGAATAGCTAAACGCGCCAAATGCGCGACTTTCACAACTTCTGCTTGTCTGATAGACATGATTAAACTCCGCTAAACTGGCTGGGTGATTGTCTATGCCAATCGGTCACTTGTTGATATTGATGTGCCACATTGAGCAGCTTGGCTTCATTAAAATAATCGCCAATAATTTGCAAACCAACAGGTAAATTATCACTAAAACCGACAGGAATCGACACCGCAGGAACACCAGCCAAACTAATTGGCAAGGTGTAAATATCACCTAAATACATGGCAATCGGATCATCGGATTTTTCACCAATTTTATAGGCGGTAGTCGGTGTCACAGGTCCCATTAATACATCGACCTCATTAAACGCGGCAACAAAATCATTTTTGATTAAGCGGCGGATTTTTTGCGCTTTCAAATAATAAGCATCGTAATAACCTGACGACAGCGCGTAAGTGCCAATGACAATACGGCGTTTGACCTCATCACCAAAACCTTCCCAACGACTACGCTCATACAAGTCTTGTAAATTTTTCGGATCATTGCAACTGTAACCAAAACGCACACCATCAAAACGCGCTAAATTCGCCGATGCTTCCGCTGGGGCAATCACATAATAGGCGGCGACTGATAAATGACTATTAGGCAAACTAACTTCTTTAACAGTCGCGCCCAATTGGGTGAACTTCTGCACCGCTTCATGAATGACTTTCGCCACGTCAGCATCTAAACCCTCAGCAAAAAATTCTTTTGGAATACCGATACGCAAACCAGCCAGTGAATCATTTAACGTTTCGCTGTAATCGGGTACGGGCATCATGGCACTGGTGGAATCTTTACCATCAAAGCCGCTAATCGCGTGTAACACCAACGCCATATCCTCTGCCGATCGCGCCATTACCCCACATTGATCCAAACTGGAGGCAAACGCCGTCATGCCGTAGCGAGAAATCCGCCCATACGTTGGTTTAATACTGCTAATGCCGCAATAAGAGGCAGGTTGTCGTACTGAACCGCCCGTATCACTGCCGAGAGAATACGGTGCTAAACCCGCCGCGACTGCTGCGGCTGAACCGCCAGAACTCCCTCCTGGTACGCGAGTTATATCCCAAGGATTCGCCACCGCACCGTAAAAACTATTTTCATTCGATGAACCCATAGCAAATTCATCCATATTCACTTTACCCAGCAATACCGCGCCCGCATGGTTTAATTTATCGTAAACAGTAGCATCGTAAGGCGAAATAAAATTACTGAGCATTTTTGACCCGCAAGAAGTCAGTATGCCTTTGGTACAAAATAAATCTTTCAGCGCGTAAGGCACACCTGCCAACGGATGATTCAATTCACCGCTTCTAATTTTATTATCGATTGCAATCGCCTGTGTCCGTGCTTGGTCTTGCACCACAGTGATATAGGCATTGAGTTGTGGATCGTATTTTTCAATACGCTGTAGAAAAATCTCCACTAGCTCCATCACTGAAATGTCGCCATTGACAATTTTGTGATGAAGTTCTTTGCTAGTGAGTGTACTCAAATCGCCTTGAGTCGCTACGGTCATGATGGTTGTTCTCCTTGATTAAAATGTAGATTGAGTTGAGATCAAAACCCAACAAAAAACAGTAATAACGTTTAAAGGCACTGAAAAATCTCTGCTAGTGACTGCTGCATTCTTGAAAATTTATGTGTTAATGTTGCCAACTGATCATTATAAATCACTTTTCAAGCATTCAAGCCCACAGAGTCGGCAGGAAAATTTAACTACTTTCGTTTCAGTACAGCACACAGCATTAATATCAGGCTTTCCATTCAAATATTTGCATATTATATAACGTGGTCGCTCACTTTTTTGGACAGCAGGACTGTGTGATTGTCAAACGCGTTCAGAATATGCGCTACATAGTTACTTCAATGTCCGTTTCTCTGTCCTGAATCTGATCACTGGGCATAACAGACCGCACTCCTCTCCCGACCACCCATTTCTTTCTTTATAAAAAAATTATATTTTTCAATCAGTTAATTGCCAATGGGTATTTTATATATCTATTTTATACCCAATAATACCCCATTCTAAGTTCTTGTCTATTTCACTTTCTTGAAGGAGAATAATGCGCAAGGTGTGAAATACCTTTAAGCAAATGTGTATTTTTGATCCACGCGTTTTATAGCCGCACTCAACGTTCATATTGAACGAACGATTTGTGCAGTTTGCTTATACCTGACGTTACACACGAACAGTGCTTAACCTCAGAAAATAATATAGGTAAGCGGATTAGCATAAGTTTTTTAACATTCTACTTAAAAGACTTTTGGGTGACTATTTACCTATTCTTAACTGGGAGATAAATATGTTTACTATACGAAAATTAATGGGAATATTGGACGGAAATACCCTTAAAAAGGTATGCGTTCCTTTTATTCCAATAGCAATGGGCTTAACGTTACTGGGGACGCCTGTAGCATTCGCCGATGATGCTGTCAACTTGAAAGTGCTTGTCGTCACGACAGGCGATATAACACAAGACCTAGAACTAGCTTATATCAAGCCCGTCCTTGATGAAATGGGGGTGCGATACGATGTATTGAATGCTTCCATTACCGATTTAAAGACCACCACCTTGAGTCCAGCTGGTTGCGCATCTGCAACGGTTGGCTGCGTAGGCAATTATAATGGTGTCATGCTAACGGACTCTTTTTTGACTTCACGCGTGGCACCAGTTTCATACTTCACGCCGACAGAATGGGATATTCTACACAATTACGAAAGAAACTTTCACGTCCGCGAAGTGGTACTGTCAGGATGGCCACAACAAACTTATTGGGATCCAGTCACTCCCTTTGGGGTCTATCTGGATTACGGTCTGGCTTATTCGTCTTCGATTGATTCTTTGTCTCCGTCTAGCGTATCCACCGCCAAATGGACACCTACCGCAACCAACAGCACGACTATTTTTGAGTATGTTAATACCGCTAATCCGCTGCCGATTACGAATTTTGCCTTTACAGCTAAGGCAAGAAATGATGGCTTGGTTCTACGAGACGGCACAGTGCCAAGTGTTATCCCGCTTCTGCAAACACCAGCGGGCGAAGCATTAATATCGATCATCCAATATAACTTAACACCCGCACCCGTGCCAGCAGTGCCACCAGTACGCGAGGTTATGCTGTCAAGCATAGCTAATGCCTCATTCTTGACCCATTCACAGGTGCTGAGCTACGAGCTTATCAACTGGGTCACTCAAGGGGTATTCGTTGGCGGACGCTTTGTTTATATGTCCAATCATTTAGATGACTTATTCCTTGAGAATGAGCTATGGGATGTTACTTCCAAAACAACCAACCCGTTACTTCTCTATCGCTTGACCAGTGCTGATATTACTAACGCGGTGAGTAAACAAGCGGCTTTTCGTGTTGCACATCCAACATCTGGCACGGCTACAGAGCCTTTCATGCTGGATTTTGCATTCAACGGTACAGGTGCGGTGGTGCGGGATCCAATGACAGAGTTACCAGTAACACCGCTAAAAGCAGACTTAACGGAGGATTTAGTGGCAGCAGTGGTTGCCAATAAAACTCAGTTCCGCTTCATTAATCACACTTTTAGTCATGCGGATATGGACAAAGTACCTGTTCCTGCTAATCCCAAATGTGATTATCCTACCTTGGCTACCACGGCTCTCATTGAAGCGGAAATCACCAATAACAAAACTGTCTGGGGGCTACTGGGGCTTCCTGATCAACTCGACAACGAGCGAGTATTAGTAACGGGCAATCACTCTGGCTTGAAGGATCGTAAGTGTACCGATTATCCTGAACTCCATCCAACGATGGCAAATGTTCAATCTGACGACGTAGCGTTTATAACAGGTGCTAATCCGCTATTTGTAACAGCCGCCACGAACTTAGGCTTAGACTATATTGCCTCTGACACTTCACAACTTAACCAAGCCATTGAACAGTATTTTACTGTCAGTAAAAACAAGGTGGCTCTTAGTACCAACAATACGGGTCGCGTCATGTTGCCACGCTTCCCAACCAACATTTTTTATAATGCGATCAGTCCAAACGTCTTAGTCAGTGAGTACAACTATATCTTTAACGAACGATATAAAGCTCTTGGTCAAGATCCCTGCACTGTAGCGGGAGCTATTTGTACACTTCGGGATTACCCCGCAATTCTCGAAGCCGAAGCCACTGCCGCCGTACAGCATATGCTGAGCTTTAAAAAGTATCCCCATTTTTTCCATCAGGGGAATGTTGCCAAATATGACGCTGCGGGCAATACGCTCCAATTTGACTGGTTGAATTCGGTTTTTACCGCCTACGAAAAGCTGTTTAAACTCCCAGTTAAAAGTTTGCCCTATTATCTAATTGGTGACATGACTAAAGAAAGCCTCATCGCCAAATCAGCGACTATTAAAGCAATTTGGAATCGCACAGCCAAAACGGTTACTCTGTCAGCTAACAAGTCGGTACCCAATCTTCTGGTTACGGGGATTCAGGGACCAGATATCTACGGGGGGCAGATCATTCGGCAAATTAGCGTAAACACAACACCAAAAACGATTGCGGTCAATCAATTACTGACTCAATAAGTCACTGACCGCTTCGGAAGTTCTACGGTAAACACATTTTAAGAGGGTATCAAAATGATAACTTATAAGCACTCGCTTTGGTCTACACCTACTCTGCTGATTGTCGCTGTCATGGTTGCAGTTGGCGCGGGTGTACCAGCAATGACGGCACAGGCTGCCGCCACGTCTCAGGATAATCAAAAAATTAAAGTCCGAAAAGAGGAAGAGAAACGATTAAAGAAACAAGATAAGTCGTACGCCACACAAGCACAAGCACGGGCAGATCAGTATGCACAGATGGCAAAATTGGTTGCACGCAACGGACTCAGTCCTAAGCCACTGCTTGATGCCGCCGCTTATTTCGATAACGAGGCAAAATAAATCACGCGCTTTTGTTTCGTTGAACATTAAGTTTCATGCAGGAAGAATTTTAGAATTGCGACAAGCAAATCTCTAAAGCTAGGACAGAGAAGAGGGTGTGATGAAGAAAAAAAGCCCTCTTTTTTGTCCGTTCGCATTTAGTCGAATATCGCCTAACTAACAACTGACCAAAAGTCGGTGTTTCTACAATGGTTTACCGCATATTTCGTGTGGGCTAAAGCCATTATATGGAGAACAAAATGAAAAATATTATTTTTATAATAGCTTGCAGTATTTTCTCAATTGCAGCAAATTCAGCAGGTACTTGTCAAAACCTGTTAATTCCCTTTTATGTAAATCCTCTGATTACACCCTCTGCTTGGGATCAAATGGAAGAAACGCACTCTCAAAATCAGATTGTTATTATTAATCCAACTAATGGTCCCGATATAGGTCCTGGCAGTGAGAAATATACGGCTTATTCAGAAAAAGTCCAACGAGCGCATGATGCAGGTTTAACGGTTCTTGGCTATGTCCCTACAGGTTATGGCGTAAGGGCGTTAGCAGATGTTAATGCGGATGTCGCCAAATATGTCAGTTGGTATGGCGTGGATGGCATATTTTATGATGAGGCTTCTGCACAAGCAAAAGATTTGGAATATTATCAAAATATTCTTGATTACGCACACTCCGCTATTCCACAAGCAATTGCTGTACTTAATCCTGGGGTTGTTCCAGACAGAGGCTATGCTGATTTAAAGGTAGGTGCAGACGGTAAATTAATTTTAGTCACGTTTGAAAATTTATACAGTGTTTATGTAAATTTAGATAATACGCTTACGCCTTGGATTAATTATTATCCTGCTAATATGTTTTCGCATTTAGTCTACGGTGTAAGTACGTCTGATGAGATGTTAAATGTAGTAAAAAAATCAAAAAGTCTTAATGCTGAATATATTATGGTGTCAGAAGGCACTGTATTACCTTGGAATGGTTTCTCAAAATATAATGCTGAGTTAGTAAAAGCTACTTCATGTTTGTACCAACAGGATGAATATTATTCACGTCACCGTCATTATTCTCACCAACGAGATTATTCTCACCAACGGGATTATTCTCACCAACGGGATTATTCTCACCAACGAAATTAATAAATTCTCTGAGGGAGTTTAAATGAATTTTACTTGAAGCTAACGTCTTATCTCTCTTTGCAACCAACCTCAACCTCTATTTTAGAGTTGTAATATTAAAGCCATCGGTTCGGTCATTTTTGAAAAAACATTTATATTCAATTGGTTACAGAGGTTGAAACTGGTATTTTTGCCAAATAGCAACAAATTTTTTATATAAAAATCAGTATGTTATAAAAAATGAGTGATAAGTTCTTAGCAATAAGTAAGGATGTATTACACGATGTTCAAGTTTTTTAGCTTGATTGGGACGAACACAGATAAATCAAGGTGTTCAGCCAATAAATATGTAGGCGTTACATGATCGTACTTATAGCTACAAGGCTTGATTTAGCAGACTTCGCTAAAATCAAGAATTAAAAACTTGAACATCGAGTTGTAAGTTGGAAATTGTAACTTCGAAATAGTGATGACTTAATGATCATTAAGATTCCAATGAAGAAACAAAAAAGATTGGTTGGAACAAAAATAATTTTTCTGTTTGGTGCAGCATTGATAGCTATATTTGTGCTGTTGTTTCATAAGGAGGATCGCTTGAAAACAATGTTTAACCTAATACCAGCAGATCGTATTTCAGTGCAGTATCTGCAATTGTTGGTAAATGCTGATCCTGAGGATGCCTCATTACGTTTGGCACTTGCCCGACAATATGCCCAGATAGGCAGTGTTAATGAAGCAAACAGGGTACTTGAGCCTTTATTAAATCAGCAGGGACGGGAAGCCATTGAAGCCAGACTTCTATCGTTGGAGCTGAATACAAAATTGTATTATGACAAGGCTGCTACCGATACCTCCAGAGAAAATGATCTTGTTGCCCTCAGAAAAAAAATAGCTTTTATTGCCAATGAGCTAGTACCTGTTGACTTGTTTCCTACGGTTATTCAACGAAGCTTGGAGCTGGGACGACCAGACCTCGCGGCAAAACTTTATGAGTATTGGGCTAACATTAATAACGAAGATCACTTTGATCGCTTAAAAGAGGCGGGACGCTGGTATGTTGCCGCAGGAGTACCCTTACAGGCAGCAGAAATTTATCATAAAGCCTACAAGGAAGCCGATGATATTGAGCTAGCCAAGCAATTCGCATTACTGGCAATCAATGCGTTACGCGCTGCGGATAAAGGATCGCTCGCGCTGACCTCTATGAAGGAATATCTACAACGATTTCCAAATGATGTGGTGCTTTTAGACGAAGCCATCGTGTTAGCTCTCGCTACCAATGACCCTAAACAAGCTCTTGAGTGGGGTAACTTGCGTCTAGCATTAGATCCGAATAATCATGAACAAATAAACAAACAAGTCGATTTGGCATTAGCCGCTGGAAATCTTGATGTTGCTTGGTCACTTTGTGAACGCTTGCTGATACTAAAACCGAAAGATCGTCATATTCACGAACGCGCAGCACAAATTGCCGAATGGACGAGTAAACCAGTATTAGCTTTAGAGCAGTGGGTTTGGTTGGTTAGGCAGGATAAGACTGATAATGCCGCGATAAATAATGCGCTTCGTCTGGCTAAAGCACTTTACACAGGAAAAACAACGATAGAAATGTTGACGATACTGTCAAAAACCCGCGTGCTTAGCGATACTGAATTTAACGATTTGATAACTGCCTTCAATAATGCCAGTGACTCGGCTGAGTTAATCCATTTTTTGCAAAGCTATTTGATTAAATATCCCACTAAAAAGGCGACGTGGGAAACACTTGCACACGCCCAAGAAAATGCAGGGCAGTTATCAAAGGCAATCGTTACTTGGCAGTCTATCGGTTCACATTTTGACCACCCCATTCAAGCCGTCATACATCAAGTTGAATTGCTGTGGCGTATTAATCAAACAGAAAAAGCCTTTGCCTTATTATTGTCGAACCAAAAATTGGCAATGGCTAACGATACTGAATTTTGGCAACTCTACGCTGATTTGAGTTGGGAGCTTGAACAGTCCGATGATTCACTGTTGGCATACAAAACACTCTGGAAATCAGAGGCGGCGAATGCTTTAACGGCGGAGCGGTTAATTCAACTATTGAAAGAAAAGGCACAGGCTCAGGATGCGATTGCTGTCGCTTGTGAAGCCTATCAGCGACTAAAACAACCCCGTTGGTTATTGCTGGCAATGGATACAGCCATTCAGTTTGGCTTATGGGACGATTTAAGACCGCTATTGCAAACGGCGGATGCTGATAAGCAACAATTTCAGCAGCTAGAAATGTATTGGCTCACGCTCGCTCAATTAAACAATCATGATCGGCAGCCACAACAGGTGCTGGCGAGCTATCAACAGGCGTTGGCTATTAATCCTGCGTCCATGATCGCCAGAGAAGGTGTGTTGTGGACTTTAATGGATCAACACGATAATCAACGTCTCGCCAGTTTCCTTCAACTCTGGCAACAAGATGCAATGACAGCTCCATCTTTATGGGGTGTCTATGGTCTAGGGCTGAGTAAATTGGGGAAAAATGAGCAAGCATTACCTTGGTTTGAGCGTAAGACTAAGCTGAATCATGATGACTACCTTTGGTTGCTCTCCTATGCTGATGCCTTGGATAAAGCCAATCATGTCGATGCTGGTTTACTGCTTCGTCAGTATGTGCTACTTAAATTGAGGGCTACGTTGAGCAATAAAAACAAGAAGGAAACCGCGACGTTATTGCAACCCGCCTACCTCGCATTATTTCGCACTATGGAAGGGGCAGATTTTGAAGAAAAAATCCTGCAAAATTTTTCGACAAAAGGAATGGAAGATCCAATAGTACGCGAACTGGTCATTGCGTCCTATTTATCCCAAGAAAATTTCTCTGCTGCCCGTTTCTGGCTATTACGCGCCCACGCCGCTCGGTTGCAAACACCGATTGGACAACGACTTGCGTTAGCACTAGCCGACAACGATCAAGCCTCCTTAGCCGATATTCTTAACAAGGAAAGTGAAAAACTAACGCCGCTTGAGCGTGTTGAACCACTGAATCGACTCAATAGAACTGATGAGGCATTGGCGATACTGGATAATTATTTACAAACGGCTGACGATATTGGCACAAGTCAGGCTGGTCTTTATCGGTATCGGAATGAACTGGCTGTCCAGCAAAGTTCCCAATTTGATCTGGGATGGGGTATGAGAAGCCTCGGTACCCTCGATATTAATCAAAGCCAAGCACGCTACACACAGCCTTTATCAAAAAATTCCTTGGTGTTCCAATTAAGACACAATTATCTGAATAGTACCGATAAAGAGTTCTTGCTGCCCGCAAATAATGAAATTGACTTATCTACTGAAGGCAAATATTTATTTCAGTCAGGGTCTAAATTACAAGTTAATTTAGGTACTAACCTGCAAAGTCAACAATCGCTTGTGTATGGCTCAACGAGTTTTACATCCAAACTAACTAATTTTTTGGATGCAAATATTAGAGTGGGTATTCATGAACTAAGCACTGAAACAGCAGCTCTGCGTGCCTTAGGTGCTAAGGACAAAGTCTCGTTAATTTTGTCAACAACATTAACTAGGCAAAGTTTTTTCCAATTGGGTGTTGACGGGCATCGCTATCTGACTCGACAAGGCAGTTTTCTTGGTGACGGTTATAAAATTGAAACCATTTTGGCGTATACGTTGCTTAGAGCAAGTCCCACTTGGCAGGTCAGACTACAGGGTTCATGGGAAAGTAATCGTTTGGAGAACAGTTTACCCAGTGAATTAAGGAGTTCATTTCTATCTTCTTATGCCAATGTAGAGACCATTGTTCCTAAAAGCTACGGCGTGGTGGGCATCGGTACAAACTTTCGCTATAACCTGTCTGAACAAGATATCCCAAGACAACCCTATTTACTAGTCGATTGCTGGGTTGGCTGGGCTATGCCTGCCAATGTACTGACCTATAACGGTCGAATAGGTGCAGGGATTTCTCTGTTTAAGGCGGATGTACTTAGTGTGGGGGCTTTCTATGGCAGTGTACAAGGTGGTCAACCAAATACCGCATATCAGGGAATAGACGCTCAATATACAGTGAGGTTTTAATCAATGGAAAGGGAGAGAAATTATGTTCATAAGGTTTAAATGTATTACTCAATTCAGTAGCGGGAATTTGTTACTGGTTGCGATTTTATTAGGCGCAGTATCGGCGTGTACTGTCATTGATAAACAAGGTATGGAGTCGTTTTCATCAACTAAAACGTGGGTACTGCTGCCGTTTCAGAATCATTCGGGAACGCCTCGTGCGGGTGACAAAGTTGAAGAAATGCTGGCTACTTTGCTACGCAGTAGGGGCATAGATAATCTTCAGGTTTACCAGTACCAAAACAAAAAAGAAGAAATATGGTCGATATTAGATGATAAGCATCGTCAGGAAGAGGCTTTAAAGTCAGCGAGGCAAGGCAACTTTTATTATGGTATCACTGGCAGTATTGAGGAATGGGCTTATAAAACAGGCGTGGGTGGAGAACCTGCCGTTGGTTTAAATATTCGCATTATCGATATTCCTTCAGGCAAGGTTGTGTGGTCAGCCACGGGAGCTAAATCAGGCTGGGGCGCAGACACTGTTAGCGGTACATCTCAAAAACTGCTTGATGAATTATTATCTGATATGGAGATCAAGAGATTTAGTAGTCCTTAAAAAATGGAGATTGGCGAATATGAACATACTATTAGCACGTTCAAAAATTTTAGTTTCGCAGACGGCTTGGCTAGAAACACTGGCATTGACAGCGATAGTACTTGCCATTGGTTACAGTGTAAATGCGGAAGATCCCTTTTATCTGCATCACCAGTTTCCATGGTTGATTATTGCTCCGTTATTGATTGGTCTGAGATACGGCTTTCTTTTCGGTATGACTAGCACCTCTTTATTTATAGCCTTGTTTACGTCTGGCAGGTATTTTAATTGGGTGGTTGTGCCTGATTTTCCAGTAGAAATGGTGGTCGGTATGCTGTTGGTCACCATGGTTGCAACGGAGTTTCATGATATTTGGCAACAAAAATTACAGCCGTTACAGCATAAACATAATTATCTCACGTTAAGAATGAATGAGTTTTCACGCGCTTATCATATTCTTAAAGCCTCTCATAGTCAGATGGAACAGCAAACGGCAAACTATATAAAGAGTCTGCGTACTTCGCTACTAGATATTGAAAAGCAAATGTTAACGTTAGCAAAGGATGACGGCGCACCTCTCAGTGGCATGGGTGAGCATATACTCGATATTTTAAGTGAACACGGTAGTATTCAAACAGCTTCTATTTACGCGGTTTCAGAAGACAAAAAAATAATCTTGAATCCTATCGCCTGTCTAGGAAATCCCCCCTCTTTATGGCCAACTAATCCATTGGTAATGGCATCCCTCAATACAGGGAATGTGACCAGTATTCAGACGTACGATGAGTGCATCGATTATGAGGTTCTAGTGGTTATTCCTCTGATAGATGTTTTTCAGAAAATTTGGGGCGTGGTGATTATAAATGAAATGTCAATGTTCGCTATGCAGGAAAATACGCTGGACTTACTTGCGCTATTGGGTGGTCATATAGGTGATCTTATTCACCGTCGTGCTAAAGCAAATTGGTTAGGTAAAGACGTATGGTTGGATTTTGAGTATGAGTTGCGACATATCTTGAAAGAGATGCTCAGTCTGAAAATTGACGCTGCCGTGGTTATTAGCATTATCGACCGCGTGGAAACACAGGATTTATTTATATCAAAATTTCGTTCTGAATTACGAGGACTAGATAAGGTATTGATTATTAACGATGATTTTGGTAGATATATCATTATTAATTTGTTACCGCTGACGGATGAGAATGGTCTAAAGAGCTTTCTTTATCGTCTCGGTTTGATGAATCCCATAGATATTGAGACTTTAACAGGCGTTGAAGAAGCTAGCGTTCACCCTACTTTAGAGAGTGAGGTAACTATTTATAGCTGGACGTTAAACACCGCACATTCACCCGAAAAAGTATTAGCAAAAATTGCCCAACTTTGCCAACGCAATCAACTAGCTAACAGCAATGGAGATTATCGTTATGAAAACATTTCTGCTTGAAGTGCTATTTTTTATCAGTGCGTTGGCACTGGAAATAGTCAGTGTTCTGATGATAGTGAAAGGATATTTACCTGACGGTGATTTATTCACGGCTCTGTGTTTACATTTAAGTGCCTGTCTCATGACGGCTATCGTATTGCCAAAATTTCTAAGCTCTCCAAACAAAACTTCTAGTTCGATAAATTTTCTGCTTTTTTTTATTGTCGCTTTTTATATGCCCGTGCTGGGTATGTTGGGACTAGTTCTCGCTGTTATTCCTGGTTTACTTTTTGTCAAAACAGATTCCACATTGCTGATAAATTTCAATACGATTCGAGAATTTTCTAATACGCCTGTTGACCGACGCTTATATTTTAAGTACGGAGTTGTCAGTCTGGAAAATTTATTACACTCACAAAATCCCGATAAACGTTTGAGTGCGGTTTATGCAACGCTCAAGCTTGACGATAAAAACGCTATTCCTTTGCTGAGGATAGCACTTCGAGACCCCGTTGATGATATACGCTTACTTGCTTATGCGTTAATAGACCGCAAAGAGCAACGTATTAGTGAACGGATTGAGAGCGTCAGGCAAAGTCTGGAAAATAATGAAACAAACAATACGCGACATTTATACAAATGTATTATTAAAGATTACTGGGAATTAGCGCATCTGGGCTTAGTAGAGGGCGAAACGCTGAATTATGTACTCAATAAAACGCGTGGGTATTTGGAAAAAGCACTGCAACTTTATCCAAGGGATCGCGGCTTGCATCTCCAATATGCTAAGTTATTGTTACGATTGAAAAATCCTCAGTTCGCTTATAATGAATTTAAGATAGCTGAGACGCTTGGCGTTGGCAAGAAACCACTGCTACTTTATTATGCAGAGATAGGTTTTTTACAACGGCGGTATGGTGAAGTGAAACGCTCTATGAAAGAGGTTAATTTAATGACTGCACGTCCACAAATACACGCTGCCAGACGTTTCTGGCAAGAGAATTTTAATGGCTAATTATCGCGCTGATATTACTATTTTGTTGGAAGGCACTTATCCTTTTGTGAGAGGCGGGGTTTCTGCTTGGGTGCATCAAATTATACAGGGATTGCCGCAATTCACCTTTGCATTGATTTTTTTAGGTTCTAAGTCTGATGACTATAACGGTCAGCAATATACCCTGCCTGATAATGTTGTTCATCTGGAATGCCATTATTTGTGGGATGAAGTTGCTAAATCCAAAGAAAAAGCAAAAGCCTGTCAGGGTAATAGCCACTATTTTCTGGATTCAAAGAAATTACATGAGTGGTTTAAATTTCCAGGTACTGATTACGATGAAAAATTAGTTCAGCAGCTTTTAACAGGAATGGGGCAAAAATCGGGCTGTACTGCCGACGAGTTTTTTCACAGTGAAGCCGCTTGGGAACAAATTTGTGCCAGCCATCAACGCTTTTGTGCGGATAGTTCTTTTATCAATTATATATGGACTATTCGTACCATGCACGCACCGCTTTTTAAATTGGCGGCTATTGCTCATCAACATCAACAGCAAACAACAGGCATCTTTCATACTGTATCGACAGGTTATGCAGGTTTTCTAGGCACGATCCTGCGTAATTTAACGGGAAGACCATTAATTCTGACTGAGCATGGCATTTATACTAAAGAGCGAAAAATTGATTTGCAATCCATTTATATTAAAGAACATCGTGATTATTTAAGTGATGCCCCCGATAAAGGCATGGAATACTACGATCAGCTCTGGATTAGCTATTTTGAATCCATAGGTCGTCTGATCTACTGCAATTCAAATCCTATTATCAGCCTCTATGAAAGAAATCGGCAGCGGCAAATTGCCGATGGTGCTGATGCAATGCGTACCAAGGTGATACCCAATTGTATGAAAATTGAGCAATTTATTACCTTGCGTGAACAGCGCACCGATAAAATTCCTCTGGTCATCGGTTTACTTGGTCGTATTGTGCCGATAAAAGATATAAAAACCTTTATTCGAGCCATGCGCTCAGTGGTTTCCAAGCTCCCAGACGCACAAGGCTGGCTAATAGGACCAGAGGAAGAAGATCCAAGCTATGTACTTGAGTGCAAAAGTTTGGTGAATAATCTGGGTCTGGAAAACAATGTACGCTTTCTTGGTTTTCAAAAAATAAGCGACATTCTACCGCAATTGGGATTACTGGTACTCACCTCTATCAGTGAGGCTTTCCCTTTAGTCATACTTGAAGGTTATGCCAGCGGCATACCTGTGGTAACCACGGATGTGGGCGGGTGTCGCGAAATAGTAGAGGGTAATACCGAGGAAGATCGTGCGCTGGGTTGTGCTGGTATTGTAGTACCGATGGCTGATCCAGAAGCTACCGCTCGCGCCTGCATTGAACTATTGGCTGATGAGTCGCGATGGTATGCGGCTCAGCGTACTGGTATAACTCGCGTTGAACGTTATTATACTGAGGAGTTGCTGTTATCCAGTTATGCGAAGATTTACACTGAGGCTCTGGAATCGTAATGGCTGGCATAGGTTTTCGACTCCGCAACTTAATGAATAGCGAAAGCTATACGGGTTTATTGCAAGCATACAGTTTTGCTAGCATTATCAGTTCGGGACCATGGGTATTATCTATTGTTGGTATTCTGCTGATTGGTGTACTCAATACAGATCATGGATACACACAACCTTATTTCGGTGAATTTCAAATATCTGTTACCTATCTGATGGCATTTTCCCTGTTGCTGACTAGCCCTTTACAGTTAATGTTTACCCGTTTTATCTCAGATAGACTGTATGAAAAAAAAGATGATTTGGTGTTGCCCAATCTGTTGGGGGCTATTCTGCTGGTGGTTATTATTAGCGGATCATTGGCAGTCATACTACTAAGCAGTGTTTTTACTGGTTCAATATTGTATCGGGTATTGATGCTGGCAGGATTAGTTATTCTTTCTGTTATCTGGATAGTAGTAATCATTTTATCGGGTCTAAAGGCACACGGAGGAATCCTGTTAGCTTTTCTAGTGGGTTATGGAATTACGGTGGGGGCTGCTCTAAAATTAAAAGCCTTTGGGTTGGAAGGTTTGCTGGGGGGCTTTGTTGCGGGTCAGAGTGTTCTGTTCTTTATGCTCTTATACTTAGTGTTACGCACCTACTCCAGCAATAAATTGATTGCCTTTGATTTTTTAAAACGAGATCAAATTTACCTGAGTTTGGCAGCAACAGGTTTACTTTATAATCTAGCAATTTGGGTGGATAAGTTACTTTTTTGGTTCAATCCCCAGACTAGTATCTTTATTATCGCGCCGTTGCGGGGTTCTGAACTCTATGATATGCCAATTTTTTTGGCTTATCTTTCTATTCTGCCAGGTATGGCTACATTCCTGATTCGCATGGAAACAGATTTTGCCGAACAATATGAACTGTTTTACCGCGCTATCAAAGACGGTGCGCCATTACAGGATATTTTGCAGATTTACGATGATATGTGCCAAGCGATACGGCGCGGTTTTTTTGAGATTTTTAAAGTACAGGGGGTAACTGTCATTATATTGCTGGCACTGGGTGAGCGGCTATTGAATTGGGTGGGCATCTCGCCAAACTATCAGATGTTACTCAATATCGATTTAGTCGCAGTAGGCGTTCAAGTCTTATTGCTGGCGGTGCTGAACCTACTCTTTTATTTTGATTATCGTCTTGACGCGCTCTATCTTTGCCTTTTATTCGCGCTGTCAAACATACTTTTTACCTTGCTTAGTCAAGTTATGGGTCCCATATTTTATGGCTATGGTTTTGCGGGGGCAGTGGTGTTAAGTACGCTGGTTGGTATGTACATTCTATCTCGGCGACTCGATAAACTTATGTACGAAACGTTTATGCTTTATTAAAATTTACCTAAATTAGCGACAGCATATAGTTTATTTATTTATTTATTGATTATTTTTAATCACGATAATCAATAAAAAGTGAGGTA
>CAIUVX010000205.1 GCA_903902705.1 uncultured Methylococcales bacterium
GCTGATATTTCTCTTGTTAATAGTTGAAACACATCGAACTTATAATTATCTAAAACTGTTTCATAGGCTGTTATTGAATTTTCCAAGTCAAAATCTTCACTGGATATTTCAATGAAATATAACAAATCACGCTTTAATGTACTTTTTTCAGAAAATTCTTTTGCAATGAATAATGCCGATAAATTACGCGGTGAATATCCTAAAGTACGTCTAGCTCTTGCGTAAGCATCTTTAGGATAAAGTTTTAAATCTACAATAATATTAAAAAGGTCATTCCAGTCAAAAATATGCTTTTCAGATAATATGTCATCTAATCGCCGTAAAACGTCTTCACTGTCTTTTGAAAATTCTAGGGGATTTGCTTTTTCAATTTTAAAATTTAAGTCACCAACACAGCTACTACAAAAACCACAACGATAATTTTCAGCTATTGCCATGTTTGGTGAAAAATACCTGACAACAGCAACTCGTTGACAGTTTTCAGTATTGACGATTTCGGATAATAAATCTTGTAATAAATTGTAACGCATTCTCCGTACATCATCATAAATATGATGTAATATGACCAATAAATACCCCGATATTATATAAAAAGACTCTTTATGTTTATCATGATGGCTCAGTGGTTCTTTTTCTAATCTACTGCTTAAAGGCTGCCAATACTCTGAATTTTCGATGAGATATAAAACTTTTTCTTTTTTGTACTTGTCTTTATTTTGACTAATATCATTTTTTTGCAAATAAATTAGCGTTTTATCTAGCGTATCTTTTTCATTAATTGGAAAATTAAAACCATCAATTTCAAAAACAACTGAGCCACTTTTATAATCAATAAAAAACTTTTCAATCACACCAATAATAAGTAAACGATGCAAAGCTAATTCAATATTATTTTGGTTTTGTAAGGATGTTGAAATATAAATTATATCCTCATCTTGATTTAACCTAGCATCTAGCAATCTATTTAATGTGCGTAAAATCTGCATGGCATCTGCATCAACGCTCGGATAACTACTTTTAATAAAATTATGTTGCTTGCCATAATCACATAATCCCTGTTTATTCGGATAACTACAGCCGCTTCTAAAATTACAAGGTGGCGGTTTTGTATTGTTCAAATACTCTTCATAACAGGCTTTCAGCGGCACATCCACGATTTGCACACAATGAGAGGCTTCCCTATCTCTTCCTGCGCGTCCTATTTCCTGATACCAAGATTCAATAGAGCCTGACATTGCTGTATGAATAGCAAAGCGTGTGCTGCCTTTATCTATTCCCATGCCAAAGCCTTTTGTTGTTACCAATATATCTAAATCACTCGATTTAAAGGCTTCTTGATTTCCTTTTGTAATAGCTCCCCAATTAGGAGGTTTTATAGTTTCATTCTGTGAGAATTGATGACCACTGCCACATTGATAAATTGTATTTCCTATACTGTTATAATAAGGCGAATCACAATGCGGGCATAAGGTCGGTTCTTTTGAGGAAAAGGCTCTTATTTTACCCGTGCCAAAATCCTCAATACTAAAGTCCGTTCGATGTTCTAATAGGCGTTGAGTTTTATCTAAATAGCTCGCTATTCCATCATTAATACTTTCTTTACCGTGCGGGTCGGCGTAAATACAAAAAACTAATCCAACTGGTTTTTCTTGCCTTTTTGTGAGTGTAGAAAACAAAGTAATCATGTTCTTTTGTTTTAATGCAGTGAGTATATCGTGATTAATAACTTGCTCGTAAGCTTGTCTTTTTTCAGGATAACTATTTACTTTTATCACTTGATAACTTAATTCTGGGCGGTCAAAGTTTTCAGCCGATTCAACTTGTTTATCCTCTAAATTTAAAATATTCATCATATCTTTTTTAACAATCTCACCCGCAGTGGCTGTTAAAGCAATAATAGTCAATTTAGTATTATATGTTTTTAAATAGGCTACAAAATCAGGGATTCCTAAATAAGAAGGTCTAAAGTCATGACCCCATTCAGAAACACAATGCGCCTCATCGACAATTAAAAAATTAATAGGAACAATACTTAATATGCTTGATAACTCATCTCTGAATTTTTTAATTAGCAAACGCTCTGGTGCAATATATAAAATTCGAATATTACCTAGCTTTATGTCGGTGTAAATAGCTTCTCTACCTGCATTACCAATATCAGAGTTAATAAAAGCCGATGAATTAACGCCAAAGTTTTTTAAAGACAAATCTTGGTCTAGCATTAAAGAACGCAACGGACTAATAACAATGCTAAGACCAAATTTTATTAACGCTGGTAGCCAAAAACAAAAGGATTTACCACTGCCTGTTGGTAATAAAGCCAACACATCTTGCTGTTGAAAAATACGTCTAAAAATTGGACGTTGACGGGTAGTAATTCCATTATAACCAAATATACTACTGGCAATATAATCAAAATTATATGCTACTTGGTCATCTGTTTTTATTTTTGCAGGATTGCGAAAATTTATAGTGGTAAACGATGTGTAAGGCGGTTTGTTTTGTGAAATAAAATCAAGTAAAATTTTCTTTTCAAATTCTATGTGAAACTCAATAGTAAATTCTTTTTTAAAAGATATTTTAGGGTGAATATTGGGTATTTCATGCTGTGAATAGTTGATTATTTCTAATTCAGGGAAATTGAACGGTAAATCAAAAACACTATTTAAACTTTCAAAATAGTAATACAGACTAGAAAGCGCACAAGCAATTAATGAAAATTCAAAATTTAAGTTATCGCTTAATAAATAAATTCGTTTTTTGAAATTATCTAAGTATTTTTCTATAAAGTAGTCTTGAATAGCATAAAATAAATTTATGGTTTCAACTACATCATGATTAAAATTGTTTAATTCGGTTAAATCTTCTTGTAAATCCTTTGAAAAACTGGATTCAATGAATCGACAAAGTTGTTTATCATGACTAAAAATATTAACAATTTCTTTTGCTGTTTTCTCGGTTGAATTTATAACATCTGAATAAGAATAACGATAAATTGTCCAGCCTTGTGAAATTAAATAATTTTGTCTTTGTAAAAATTTATCAAGGGCATCTTTATATTCAAATTTACCAAAACCATCTAATTCAATGATATAATTTTTATCGCCCTGTATTGCAAAATCAACAAAATATGAACCTATCTTTTTTTGTGGTTCAAATTTATCCAAGCCATCAGCCTTAAATAAATAGGTTAATATTTTTACAATAAATTTAACTTCTAAATAATAAATTTCACCATCAGGATTTTGCCAGTTTTTAAAATAATTTTGATGCTTTTTGAAAAATCGGTTTTTCTTATTCGTTAATGTTTCAGAAAGTCCTGTTGCTGATAGTGTCAGAATATTGTTTGAAAGGTCGTTACTAAATTTTAATTGTTGCTCGAAAAATTCTTTGTATTCATTTGGTAAGAAAGCCCATTTTGTTTTAATAAATTTCTTGTTATCAGTATTTTTTATTAACTGATCGTAGCGATAAACACCGCGCACCAGTGAAGGTAAGAATAGTTTTAGCATAATTATAAATAATCTACTTGTGCTGATTAGGTTGGCAAGCGTCTTTTTTTCTTGCCCACCGATGATTATGCCAATTCAGTGAGAGCAAACGATAGAGATGTTTGCCCATACTACATGGCTATGTCAGATTACCGATGTTTACATGAGCGTTACAACTACAGACAAGTTGGCGGCTTCGGTAATCCTGCTAATTTACAGGCATCGCGTAATGGTGCGTCGGGAAATAAGCCATGTAAATAGCGGCTATTGCCTTTGTTTTCACCTAAGGTTTTGGCAATGGCTTTGGTAAAAACACGCATATTGGGTAGGTGTTTATAGTGCTGATAATAATCGCGGATGAAGTGAATGATTTCCCAGTGGGCGGGGGTTAAAACGATATTATTTAATTGTGCGTGTGTGGTTGCTACGCTTTCATTCCAATCTGCTACATTGATTAAAAAGCCTTGTGACGTGGTTTCTGGCATTACGACCATGATTGAATGACCGAATGCTTGATGGTTAAGGCGACTAACTGCGGATAATCAATGACGCTAATGCCTTGCACTAGCTCTTCTGCGCTGATACCGCGCACTGTTAAGGTGTCGGCTAATACATAAAGTTGATGATTTTTGAGTAACGCGCTTAAGATTTGATTTAATTCGCCTTGTTGTAATAATCGCAACACGGCATTATCAAGAAATACCAATTCATCGCTAACCGCGACGCGCTCCAATACCGCGCTTTCAATCGGTGATTGTGAAATAAGATGTAACACGTTAATTATTATCGGTTAATTTAAGTCCGATGATGCCGATAATTACCAAGGTAATGGATAATAAACGTATCCAGTCCATCGATTCTTTGAATAGAATAATGCCCATAATGGCAACACCGACCGCACCCATGCCTGTCCATACGGCATAAGCTGTTCCTAATGGTAGGCTTTTAATTGCCCACATTAATAAGCCAAAACTACCTGCACCTGACAGACAAGTGATGATGCTGGGTAATAGTTTGGTAAAACCTTGGTTGTATTTAAGGCTTAGAGCAAAGACGATTTCTACGCACCCTGCGGAAAATAAAATTAACCACGCCAACAGATTTCTCCTTTATCGTCTGTCTTGTGTGCGCCATAGCTGCACGATTTCTTCGACATCCAAATCAGCAACGCCTCTACGCCAGCCAGTCACATAATCCACGTCATTACTTTTTGGCTCTGGATTCGGTTTGTAAAGTTGTACACGCGTTGGTAACGGGACGGCTTCACCTAATACTAGAGCTTCGCCTCTGCCAAGTGAACTTAACACATCCGCTAAATTACCCTCAGATTCTGGAATCAATCCTCTGATATACACTTGATCTTCTAAGCTGGTGGTGCGTAAGCAGATAAAAGAGCTGCATTGTGACAGCATGGTTTCAGATAACTCGGTGGGTCTTTGACTCACCACGCCAATAGACACGCCGTATTTTCGACCTTCTTTGGCAATACGCTCCATCATTTTTTTCGAGCCTTCAAATTGCCCGCCTTTTTCTTTGGGAATGTAAACATGGGCTTCTTCACAAATCAGGGTGATGGGAAATTCGCGACGGTTAGGATTCCAATAATTAAACTCGTAAGCTAAACGCCCCACTTGCGCGGCAATCGCAGGGCGAATATCGGACGGCACGGCACTTAAATCCACCACCGTGACATTGGCTTTTTTGTCACCTAAGCCGACAAAAGTGCGCAATAAATCCACCATGCTTTCTGAGCTTTTACGTTTTTTGGGTCTGAGTAAAAAGTCATAACGCACGTCGTTTAAGCGACTTTGCATTTTAATGAGAAAATTATCAAACTGTCCAAATAAAGGACCTAGCACTTTACCAAACGCCTTTTTTTCTTCATTGGCGGTTTTAAACGCGATGTACAATTCTGCTAAGGAAAAATAGATAGGCGTATCAATAGAAAACGTTGCCAAACCGATACGCTTAGATTCTTTGCGCTTAAGCTGCATCAATACTTCACTCATGAAGGACATTTGCGTGGACGCACCTTTATCTTCACGATCAATGAATAAGTCTACCAATTCGGCATAACTCATCATCCAATAAGGCATTTCCATTTCTTGTGCATCGATACAATTCACAATATTTTCATCAAACGCCGAATATCTCACGCCTTTGGTGTCTTTCCAGCAATATTCACCATGTAAATCCAGCAAAATAATATGACTTTTTGGCATGGATTTAACGGCACGTTGAACCAGATTAGTCACTGTCCATGATTTACCTGAGCCAGACTGCCCGACAATAGCAAAATGCCGACTAAAGAAAATCTGCGGATCAAGACTGAGGTCATAACCCCTATGGGAAGATAATTGACCAATAAAAAATTTATATTTGCGATATTTGGAGAAAATAGCACTGACTTCAGTGATACCAACTGCATAAACCTTTGCACCTGAGGTAGGGTAATTGGTGATACCACGCAAAAAAGTACCGTCTGTTTGAATTTCACCCACGGGAGCTAAGGCAATAAAGCGATCGGTTTTACGCATATCAGCATTATCAAAACGGTGCTTTTCCCACATTTGAATGGTAATGGCTAAAATACTAATATCAGCTTGCCGAATAGCGACATACGAACCAATATGACCGACCAAAATTTCTTCATTGTCTACTTTGATACGCGAGGTATCTTTGACATACTCATCTGCGATTCTGGCATCCATACCGTTATTACGAACTTCAGATAAATAGCCAATGAGAATACTGGATGACTGGGTGGACAATGTTAGACTCCTGTTTGTTGAGGTAGCGTGAATTCAGGTCTTCAACTTAAAATGCTTCACTCAAGAACAGATATTATAAGACAAGCGGAAATATGCGAATTTTAAATGCTTGAAAATAAACCATTCCACACTAAGTTGGATAGTGCTATTTTAGACGAACACGCTTTATCGTAGCTATTTATTTATCCACTCATAAAGTTCTGTCAACGTAGGATCACATTTACAGCAACCTGTACCACAAGAAGATTTCAGCGGCACAACGCGCACATAACCTTTGCTAATCCATTTACTCAACATACCGCGTAGTGCATTAGCATCAATGTTAAAATGATTTACCAAATCAGCCAAAGCAACTGTATGCTGTTGTTTTAAATAACTTCTTAAGTCAGATAAAATCATTAGCTAAGCTCCTGAAAGGTTTTTTCTGGTTTTTTTCCCAGTAACCACAAGCCAAATAATATTGATGAAAAAGCCAGTAATAATCCTATTATCCAGAGTAGAGAATAGCTTGGATGTTCGTCATAAGTCATGGCTTGATAAAAAATAGTCGCAGTTATATAAGCAATGCCTGTCGTCCAAAACACCACAAACAGCGTCCAATTACGGTTAGTTTCGCGATAAATAGCGGCAGTCGCGGCAACACAAGGCGCGTACAATAAAATAAATAATAAATACGCAAACGCGCCTGCTTTACCATCAAAACTGTGCTGCATGGCGGCAAAAGTCGTGGTATTCAACGCCTGCTCCTCATTCACGGCATTGAGTCCTAATGGGTCTAGGAGATTAGTTGCTACGGTGTGTAAATTTTCGGGAATGGTTGCACAAGCCGCTAATAGCGCGTCTTTAAGATTAAATACAAGTGGCTCAGTTGGTGCGTTAGCGGTTGCCATTTGACTATACAACGCATTCAATGTGCCTACCACCGCCTCTTTCGCTAACACACCCGTAAAAATACCAACGGTGGCAGGCCAATTGTCGTTGCTGATCCCCATTGGTTTAAATGCGGGCGTTAAACTACGTCCGATTTCGCTTAATACTGATTTATCACTGTTTTCCTGACCAAAACTGCCATCTGTTCCTAGTGCATTAAGAAAATTTAACACCAGCACCATTGGTACAATCACCTTACCCGCATTGGTTAAAAAAGAATGCAATCTATCCCAAGTGCGTAACAACACTCCCCGAAAAGTCGGCAAATGGTAAGTAGGTAATTCCATGATAAATGGCGTGGTTTCGCCTTTAAATAGGGTATGACGCATGATTAAACCTGTCAATACTGCGACTGTAATCCCCAGTATATATAAACCAAATACTAAATTCTGCCCACCGACAGGAAAAAACGCCGCTGCAAATAACGCATACACAGGCAGTCTTGCACCACAAGACATAAACGGATTCATTAAATTAGTCAGTATACGGTCACGCTGATTTTCTAGTGTGCGTGTCGCCATAATTGCAGGCACGTTACAACCAAACCCGACTATCATCGGCACAAACGATTTTCCTGGGAGACCAATTAAACGCATGAATCTATCCATGACAAACGCCGCACGCGCCATATAGCCAGAATCTTCCAATGCGGATAAAAACAGAAACAAAAAACCCACAATCGGAATAAAAGTGGCAACCACTTGAATACCACCACCTAAGCCTTTGGTGATTAATACTTGCAACCATTCTGGGGTAGCTATTTGAGCCAACAATACGCCTAAACCATCGACCAATAACGCACCGACCACTTGATCGAAAAAATCCACAAACGCACTGCCGATGTTGATGGTAAACATAAACATGGCATACATCACCAGCAGAAAAATCGGAATGCCTAAAAAGCGATTTAACACAATATTATCGATGCGTTCCGTGCCGTGGCGACTAATTTCATTGAGTTTACAGACTGCACCTTGAGTGATTTGATTAACAAAACCGTACCGCGCATCAGCGGCTAAAATATCGATTTCATCGTCTGTTTCTTGCTCGACTTGCTGCTGATATTTTCGCGCTTTGGGTAAAAATAGCTTGCCTGCAATTTCCTTCGCCAGCGTATCATCTTCTAGTAAACGTAAGGCTAACCAGCGACAATCACAAGGATAGTGCTGTGCCGTTTCAAGCAACAGCGGGGAAATTTCTTCGACTGCCGCTTCTAAGGCAGGATGATAAGTGATACAAGCAATGGGAACAGGTTTAGCGATAACCGCGCTATTAATTGTTGTTTGAAGCTGATGAATACCGAAACGACTTGCGGCAGAAATCGCAATTACAGGACAGCCTAATTGCTCAGCCAAAAAATGGGTGTCGATTTTAATACCACGTTGTTTCACCACATCAATCATATTGAGTACCAAAATCATAGGTACGCGCATTTCAATAAGCTGTGAGGTTAAATAAAGATTACGCTCAATATTAGAGGCATCGACGATATTGACAATCAAATCAGCGGCTCTACTTGCCACATAATCACGAGCGACTTTTTCATCTAACGATACCGAATCGTCGGCAGACTCTAGGGAATAAGTTCCTGGTAAATCGACCAATTCAATGTATTTATCAGCAAAGCGATACTCGCCCGTTTTTTTTTCAACAGTGACACCTGGCCAATTACCAACGTGTTGTTTAGAACCTGTCAGAACATTAAATAGCGTAGTTTTGCCGCAATTAGGATTGCCGACAACACCGACGATAAAATCACAATCCATCACAATTTCTCTATTTGTAAAATAGCTGCTTCATCTTTACGCAAAGTGAGTGCAAACCCACGCAATTTTATTTCCACAGGATCACCCATAGGCGCGAAACGCGTAATACTGAATTCTGTTCCAGGCGTTAAACCCATTGCCAATAAGCGTTTACGATAGGCTTTACCCGAAGGTTCAAAACCAATTATTTTCCCCAAATCGCCTACCGCAAGATTTTTAAAATTAATAGCCATAATAAAGCCCCCAAGGGTAAAGTGTGCTTGATTGCCAAGCGATTATCGAGCTATCAACAATCATTCTTATTGAGCTAGACTATAGCATACAAAAAGCCGCGAGTGGCAAGGAATTACACTAAAACTTAATGTGTATGATACAGGGCAGAATAAGCCCTAACCCTTACCGCATAGTTAATCGTAAATTCGATTCAACACGGTAAGGTGCTTAAAAATTTAAGGATCTATAGATAATCACGATGACCAGAATAGCGTACGCTCAACCACATCCCTGTGGCTGAGTTTCAATTCATGCTGAATGTAACCTGTATTCTACTGCTGAGTTTTTTCTATGGTTTCACGCTGCTCAGCCGCAGAATCCTGAATCATTTGATTGACTTGTTTAGAATCCTCTAACGCTTTTTGGGCATTATTGATACTAACAGCTTCCGTTTTTATAATGTCAGTAACGGCTTTTTGCACGGCTGGTTCGGGCTGATTTTCTTCTTTGCTGCAAGCGGTACTAGCGATCAGCACCAGTATCGCTATTACTGAGATAATTAATTTCATTTTTTTGTCCTAAGGTAATTGTGTGGCTTCAAACGCTTTGTCGTAATCGACACCGACACTGACGATGAAACTGGTTGCCTCTTCAATATTCATGGTGGAGGTTACGATTTTTGACTTATCAACAATGACAGTAAAGCCAGAAGTGGGATTGGGTGAAGTCGGAATAAACAGGATGAATTTGTCCTTTTGTCGATTTGTGACATAGGCGGGAACCCAAATACCCTCTTTTGGATATTCGACATAAACCACTTCTTTGGCAATCGCTTCATCATGTGACAAAAACATATTGATGACTTTCTTCAACACACGGTAAACAGTGTTTAGTAGCGGAATTCTGTCAATAATAAAGTCAAATGCTCTAATAACGAAAGAGCCGCCTTTTTGTGCGATGGTGTGACCTATCCACGCCAGCAGAGAAAAACTGATAATAAAAATAAGCGCGGTATAAAGAGAGCTGTCAGAAAAAATATAAACAACACGAAATAGATCGGAGATTAAACCTTTAACAAAAATGATAATCTGCAATACGATAACGATGGGAATAATGGCAAAAACGCCGATTAGGAAATTATTTAATAACTTTTTAGAAGTTTGGTGCATTTTTTTCTCCTCGATTTAACTCATGCGTCATTACTCAATGGCTAGTACGTTGTTGCCATTATTGGCTGATTTCAACTACCTGACGCTTATAATAGTAGCGTTAGAATTGTGCAATGTATAAGCTCTTAAGTCTACAAAATTTCAAGCTACTGCCTTGTTTATCTTAAATTAGACCACTATATAGTAGTGGGCAAAGCACAAATATGCGGGGTTTTATCTGTCACTAACGACGTAGACAGTATATAATCCCCCACTTTTCAATCATTTACTAAATACACTCTGGAAAAAAAGCATGTTGGGGAAACTGGTTAAGTTTGTTGTAGGAAGCCGTAACGATAGGCTTATCAAAAAGAAAACGAAGCGGGTCAAGCAGATCAATGCCTTGGCTTTCGAATACGAAAAACTATCTGATGCGGCGTTAACAGCAAAAACGCAGGAATTTCGAGATCGCTTGGCACAAGGCGAAACTCTGGATGACTTGATTCCCGATGCGTTTGCAGCAGTGCGAGAAGCCTCGACGCGGGTTTTTGGTATGCGTCATTTTGATGTTCAGTTAATTGGCGGCATGATTTTACATGACGGCAAAATTTCTGAAATGAAAACGGGCGAAGGTAAAACCTTGATGGCAACCTTAGCCGCGTATCTCAATGCCTTGTCTGGGCGAGGTGTTCACGTTGTCACGGTCAATGATTATCTTGCTAAGCGTGATGCAGAATGGATGGGCAAGCTTTATAATTTTCTGGGCATGACCACAGGGGTCATTATTAGCCAAATGGATAAAAGCGAACGCCGCAGTGCGTACGCCGCCGATATTACTTACGGCACTAACAACGAATTTGGTTTTGATTATTTACGCGACAATATGGAATACACGCTGGAACAAAAAGTCCAACGTGATTTAAGTTTTGCTATCGTCGATGAAGTCGATTCTATTTTGATTGACGAAGCTCGTACCCCGCTGATTATTTCTGGTCCTACCGAAGAAAGCACCGACGTTTATATCAAAGCCAACGCCATTATTCCCTTTTTAATCAAACAAGAAAAAGAAAACGATAAAGAAGGTAATACGGTAGGCGAAATCGGCGATTACACGGTGGATGAAAAAATCCGTCAAGTACATCTCACCGAATCAGGTCATGAACACGTTGAACGCTTAATGGCTGAACATGGCTTAATGGCTGAAGGCACTAGCTTATATGGTGCGGCAAATATTCGCTTAATGCATTACTTGAACGCCTCATTACGCGCTCATGTATTATTCAAAAAAGACGTGGATTATATCGTTGCCAATAATGAAGTTATCATTGTTGATGAATTTACTGGGCGTATCATGCCTGGTCGTCGTTGGTCAGAAGGGCTGCATCAAGCCATTGAAGCCAAAGAAGGCGTGACTATTAATAACGAAAATCAAACCCTCGCCTCTATCACCTTCCAAAACTATTTTCGTTTATACGAAAAATTGTCAGGCATGACGGGGACTGCCGATACCGAAGCCTTTGAGTTAAATTCAATTTACGGGCTGGAAGTGGTCATTATTCCGACGCATCGTCCGATGATTCGTAAAGACAAAGGCGATGTTATTTTCCTGACCACCGATGAAAAATATTTAGCCGTTGCCGAAGACATTAAGGAATGTAGCTTACGCGGGCAACCTGTATTGGTCGGCACAACCTCGATTGAAAATTCTGAACGCCTGTCAGCCCTTTTACACAAACAAGGCGTTAAACACGAAGTCCTCAATGCCAAACAACATGAGCGTGAAGCCCATATTGTTGAACAAGCGGGTATGCCAAGTGCGGTGACTATCGCTACCAACATGGCAGGTCGTGGTACTGACATCGTGTTAGGTGGTAATCTGGAAGCCGAATTAAAAGCCCTAGGCGAAGATGCCAGCGAAGAAGAAAAAGCCAGAATACGCGGTGCGTGGTTAGACAGACACAATCAAGTTATTGCCAGTGGTGGTTTACACGTTATCGGTTCAGAGCGTCATGAATCACGTCGTATCGATAACCAATTAAGAGGACGTTCAGGTCGTCAAGGCGATCCTGGTTCTACTCGTTTCTATTTATCGCTACAAGATGACTTAATGCGCATTTTTGCCTCCGAGCGTGTTGCAGGCTTAATGCAAAAACTCGGCATGGGCAATGGTGAAGCCATTGAACACCCGTGGGTTACTCGTTCTATTGAAAATGCGCAACGCAAAGTTGAAGCGCGTAACTTTGACGTGCGTAAAGAAATTCTGGCGTATGACGATGTGGCAAACGACCAACGTAAGGTTGTTTACGCACAGCGCAATGAACTAATGGCGGCAGAAGAAATTTCTGACATTATCAGTGCAATCCGTGCGGATGTGGTCAACAATGTCATTACCCAATATATTCCAGCCAAAACAATGGTGGAACAATGGGATATTAAAGGCTTAGAAGAGCATTTACAGCACGAATTTACGGTTGAAGTTCCAGTGCAGAAAATGCTGGACGACGATCATAATTTAACAGAAGAAAGATTACGCGCTCGCATTATTGAACTTCTTGAACAAAATCACCACGAGAAAGAAAAACACATTGATGGTGGCAAACCCGTGTTACAACATTTTGAAAAATCAGTGATGATGCAGGTGTTGGATAACAGTTGGAAAGAGCATCTATTGGCAATGGACTATTTGCGTCAAGGTATTCATTTACGCGGCTACGCACAAAAAGACCCTAAGCAAGAATACAAACGTGAAGCTTTTGAAATGTTTAGCACCTTGCTGGAAGACATTAAATACGAAGTCATCAGTATTCTATTTAAAGTCAGAGTGAGTCAAGACGAAGAAGTACAGGCATTGGATGAGCAACAACAAGCTCCCAGAGAAATGCACTTCGACCATGCCCCCGCACCGACGCTAGATGCTTATGAGCAGTCATTACTTGAGACTGAGCATGATGAAGAACAAGAAAATGAATCGGAGCAACCGTTTGTTCGTGAAGGACATAAAATAGGGCGTAACGATCCTTGCCCTTGTGGTTCAGGCAAAAAGTATAAACAATGCCACGGTAAGTTAAGCCACGAAGAGTAACCAAAAAAGGGAGCGTAAAGCTCCCTTTTTGCACCTTATAAAAAACATCATTGGGCGATTAAATGAAATCCAGAATGATCTTAAACTCCGCTTTAACAACCAGAAAACTATTCAATCCATGTTGATTTAGACAGGTAACTTAATGAGTAACATCGAAAAACGAAATGAACCGCGAATTAATATACAGTGCGAAATTTTTTGTAAATTACAAGGTTCTAATAAATTATATGAAGCTCTTTGCTTAACTCTCAGTAGTACAGGCGTTTCTCTTGTTTGTCAGCATCCTTTTGAGGTTGATTCTGTTGTAGAGGTCAGTATTATTCAGGAAACAGCTATGCCTATGCTGGATTTTCTTATTACAGTTGCCAGATGTCAAGTTCTTGAGGATGGCGGTTTTGAAATCGGAGCAATTATGCGATTGCCTGAAGAATCAGTTGAATAGGGATGAAGAAACACTGAAGGTTTTAAGCGTATCGTAGAGACGTTGTAATGCAACGCTCTACGATGACACAAATCACTCGGTTCTCAGACTACTTTTAATTTCATCAAGATGCCGCTAAACCTGCAATGTTATAACCGCAATCCACATAAGTAATCTCGCCCGTAATACCCGAAGCCAAATCAGAACACATAAACGCCGCCGCATTACCGACTTCTTCAATAGTGATATTTCTCTTTAATGGCGACGTATCCGCCGCTTTATTGAGCATCGCTTTAAAATCATTAATGCCTGACGCTGCCAAGGTTCTAATTGGTCCTGCGGAAATCGCATTCACCCGCGTTCCTTCTGCACCCAATGCTACCGCCATATAACGCACATTGGCTTCTAAACTGGCTTTCGCAACACCCATCACATTGTAATTAGGAATCGCCCGTTCTGCGCCTAAATAGGTCAGCGTTAATAATGAACCATTACGACCTTGCATCATAGCGCGTCCTGCTTTTGCCAACGCAGTAAAGCTGTATGAACTGACATCATGAGCAATATTGAAATTTTCGCGAGTCGTCACATCGACATAATCGCCATTCAATGCGTCACGCGGTGCAAACGCCACTGAATGCACGATGCAATCCAAACCATCCCACTGCTCGCCCAGTTTTGCAAATACATTGTCGATATGTGCATCAATACTGACATCACATTCAATGATAATGTTAGAACCACATTGTGCCGCCATGTCTTCCACACGACTTTGTAGTTTTTCATTTTGAAAGGTGAAGGCTAATTCCGCACCTTCACGGTGCATCGCTTGTGCAATTCCCCATGCAATAGACCGATTACTGGCTAATCCGACTATCAACACCCGTTTGCCCTGCATAAAACCCATGATTCTCTCCTCGTTTTTGTTATTAAAATGAAAGGTAGGCTAAGATTATTTTCCTGCTTACCTAAAGTGAAGCCGCGCCTGAAAGCAAATCAAGCTGAGCGGACTGTGTATAGAATCATAGCAATAGTTAAACATTAACACCACCGTTCATGAGTAACGCTACGTCCACCCCCACATTGCGGCAATTGCTTTAAAACCTCTTGTGCGTCAACATTGCCTTGTTCAGCGGCTTTACGAATCCACGCGACTGCTTGAGCGTTGTCTTTGGCGACCCCTGTGCCACTTATATACATAATCCCTAATCTAAATTGCGCTCTTGCATAACCTTGTTCAGCGGCTTTACGAAACCATGTGACTGCTTGCGCTTCATCTTTGGTGACACCTTCGCCAGTTGCATACGCAAACCCTAAATCAGATTGTGCATCTGCATCGCCTTGTTCAGCGGCTTTCCGATACCACGCGACTGCTTGCGCCTCATCTTTGGCGACACCTCCTGTACCATTGTAATACGCATACCCTAAATTAGATTGCGCTCTTGCATTTCCTTGTTCAGCGGCTTTGCGCCACCACGCTACAGCTTGCGCATCGTCTTTGGCAACACCTATGCCATTGTAATACGCAGCCCCTAATTTAAATTGCGCTTTTGCATCTCCTTGTTCAGCGGCTTTGCGAAACCATGCAACTGCTTGGGTTTCATCTTTGGCGATGCCTGTACCATTGTAATACGCAACCCCTAAATTAGATTGCGCTCCTGCATCTCCTTGTTCAGCGGCTTTGCGAAGCCACGCGACTGCTTGGGTTTCATCTTTGGTGATGCCTATGCCTTTTTCATACATAATCCCTAAATTAGATTGTGCATCTACATTTCCTTGTTCGGCGGCTTTGCGAAACCATGCAACTGCTTGGGTTTCATCTTTGGCGACCCCTCTGCCTTCTACATACATAGTCCCTAAATTAAATTGCGCTTGTGCATAGCCTTGTTCAGCAGCTTTGCGAAACCATGCAACTGCTTGAGTTTCGTCTTTGGAGACACCTGTGCCATTGTCATACGCAGACCCTAAATTAGATTGCGCATTAGCATAGCCTTGTTCAGCGGCTTTACGAGTCCACGCGACTGCCTGAGCATCATCTTTGCCGATACCTTTGCCGAAATGATAGCAGCCACCCAATAATGTCTGTGCGATGGGCTGTCCTTGTTGCGCCGCCTGTGTCCAAAAATCAATTTGTTTAGGGCAGTTTTCTGAAAAATAGGTTTCGCTTGAACCGTTGTGACGCGCACGACTACTGTCCATTTCTTCTGCCATTGCTTTTAGGCGAGTTTGTGTATCATCGGCAATCGCTATACCATTGACGGCAAAAAGACATAATAAAGTCAAAAATCGTTTTTTCATGATCTATTCCTTAAGGTTTATCAGCATTTGATAACGGCACAGACTAACAGAAAACAGTTAGTAGTCAGTCCATTTTATTTTGACGACTTTAAAGTTACTGGCTAGGCTTACTTAATGACTGCCAGTCCTTTAAAGGACTGGCAGTCATGCTCAAAAGTAAAAATAACAGATTTAATACGCTACTCAAATTATTAATAACCCTACATCATGCTTAGCACCCTAGTCCGTTTTTCCATTCGTTTTTACGGTATCGTTATCGCGTTGGCGATAGTTATTTTACTGGTCGGGGCGTATCGCTTTACCACCGCTGGTCTGGATATTTTTCCTGAGTTTTCTCCCAAGCAGGTGATTATTCAAACTGAATCAATCGGTTTGTCGGCTGAACAGGTTGAAGTATTGGTTACGCATCCGATTGAAACGGCTGTAAGTGGTTTGGTGGGCTTAAAAGCGGTGCGCTCTGAATCGATACAAGGTTTGTCGATTGTCATCGCCACCTTTGCAGAAAACAGTAATATTTATCTGAATCGGCAATTGATTAGTGAACGCTTGGCGAGTTTGACAGCGCAGTTACCGCAAGGTGTTACTCCGATTACCTTACCCTTGTCCTCGTCATCTGCAACGGTTTTAACCATCGGTTTAAGCTCAGAACAGCAAGATTTAATGGCGTTGCGCAGTTTGGTGGATTGGACACTGGTGCCGCGTTTATTGGCTGTGACGGGGGTTGCGGATGTTAATGTGTTTGGCGGCGAGATTAAGCAGTTACAAATTCAGCTTGATCCTGTACAGTTGCAACGCTTCAATGTATCGCTGGAGGAAGTGATTCAAACTGCCTCTCAAGCGGGGATGATTCAAGGCAGTGGTTTTATTGAAAACCAAAATCAACGCTTCACTCTGCAAGTGACAGGGCAACCGCAAACGCCAGAACAATTTGCAAAAATACCCTTGCTTAACCAAGCATCGGGTAATCAGCCAATTACCTTAGGTGAAGTTGCTCACATTGAATACGCGCCAGAACCGCCGATAGGCGCGGCGCAAATCATGGGCAAACAAGGCATAGTGATGATGGTGATTGGTCAATATGGCGCGAATACGTTATCAGTATCGCGGCAGGTTGAACAAACGCTGAAAGAATTTGAACCGCTGTTTCAAAAGCAAGGCATTCAGTTTTATGCGCATTTGTTTCGCCCCGCTGATTATATCGAAACCTCATTGCGTAATTTATCAGGGCATTTGCTGTTGGGTGGCTTGTTCGTGGTCATTATTTTGTATGGCTTTTTGTTTAATATTCGCACCGCGTTTATTTCCGCATTGGCAATTCCTGTGTCCTTGACGGGCGCGATGTTGGTATTGTTACAAGCAGGGGTTAATCTGAATATTATGGTATTGGGCGGTTTGGCAATTGCCTTGGGAGAAGTGGTGGATGATGCCATTATTGATACTGAAAATATTTTTCGCCGTTTGCGCGAAAATCGTTTATTACCTCAGCCACAACCCGCTAGTTATATTGTTTACACTGCGTCAATGGAAGTGCGTAGTTCGGTGGTGTATGCCAGTTTTATAGTCGCGTTGGCATTTGTGCCATTGTTAACCTTAAGTGGCGTGGTCGGACGTTTATTTGCACCGTTGGGCTATGCGTATATTTTGGCAATTTTAGTGTCGTTACTGGTCGCACTGACGCTTACCCCCGCGTTGTGTTATGTGTTGTTGGGTAACAGGACTGCCAGTCCTTTAAAGGACTGGCAGTCCTGCTCTGATGACCCTCCGTTGATTAAGCTGCTCAAACCGCGCTATAAGGCGTTTTTGGGTGTGATTGCTAAGCACTTTAACGCGGTGATTATTGCCAGTGTGTTGTTATGTATTGCGGGTATTGCGGCTTTTTTCCAGTTCGATAGCAAACTGTTACCCGAACTGCGCGAAGGGCATTATATTGTCCACACCACCAGCATTCCAGGGACTTCGTTGCAAGAATCCTTGCGTATCGGTAGTCAACTCACTGAGCAGTTTATGAAAATTGACGGCGTGCAATCGGTGTCGCAATGGGCAGGACGGGCAGAACGCGGTGCAGATACTTATGGCAGTCATTACAGTGAATATGAAATTCGTTTGAATCCGTCATCAGGTGCAGAACAACAACGTATTCTTGAGCAATTGCGCGACATTCTGGGCAATTTTTTGGGTATTTTATACGAAGCTAATACTTTTTTAACTGAACGAATTGATGAAACTATCTCAGGTTATACAGCACCTGTGGTGGTGAATATTTATGGTAATGACTTGAATGTGCTGGACAGCAAAGCGCAAGCGGTTTCGGCTATTTTGCATGATATGCAGGGAGCTACTGATATACAACTACGTTCACCGCCTGCAACACCGCTGTTACAAGTTCAGTTAAATCTCGACCAGCTTACCGCAACAGGCGTTAGCACGATGCAAGTCATGGATAGTTTGCAAACTGCTTATGAAACCCGCGTGGTCGGTAAAAACCTACAAGGCAATAAAATTTATAATGTGGCAGTAGCGTTGTCGCCAGAGTTAAGACAGCAACCCGAATCTATTGCGCAACTGCCACTTAGGGCGCGGGATGGTAGTCTGATAAGATTGGAGCAAGTCGCCGACATTACTCATACCGCCAGCCGTTATAATATTCTGCATCAAAATTCCCAGCGGAGGCAAACCGTGACTTGCAATGTGCTAAATCGCGATTTGGATGAATTTATGGCAGAATTAAAAAAACGGGTATTAACAGATATTGCCTTTACCGCTGACAGTTATCCTGAATTTACAGGCGCGGCAGTTGAGCAAGCCGAAGCGCGGCGTAATTTAATCGGTTATTCTTTGTTAGCAGGCGCGGGTGTGTTAATGTTAATTTATATCGCTATCGGCAGTTTACGCAATGCGTTACTGACATTGGTTAATTTACCGTTCGCGCTCATTGGTGGCGTGGCGGCGGTGTTGTTAACAGACGCAACTTTATCGGTAGGTTCAGTGGTGGGTTTTGTCACTTTGTTTGGAATTACGGTGCGTAATAGCATTATGCTGTTGTCCCATTATCAGCATTTAGTCGAAGAGCAAGGTAAAGCGTGGAATTTGGATACTGTACTGCTAGGTGCGGGTGAGCGTTTACCGTCTATACTAATGACCGCTCTGGTAACTGCTTTAGCGATGTTTCCGATTGCTTTTAATAGTGATAATGCAGGTCGCGAGATTATGGGACCAATGGCGGCGATTATTATTGGTGGTTTAGCGTCTTCAACACTATTGAATTTATCATTGCTGCCTATTATGCTACTGCGTTATGGACGTTTTAAATGATGCTGAATTTTATGTCCTGTTACTTACTTTATGTTCAATAGCTAACGCGATTGAACTCCCGTTGTCCATTAGGTAAAAACATTTTGCTTATGCCCTGTAAATTTTGCTTACAACTTGTCACACTGATAATCGGCTTACTTGCCGCAATAACTGTGCATTCGGAAACCATCGATTTACAACTACGCTGGCACCATCAATTTCAATTTGCGGGCTACTATGCCGCTGTGCAACAAGGTTATTATAAACAAGCAGGGCTGGACGTGGTAATACACGAAGGCACGCCCGACAAAATCCCCGTTAATGAAGTTTTACAAGGTCATGCGCAATACGGTGTTGCAAATAGTGAATTAGTGTTGGATCGCTTAAAAGGAGAGCCGCTGGTGTTACTGGCGGCTATTTATCAGCATTCACCTTCGGTGTTACTGGCTCGAAAAGAGGCGAAAATTTTTTCACCCAGTGATCTCATCGGTAAAAAAGTCATGATGATAGACCCACGCGTTGATGTTGATTTTCTCGCCATGTTCAGTAGTGAACACGTTAATGTAAAAGATATTCAGATTATTCCCAGCAGTTTTGATATTCAGGATTTAGTGAAAGGAAAAGTGGATGCCTTCAATGGTTATCTCAGCAATGAACCCTATTTTTTAAAACAACAAGGCGTTGAATTTAATGTACTTAATCCGCGTAATTACGGCATTGATTTTTATAGCGATATGCTGTTTACCAGCGAAAATGAATTAAAGCAACATCCAGAGCGTGTTAAAGCATTCCTGAATGCCAGTTTGCAAGGGTGGCAATATGCACTCTCACATCCACAGGAAATTATTGCCTTATTACAAAATCAATACAAAGTAACTAAAACCAAAGGACATCTGGAGTTTGAAACCGAAGCTACCCGCTCACTGATAGTCTCAGACTCGGTAGAAATAGGTCATATCAATCCTTGGCGGATCGAACACATGGCGGATATTTTTATACAAGCAGGTATGGTGGCTAATCATGATTTATTGGATAACTTTATTTATAATCCTAATGCCACCGAAGAGCATTTAGTCCGCTATCTAAAAATAATGGTGTTGTTTGCGTTCTGCATTTGTGTGCTTGCCGCAGTTCTGTACGCCTCCTACCAATCTATAAAACGAGAAAGTCGCCAGCGTGAACTTATAGCGAAAGAATTGCATAGCCGTACCGATGAACTGGCATTACGCAATCATGTTTTGCAAGCAATTAATCAGGGCATTGCTTTACCCGACTTACTGAATGAATTAGCACTGCAAGTTGAAAAACTGCATCCTGGAATGCTCTGCTCAATTTTACTAATCGATGACAATAATAAGCTACGATTTGGTGCAGCTCCCAGTTTGCCTTATTTTTATACCCAAGCTATTAATGGTTTGGAGATTGGCGAAAGCATGGGCAGTTGTGGTACGGCGGCTTATCATAGCGAATGCTGTATTGTTGAGGATATTCAACAGCATCCATTTTGGGCTGATTTTCGTGATCTAGCTCAACAAGCAGGCGTGCAATCGTGCTGGTCTCAACCCATTAAAAACAATCAGGGTAAAGTGCTGGGGACATTTGCTATCTATCATGCGCAGCCAGCAAAACCATCCGCCGCAGACATCGAATTAATTGAAAGTTATGCCAGCTTGACGCAGCTTAGCATTGAACAGTCAAGAGCAGATATGGCATTGATAGAAAGCGAACGGCGTTTACACTTCGTTTTAAAAGGCAGTGGATTAGGTTTTTGGGATTGGAATGTCGAGACTCATAAAGTAGAAATTCATACTATTGAAATGAAAGTTTTTCGCTATCACTATCCCAAAATATACCCCATTCCACCACAATGGTTGGATTTTATTTATCACGAAGACCGCGAAAAAGTCTGGCAATCAATACGCGCTGTAGTGAATGGTAAACAAACCAGCCATCAAATTGAATACCGTGTGCCAGATGACAAAGGTGTCCTGCATTGGGTTTTGGATCATGCCAATATTGTTCAACGTGATTCAGACGGCAAACCGATACGCATGAGCGGCACACATATTGATATTACTGATCGTAAATTCTCAGACCAGCAATTGCGTGAGAGTGAACAAAGGCTAACGCTCTGTCAGCATTATGGTGGCGTAGGAACGTGGGAATTGGATTTAATTACTCATCAAAAAATCTTGTCACCCATCGCTTGTAAACTACTCGGCGTTTCTGAATCATCAGAAACTAAGTGGGAAGATTTTTTAGCGGTCATACATCCAGATGACTGGCATATCTTTGTTGATGCTACCCAAGCACATCTCGAAGACAGAGAAAAATATGATGTGGAATACCGTATTATCGATGCCAATAAACAAGTGCGTTGGATACGTTCAGTAGGACGCGTTGATGAATCCAGAAATGCCGAGCCGACTTATTTTAGGGGTATTATGCAAGATATTACCGAACGTAAAGCCGCCGAAGAACAAATTAGGCAACTAGCATTTTATGATCCGCTGACTAAACTACCTAACCGTCGTTTGTTAGATGAACGCTTGCATCACGGTATAGAACGGGCGCACCGTGAGGGCAATCAACTTGCCGTATTGATGCTCGATTTAGATCGTTTTAAAGCCGTCAATGATAATTTTGGGCATAAAGCAGGCGATGAACTATTGCAACAAGTGTCAGAACGAGTTTTAGCTCAGTTGCGTAAAATAGACACAGTGGCGCGTTTAGGGGGCGATGAGTTTGTGGTTTTACTTCCCGACATCAATCATCACGAAAATGTCGCACGAGTAGCACTAGCGATTATTTCTGAACTAACCAAACCGTTTTTGCTACGCGAAACCGATAGTGTGAACATTGGCACGAGCATTGGTATTAGCTTCTATCCAGAACACGGCACTAACCCAGAAATACTGCTAGATCGTGCCGATACTGCGTTGTATCAAGCCAAAGATCAAGGACGTGGTTGCTTTTGTGTCGCGGTCTAGTGACACTGTTCGAACGATTGAATTGTATGTTGATAAATAATTCTCTATGATTGCAAACTATTTTTAGCAATACACGAGAAAAATCATGAAACTGATAACCGCGATTATTAAACCGTTCAAAATGGATGATGTCAGAGAAGCCCTTTCTGAAATAGGCGTTGCTGGTGTTACCGCCACCGAAGTAAAAGGCTTTGGTCGGCAAAAAGGGCATACCGAACTTTACCGAGGAGCTGAATACGTTGTTGATTTCCTACCGAAAGTTAAATTGGAAATTGCCGTTACCGATGAGGTACTGGATAAAGCCGTGCAAGCAATTGTAAAAGCCGCCAACACAGGCAAAATTGGTGATGGAAAAATATTTGTGTCTAACCTAGAACAAGTGATTCGTATTAGAACAGGTGAAACTGGGGAAGAAGCCATCTAATGGCACTATAAGGATATAACCATGTCGTTTTCAGCTAGGTACGCAATGCGTACCCTACCACTGCTGTTACTGCCAAAACTGGCTTTGGCAGACGCACTCCAATTAAATCAAGCCAATACTGCGTGGGTCTTAACCTCCACTGTCTTGGTTTTATTTATGACCATCCCTGGCTTATCGTTGTTTTACGCAGGATTGGTCAGAAGTAAAAACGTGTTATCCGTATTAATGCAATGTTTTGCCATCACCTGCTTAGTATCCATATTGTGGCTAGCAGGGGTTTATAGTTTTATTTTTACCGATGGAGCGGGTTTGCAAGCCGTCATCGGTGGCGCGTCTAAAATATTTTTACCCGATATAAACACCACCGTCTTGGTAGGTGATATTCCTGAAACGGTTTATTTCATGTTTCAAATGACGTTCGCCATTATCACACCCGCCTTGATTGTTGGCGCGTTTGCCGAGCGTATGAAATTCTCTGCCATGCTATGGTTTAGTGCCTTATGGTTAATTATTGTTTATATGCCTGTCTGTCATTGGATCTGGGGCGGTGGTTGGCTAGCCAAATACGGCGCGATGGACTTTGCTGGCGGTATCGTCATTCATGTCAACGCTGGGGTTGCCGCGTTAGTGTCCGCGTTAGTATTGGGCAAACGAAAAGGTTTTCCCACTACTGCAATGCCACCGCACAATATGACTATGGTGGTCACAGGCGCGGGTATGTTATGGGTCGGCTGGTTTGGTTTTAATGCAGGCAGTGCCTTAACCTCAGACGGACGTGCAGGTATGGCAATGCTAGTCACCCATATCGGTGCTGCTTCAGGATCATTGACGTGGATGTTTATCGAATGGAAACGCTTTGGTAAACCCAGCGTTTTAGGTATCGTCACAGGTATGGTTGCAGGCTTAGGTACGATTACCCCCGCTTCTGGTTTTGTTGGACCTTTTGGGGCATTATTTATTGGTGTGACTGCTGGGTTTGTGTGTTTTTATGCCACGCAATACGTTAAACGCACACTAAAAATTGATGACTCATTAGACGTATTTCCTGTCCACGGCATAGGCGGTATCACAGGTTCATTATTAACAGGCGTATTTGCTGCCAGTAGTTTTGGTGGTTTAGGTTTGCCTGAAGGTGTGAGCATCATCAAACAAGTCGGCATTCAAGCGTTGGCGATTAGCGCGACCATTTTATGGAGTGGCTTATTCAGTTATCTCATCCTAAAAGGTTTGGATAAATGGATCGGTTTACGCGTTACCCCTGACGAAGAAGTACAAGGGCTAGATACCGTTCTACATGAAGAAACGGGTTACTTAGACTTATAGTGTTTCTTAGACTATATTTAAACCTAATCTACCTACAACTAAAGAGTTTTTGGTAATGTGTTAAATCTGTTACAGCGATATTAATGACTACCAGTCTTTTAAAAGACTGGCAGTCATGCACAACAGTAAAAACAACAGACTTAATCCCCTACCCTATTTTGACTCCAGTAATCATCTCTTTAGCCTTCTCCGTGGCGATTATTTATTCTCATTTTGTAATACCAAGTACACGACAACGCCAGTTTTTTTGTTGTTTTATTTTAACATTTTGTAGTGAATTTGTCTTTTTACATTGAAGAAACTCAGTGTAACTGCTAGAATCAAAGCCGTTGACAATTCTTTAATTCTTTAATTCTTTAATTCTTTAATTCTTTAATTCTTTAATTCTTTAGGAGAATCTTATGCTAAAAAAACATTTACTTGCGCTTGCTGTATTAGCAAGTATAGGCAGTATCTCTCTGGCTCAAGCTGACGAACCTTTAGATACTAGCGTGTCTCAGGCTAGCGCACCTGTCGATACCCGATGGTATGTTGCCCCTTTTGGTACGTTTATAACGACAGGTAGTGGCAAAGCGGGTAATGGCTGGGGTGGTGGACTTGCTGTTGGTAAAATGCTTGATAAGCATTTTAATGTTGAGGTAAAAGGTTTTTATGACACCGCAAGATACACTGGACGAGCTTACGACAATACCAATGGGCTAGACATTTTTGGAAGTCGCACGCGTGGTGATTGGAATTTAGCGGGTGCTACCATCGATTTACAATACTACTTTATGCGTGGAAAGTTTTCACCTTATTCCGTTATTGCTTTGGGTGGCATGGATACTGACATTACATCTACACACACAAGAATAAATGGTGTCGTGGATAAGCGTAGCCGCAGTGCGTCAACTTTAATTGCTGAAGCTGGCTTAGGTTTTACCTATGAAGTACTTGACAATCTATTAGTGCGTAGTGATGTTCGTTATCGCTTTGGTGATACCTTTACTAGCAACGATCGCGTCAATAACCTCGCTGGTTACAATAATAACATTGATACCAGTAGAGTAACCAACGACATGACGGTTAATCTTGGTGTTGTTGTTCCTTTTGGTCCTAAACCAACAGCACCAGAACCCGTTGCTCCCGCACCAGAACCTGTTGCTGTTGTCGATTGCTCAACGCTGGATTCTGATAATGACGGCATTAATGATTGTATCGATAAATGCGCTGGCACTTTAGCAGGTAGCAAAGTTGATGCGACAGGTTGCCCAATCAGCTTGGAATTAAAAGGCGTAAACTTCAAATATGATTCAGCACAACTGACTGAAAATGCGCAATACATTCTCGATGGTGTTGCACAAAATCTGATCAACTACCCATTGAAAAACGAACTTGAAGTTGATGGCCATACCAGCAGCGAAGGTAGCAACGCTTACAACCTGAAATTATCACAAAAACGTTCATTGTCTGTTGCTAATTATTTAGCCTCAAAAGGTGTAACCAACAGATTACACGCTAAAGGCTATGGCGAAAGCAAACCAGTTGCTGATAACCGCACTGAACAAGGCAGAGAACAAAACCGTCGCGTTGAATTAATCTGGATTGGAAACTAATCATCCGATTAAATTAACCGTGTCAGACAAAAAAGCCCGCTACTAGCGGGCTTTTTTTTTGTGAACATAGTTATTGATATTTATGTAACAATACAATTGAAAAACTTGCCTGTATCACCATTGAGGCATAATTTAAGACATTGTAGATTTTAAACATTATCAGATAGTTAGGAGTAAATCATGGGTATTTTTTCAAAAACTTTTATTCTGAGCGTTCTTTTTACGATGAGTGTATCTATTGCTCAGGCTGCCGTGGAATTAGTGACTGCTAAGGATGCGTCTACCTTGTATGCAGAGAAAAAAGCGATCATTGTCGATGTGCGTGAAGATGACGAATGGAACGATGAGCATATTGCAGGTGCGCTTCATATTCCTTTAAAGCAATTAAATGACCGTGTGTCAGAGCTGCAATCCTACAAAGACACCACTATCATTACTCAGTGTAAAAGTGGTGGACGTTCTGCTAAAGCCTTAGAGTTATTGAAAGCAGCTGGATTTACTAAGGTGTATAGCATGGATGGCGGCATAAAAGCGTGGGATCAACAAGGTTTAGCAACCACAAAATAATCGATTAATTGGAGAACATATAATGACCGTGAGTGCGGATGATTTTAAAAATGCGTTGCAACTGTGGGCGAGCGGTGTCACCGTGGTAACAACTCAATCCGAAAAGTTCGGTGTGCAGGGTATGACAGTCAGCGCGTTTTCTAGCGTGTCTGTTAATCCACCGCTAATTTTGGTGTGTATCAATGATGCGGCGGATACAGGCGATGGTATTGCAGAAAGTCAGTGTTTTGCCGTGAATGTATTAACGACCGAACAACAAGACACCTCCAATCAATTTGCAGGAGGCACTAGCCAACAACAACGCTTTGAAAATGCCGATTGGTCAGCGGGTATCACAGGCACACCGTTGTTAAATAACAGCTTGATGTCGCTAGATTGTACCGTGGTTGAAAAAGTGCGTGCGGGTACTCATTGGATTATTATCGGCGAAGTACAAGCCGTTGAATGTCGTGCAGGTGAGCCGTTGCTTTATTATCGTGGGGCTTATCGGCAAGTTGCTAGCGATTAGCACTTAATATTCTCCCCGCACTAAGGGACGGGGAGCTTTACTACTATAGCTAACCGTGGATAAAATGATTACAAAACCGTTCGCACTGAGCCTGTCGAAGTGTGAATGTGGTTCGACAAGCTCACCACGAACGGTATCATTTTATTGTGCGTTAGCTCTAGGTTATCATGCCAAACCACAAGTAATATCTCTATCTACACTCTTCACAGCTATTCAACAAAACCGTTATTACTTGGAAAAAGCACCACCATGACCGATACCCAACCGAGCAGCAAAAAAAATAATAACGCTTTGTTTAATCCAAAATTTATTAAGAAAGCCATAGAGACCGCTGGCATTCTTAAAGAAGGTGAAATTCCCGCTAAGCATAAAAAAATTATCGAAAGACGTTTAAGCAATCAGGCTATTCATCAAAAAGCCAAAGAACTTGAACAAAGTCATGATTTTTTGGTTTTCTTTAAAGAATTATTGGGCTACCAATCGGTAGGCGACCAAACGAATGCCAAAACGTGGGATGTAATGAATGAACTGAAAGGCATTGATTATGCCCTAGGCGAATTTTCTAAAACTCAAAAAATCGTGCGCGTGCCGTTTGAGCTTAAAAGCCCCAAAACTTCTGATTTGACTCGCCCCATGTTAGGCAGAACTGAATCGACTGTTATGCAGGCAGCTCGCTACGCACTGAATAGCCAAGGCACAGCAAAATGGTTTTTAGTCTCTAATTGCTCAGAGTTTCGCCTGTATAAATTCCCAGAATCCACCAGCCAATACGAACAGTGGTTTATTGACGACCTAATACAGCCAGAGGAATATGCGCGGTTTGTGTTATTGCTGAGTAAAACTAATTTGCTAGGCGGCACAACTGAAACGTTGTTTAACGACTCACAACAACAACAAAAAGACATCACCGATCAACTGTATCGTGATTATCGGCAATTACGCATTGACTTGATTAACGGCTTGAAGAAAGACAATAACAGCATTCGCCGTAAGACAATGGTGCGAATCAGCCAAAAGTTATTAGATAGAATGCTGTTTATCGCCTTTGCTGAAAACAGGGGCTTACTGCCTAGACGTACCTTGCATAGTCGTATTTTTGCACAACCCATTGCGGGTGTAACTGTGTGGAAAGTGATAAAAATACTGTTTACTGCCATAGATAAAGGCGACCCAGAATTTAACATCCCTGAGTATAACGGCGGTCTATTCGCGCTAGATGCTGAGCTGGAAAGCCTAAAAGTCAGCGATGATTTACTAAAAAAATTCAAAATTTTATACGACTACGATTTTGACAACGACATCGGCACGCCAGTTTTAGGGCATATTTTTGAACAATCCATTGCCGATTTAGACGAAATTTATGCCACTGTTAGCGAAGAGCAAGAACTACAAAGCTCTGCCAAAGCAACCAGTACAACGGGCAAACGCAAACAGGATGGTATTGTCTATACCCCTGAATTTATTACCGACTACATTATTCAACATACCCTCGGCGGTTATTTAAAACAGAAGCAAGCCAGCATAACGCATGAACCAGAGAGCGCGGCTTATTGGTTAGCCTATCGAGAAATATTAGCCAACACCCGTGTACTTGACCCCGCCTGTGGCAGCGGTGCGTTTCTAATTGGCGCGTTTAAATATCTGAAAAATGAATACGATTTTGTCAATCGCCGTATTCAAGACCTAGACCCGCAACACGCGGATTTATTCGGTTTGGATTTAGACGCGGAAATACTCAATAACAACTTGTTTGGTGTTGACCTTAATCCAGAATCGATTGAAATCACCCAATTAGCCTTATGGTTAGAAACCGCTGAACGTGGCAAAAAACTCAAGCCGTTGGATAAAAATATCCAGCAAGGCAATAGCATCATTCATCATAAACACACCGACAAACAAGCATTCTTGTGGAATGTCCAGTTTAATAAAGTCATGCAATCTGGCGGTTTTGATGTGGTGTTAGGTAATCCACCTTATGTCCGCCAAGAACGCTTAAGCGAAATCAAACCGTATTTACAGGAACACTATCAAACCTATCACGGCGTGGCTGATCTCTACACCTACTTTTTTGAACTGGGGCTTAACTTACTGAAAAAAGGCGGGCGTTTAGGCTATATTTCCTCTTCGACTTTCTTTAGAACCAACAGCGGTACACCGTTGCGCGAATTTTTAAAAGTGCAAAGTAACTTGTTAACCGTGATTGATTTTAACGACTACCCTGTATTTGAAGGCGTAACCACTTATCCAGCGATTTTAATCATGGAAAAACCCGACCGCTTACGCAAACAAGCCCCAAAATCAGAGTTCAGCTTTTTAAACATCACCGCCAAAAAAGACCCACAACATGGCGCGTTAAAACAGCAACTACAAACTGACTTCGGCGTGATGAAACAAGCCGCGCTAAAAGCCGATGCGTGGCAGTTGGAAGATGAACGTTTTTCCAATGTGCGGCAAAAAATTACCAAAGGTTATAAAACCTTGAAAGAAGTTTACGGTTCGCCTTGTTACGGTATAAAAACAGGATTTAATGAAGCCTTTACGATTAATGCTCAGCAATATGAACACTTAAAACAAGACGACCCAAACGGAAAAATTTTAAAGCCGTTTTTAGAAGGTAAGGATTTAAAACGCTGGCGGTCAGAAAGTCGAAATTTGTATTTAATTTTTACGCGGCGTGGAGTGGATATTGATAATTATCCATTGATTAAAGCGCATTTAGAGCAATTTAGAGAACAGTTAGAGCCTAAACCAGACGATTATCCAAAAAATAAAATATGGGCAGGTCGTAAGGCAGGAGAATATCAATGGTATGAAATTCAAGATACGGTGGCTTATTATGAGAAATTTGAAGAAGACAAAATTGTTTGGGGAAATTTACAAAGTAGCCCATCATTTTTATATGACGACCAAAAATATTTTATTAACGCACCTTCTCCAATATTGGCAACAACTGAAAAATGGTTAGTTGGTTATTTAAACTCAACGGTAGCTTGGTATTTTCTCAACAATATAGCCATCGGGCGTTCAGGAGGATTTATTGAATGTAAACCTATGTACATTAATCAAATACCTATTCCTACTGTATCGCCTGAACAAAAACAAACGATTGCCGATTTAGCCGAACAATGTCAAACCCATGCCCAAACCCGTTATGAGTTAGAGCAAAAAGTACAACGCCGATTCATAGAAAACTTACGCCCTGCAAATAACCATGAACCGCTGAATACTAAACTAACCCAGTGGTGGAAACTATCAACGGTGACAAAATTGGCAACCGAAGCGCGTAAAGCTTTTAAGTTAAAAAAGTCCGAAACGTTAAAAGTCGATTTAACCGATTTGAATCAACAAGATGTGTGGGAAAAATATCTCAAGGAAAATATTGGAAAATGGCAAGATACGACTAACACCATTAACGGCTTAGAGAAACAAATCAATGAAGCCGTTTATACGTTATTTAAGCTAACTAAGGAAGAAATCAGTTTGATTGAACGTAGCACCTAAAACAACAAGCAACCACACGCTTAAATTATATGCTGGAGTATCTACTGGTTCTTTTGAATCGTATTACCTTTATCGGCACACCATTCAGGCGTAACTGATCGAATATGAATATCCCGTTGTGGAAACGGAATTTCAATATTATGTTCGCTTAAGGCTTTTGCGAGTCGAATATGTAAATCGTGAGTGACAGGCATACGATTTATGGTTTCACTGACAAACACCCGCACTGAAAATAGTAAAGCACTGTCGCCGAATTCAACTAACATCACGCTAGGTTCTGGGTCTTGTAACACTAGCGGTGCGGCACAGACGGCTTCCTGCATCACTTTGTGCGCCAACTCAATATCAGAACCATAGGCAATGCCAATAGGAATAACCACGCGGGTAATCGCATCATTGAGTGTCCAATTGATTAATTGGGTGGTGATAAAGGATTTATTCGGCACGATGAGTTCTTTTTGATCGGAATCTATGAGTGTGGTGGCTCTCATGTGAATAGAATGAACTGTACCCGTGACATTACCAATGGTGACGGTATCGCCGACGCGAATCGGGCGTTCAAATAACAGAATAATACCCGAAACAAAATTGGCAAAAATTTCTTGTAAACCAAATCCTAATCCGACACTGAGCGCGGCAACTAGCCATTGTACCTGCGACCAATTAAAACCCAGTATATTGGCTACCGAGAAAAAACCGATAGTGGTCAAAGTGTAGCTTGTTATCTTATTAACCGCATAGCGACTCCCTGCGGTTATCGTTATACGGCGAAATATTAATAGTTCATTAACCCCCGAAAAATTCTGCACCGCCACCACAGTGATAAAAGCATAAACCCCTGCTAATAATAAATGAATGAGGGTAATTGCATGGTAAACCTCTTTATTGTTGACGATAATTTTATTATGCCAAAGTTCAATATCATTCAAAAATGAAAAAGCAGGCAGTATGTTTTTCCAAATTGCCCAGAAAACTGCCGCTAACAGAACACAGAAAAAAACATTCAATAGGGTGACGGTTTGTGCATTTATTTTGGGAATGTCAATGAGTTCATCTTCAAGCAGAATCGGTTTTTCTGCCCCCTCAATAACCGCTGGTTTTTTTTGTTCAGCTGTCTGCTTACGTTTTTCCTGTAAATTTTTCATCGCTAATTGCCGATTTGCTAAGGTCAACCAGCGCAGGGATAGATCATAAAAAATCACCATTGAAAAAACAAACCACAGAGTAACAATTGCTTTTTGCTGTAATTCCAAAGCACTTAAATAATAACCCGCTATCGAAAAACCAATAATGACTAACGGCGCATAAGCCGCTAAATAATAAAAATAACGTAATTTAGCAATCCAACCATCAGGATAAAGAATGATGGTATCTCGTGTTAAACCATGACGTGGACTCAGTAGTTTAGCTAAAAATATCACCATGACAAGTACGCCAATATTAAGTGCAAAACGTCCTAAACTATCGCTATAAGCAGGCATTCCAGAGTTGAGTGTTACTCTGATAATAAACGAGCAAGGAATCATAATAAAACGTAGCCACGCAACCTGCTTGTGAAACAAGGCAGCGGTATGTTCTTGCCATTGAAAATGTTGGCGCATCAACCCTGCTGGTTCAAACAGGCGATAATAGAATTGAAACATTAGCCACGGCAATGCGATTCTATTTAAACCCATGCCAACGGCGAACGTAAAACCACCATTGACGACATGGCTTAAAAACCAACCAAAATATGCAATAATCAGCGGCACGGGGGCAACTAATACCAGCGTGTAGACTAATGCCTCTAAGGTGTAATAAAAATGGTCGCTATAAATTTTGCTAACTTTCGCGCCAATCAATGTTAAGCGTTGCTTTGCCCAGTGTTTAGCCAGCAGTAACACAGTAATATTGAGTAAAGCGAATAGACTTAAAAATGGATTTTGTGTCGGTAGTTTGGCAACATTGTTAAGTAAACTATGCCAGTTACGCGGTGATAATAACCAGCGAGTCGCACGTTGTAATTCAATAATGGTTTGACTACCCACTACTTCAGAACTTCTTACCCATAATAAACGCTCATCTAAATAGAGGGCAAATTTTTCGACTTTGTCGTATTTTTGTTGTCTGGCAAAATCAAAATCACCCAGCGTTCGCAAATAAGTGTTGTAAGCAACCGATAATTGATTGAGTGACTCAAACTGATCATTCAATACCATGCGCAATTCAGCCTGAATCATCATGCGCCCTTGCTTAGGTAGCTGTTTATCAACGCTAGCATCCATTATTTGCTTTAACTGGGTGTCAACATCAACGAATTGCTTAAGCTTGTCCTCAATGACCAGTTGCTCCAAATTAGTGCTTGCCGTCTCTGCTTGAATCGCCTCTGACTGAGTAATAAAGTTATCTTCGTTTAATAGTGTGCGACGTTGTTCATGCAGTATTTTACCCAACGGTGGACTTAAACTGGCTAAATCAATTTTCTTTGCCGCACTACTAAAATTGGTATCAATTTCATTAATCTGTTTATCAGTGCTAATCTTTTCTTCGTTGTATTGATTGATTTTGCTTTTAATCGCTTGTAACTGTTGGCTGTATTTAATATTTTCTCGTGTGACATTCTGAATAGCAATGTGTTTACCCGATAAGTCTTTTTCGGCTTGATCAAGGCTATCCTGCCTGTCTTTTTCGGCTTCCTGCTGTAGATCTGTCAACACATCTGCTATGGTGTCAATCACGGGAGCAAACGCATTTTTTTGGAGTCCCAGTAATTGCACTCGCGCTTTAAGTAAGCCGAGCCTCGCGGTATAACTGACTATTTCAGCATCTAACATCGCTAATTTTGCGGTGTTAGCGTCAAGCTGGGTTTTTAAATACACCTGTTGCGCATCGATTAACAGCTGTGAATCCGAAGCCACAGGGCTACTGTCTCGCATTGCTTTATTTACATTCTCAAGTGCTTGCTTCGCATTGAGCATTTCTTGGCGAATAAGATTGGGACGGAGGTTTTGTTCGTTAGCCAATTCAATTTCTAGTTTTTTAATCTGTTCTTCTAAGTGTTTTACTTTGTATTGTTCAATGGCTAGCCGTTGTGTCAGCTCTTCAAGGGGAATTTTTACAAACTCTTGCTTATCGGGTGTAGGTGGCTTTTCCGATGCTTGCTCAATGTCTTTTTGTAATTTTTTAGTTAAGTCAGGGGCTTTTTGAATAGCATCCTTAAAAGCAATGGTTCGCTCATTAAAGGCGGTAATATTAGACAGTTCATCTTGCGTTGATTGATAAATAGCCAGCACGTTTAATTTTAGTGCCTCATCTAAGTCTTTTCGATTGGTCAACGCGTCAATTTTAGCCTGCACACTGACTTGGGTGATGTCCAGCGTGGTGCTGGGTGGGGTGACAGTTGCTATTGAATCAGTGCTGTCGGCAAAAACATTGACTGAGTAACACTGAGTCATTAGCAGCAACAACAATAACAAGGTAGGATGAGTAGACTTTTTTGTCCACCAAAATAAAAAGGTGGGCATAAAAACGTTGCCCACCCTATGCACAACAGGAAAAAAGGTGATTTTCATGGATTCAAAAATAACTAAAACGGAGTCTTAAGTATAAAGTAGCCTGCTTAAACTTTGTTTAAGCGAGTAATAACGGTAGGGGCGAATTGCATTCGCCCACGTCATCCGCAATTACCGATACTGCGCGAATTTATCGCACCTACACCTAAGTCTTAACTTATGGATTCACCACGCGCTAGTTTAGGCAATTTACCTTCTAAACCCATCGCGCCACGCATGGCTTTATGTTTAGCGGGTTTTATCCGTTCTGCTAAGCCCAGCCCTAAATTTCGTAAAAATTTAACAGGCAAAATATCGTTGCTAAATACCGAATAAAATATATCCATCACCGTCATCATTTTTAAATTCTCGTGTCGGCGCATTTTTTCATAACGCTTTAATACGCTAATATCACCAATATCTAGCCCTTGTTTGTGAGCGTCTAACAATACTTCAGCCAATGCGGCGGCATCCAATAAACCAATGTTTACCCCCTGCCCTGCCAATGGATTAATGGTGTGTGCAGCATCACCAACAAGAGCTACACCTTGCTTCACATAATGTTGCGCATGGCGGCGAGTTAACGGAAAACTAGCCGTCCCTAATACCGCGTTGACTTTGCCTAAACAATCTGGAAAAGCAGCGGTTAGTTCGTGTTTTAAATTCTCAGGTGATAAGGCTTTTAAACGACTGATTTCATCGGGTGAGTTATACCAAACAATAGAACCATAATGCCCAGTCAGCGGTAAAAATGCTTGCGGACCACTGGCAACAAAGCGTTGCCAAGTAATGTCTTGTTGTTCATAATCAATATCTATGTAAATGACTAACGCGTGTTGCTGATAATCCCAACTGGTGAGACCTATGCCAACGGTTTGACGTACACGAGATTGCGCTCCATCGGCACCCACTAACACCTTAGCCGATAAAACACGACCATCACTCAAAGTTATTTCAGGCTGCTCGCCTAAGCAGTAGTTAATTTTGCTGATTGTTGTTGGGCAAATCAGTTCGATATTGGTAAATTCTTGCAAGCGATCTAATAATGCCAGTTGAGTCACACGATTTTCGACAATATACCCCAGCTCAGGGTACTTAATGTCATCACTACAAAATTCGGTATCACCAGCAGTTTCAAACACCCGCATACGGCGAAATGGACAGAGTCGGCGATTTACAATGCCATGCCACGCACCGACTGTTTCAATAATATTTCTTGAAGCAATGCTCAACGCGGATACCCGTAAATCATGAGGTTGTTCGGAGGAAAACGCTTCAGGCGGTGCGTTTTCTAACACCGCAACTTTTAAGGAGCTACCGCCCAAACCACACGCCACAGCCGAACCTACCATGCCACCACCAACAATAATTACATCAAATTTTTCGTTCATAAAAACCAACTCACCTTAAAAATAAGTGTGTAAATAACAGCACGCTTTTGCCACCTTAGTATTGATAGGTTTCCCTAAAGGATGTTAAACGCTAATATAGCAAACATTACGCAAGCTCAATGCGTTTGACTCTACCACAGATTGAGTTAAAAACGACATTAAAATACCCTAAAAGATAACGGACAGGACGATGACTGAAAACCCCCGACTTCATACTAAAGAAGCCATGCTTTATAACGCGGAACTTTCGCAAGACAGTTGTGGCGTGGGTTTTATTACCCACAAGCAAAGCAAACAAAGCCATGATTTATTAGTTAAATCCCATGAAGCCCTGTGTACCATTCCCCATCGTGGTGGTATGAGTGCCGAAGGTATTGGTGATGGTGCAGGGGTAAATATTGACTTATCGCTATTGTTCTTTCGTAAAATCACAGCTAATCCTGCGCTGGAATTGGGGCAGTTTGGTGTCGCCAATTTCTTTTATCCAGAAGACCACGCCCACCATGATTCCGATGCCAACGAATTAGTTGAACGCCATTTTAACGATTTTAAATTACCCATACTTGCGCGGCGCGTGATACCTGTTGATAACACGGTGTTAAACGCCGCAGCTATTAAAGCGCAACTACCTATTGAACAATTTATTTTTGCCCGTCCTGAACATTTAAAAGACGCAAGCCATGACGAATTTGAACGCTATATTCAAGCGGCGTTATTGGATATTGAAGTCGAAGGTTTTAGCCGTGATGAACTGATAGGTTTTTATCCGTTATCGATGAGTTCACGCACTCAGGTTTATAAAGGACGCTTGAATTCTCACGAGGTGATACCGTACTTTACTGATTTGTACGATACCGACCACTGTTGTCATACCCTATTTTTTCATACCCGTTTTTCTACCAATACCGCTCCTGCCACCATGATGGCACAGCCATTCCGTTACATGGCACACAATGGCGAGTTAAACACCGACAAGAAAAACCGTTTAAGCGAAAACGCCATTGCCAGACAACACGGCAAACATATCTGTTTTCCCTGTGGGCAATCCGATTCTGGGCGTTTAGATCAAACCCTAACCCGCCGTATTAACGAAGACAATCTGGACATCGTGACTGCCGTACTCGCTATGATGCCGCCTGCATGGGAAAACGATACCACCCTGTCGCCTGACGTTCGCGCCATGCTGGAATATTTCAGCCTGTATGAAGAGAAAAATGACGGCCCTGCGGCATTGATTTTCAGTGATGGCATTCGTGTCGGTGCGCGTTTAGACCGTTTGGGTTTGCGACCGTTACGCTCTGTAGAAACCCACGACTATTTAGCGGTCATGTCCGAAGCAGGACAAATTGATTTTCCACCCACTGATATTTTAAAACGTGGACGCATTGAAGCAGGTGGTATGCTGTATTTTGACCACAGCACAGGTGAAACCTACGATAATCATCAAGTGCTGGACAGACTGGCAAAAGAAAAAGACTACGCGGCATTGCTGGAACAACGCTGTATTCATTTGTCTGAATTGCCGAAAGTTGAATTGTCTGAACTGAGCAATGAAAACGGCTTGAATATCGACCAACGCTATACCGCTTATTCGCTGAATCAGGAAAGTTTTAGATTCTTGCTAGACCCGATTTTAGTCACAGGTTTGGAAAAAGTCACCGCAATGGGCTACGGTCTTGCACCGAATGCCTTATCCAGTGCCGAAGGCGGGATGTCGCGTTATTTCAGTCAACGTTTTGCCCAAGTTACTAATCCACCCTTAGATTCTATTCGTGAAAGTGACGGAATGACTTTGCGAGTTGCTTTGGGTGCAAAACCGACTTTTTCCGATGACTATAGCAAACAATTAGTGATTGAATCACCAATTTTACAACGCACCCAGTTAGAACAAATCCGCCGACAAACAACGGTCAGCACGGTGACGCTGGATATGTTGTACACGCCAGACTTTAATAATGCTGTACAAAATGAAACCAATCTGACGGACGCATTAACCGCCGTTTGTGAACAAGTAGCAACCGCTGCGCGTAATAACACAGGCATTATTATTCTAACAGATGTGGCTATTAGTGAAACCCAAGCCGCTATTCCTGCGCTGTTAATGATAGCCGCTGCCAATCAGTATTTAGTTAAACAGGGGTTACGGTTTAATTCCTCATTAATTGCCGAAACAGGGCAAGCCGCAAGTCCGCATGATGTGGCGACGCTATTGGGTTTTGGTGCATCGGCGATTTGTCCGCTTAGTGTTCATAATCGGGTGATGGCGCATTACACACCTGCCGAACAACAAAAAGTATTGGATAAATTCCAAAAAGGCACGGAAAAATCCTTGATGAAAACCATGGGTAAATTCGGCTTGTGTACTGCTGAAAGTTATATTGGCGGTGAGTTTTTTGAATCCAATTATCTCGATACTGACGAACCCAAGTTAAACCCGTATTTTCCCAATATTCATGCCTCGGTGGGTGGTGTGCGTTATGCCGATATAGCCGCAAGCAGCACAGAATGGCATCACAAAGCCCTGAGTGTGCGCGAAGAAAAAGATATTCCATTTTTGGGATTGTTTAAAGAACGGCAAGACGGCGCGGGGCATTCCTACGGCAACACCGCTGTGCGTGAATATATACGCATGACCGATGAAGCGATTTTATACATTCCCGAACAAGCACCCGAAGCCAGCGACCTCGCCTATTTAGATTTAGGCTACGAAAAACGCACGCCTGAACAAATCGATGTGTTTGGTATTACCCCCGCTTATCGTAGCTTCACCAAAAATCTGTATGCCGAGCGTGAGCTAAGACCAGCGGCATTGCGCGACATTATGGATTTTCCTGTTGATGTCACCAAAGCGGAAACCGTCGATGATTTTGATCGTATTCTTGGCTCGCAAAATCTACGCGGCAACGTAAACTATTTGATTCGCGGTTTATGCGTCAATCGGGCTGATGATTATGAGTTTGCCATTGGTTTTACCGAACGCGATTCCAATCAGCGAGCAGAAAACTTAGTAAAGCATTTTAAAAAACGCTTTGCCGATACGCCGTTTAATATCGTGGTATTGGAAAATACCATCGTCATTACACTGATTGATAACTACAGCTTATTAGCCAATTATTTATCTTCAATACAAACAGCCCGCCCACCCATTGCCTTAGCCAGCGTCCAACCCGCGCATGAAATAACCACGACTTTAGCCTCAGGCGCGATGAGTCACGGCGCGTTACTGGCAGAAGCCCATGAAGCTGTTGCCCAAGGCACAAACATTGTTGGTGCGTTAAGTAATTCTGGTGAAGGCGGCGAACATAGCAGTCGTTTTGGCACACTGCGCTCCAGCAAAATCAAACAATTTGCTTCTGGACGCTTTGGCGTGTGGGTGGGTTATTTAGCTGATTCCAACATTGAAGAAATTGAAATTAAAATCGCTCAGGGCGCGAAACCAGGCGAAGGTGGACAATTACCCGCAGCGAAAGTCTCAGTAGAAATTGCTGCCTTGCGTGGTGGTACACCGCGTGTGGAATTAGTCAGTCCACCGCCACATCATGACACTTATTCGATTGAAGATTTAGGGCAGTTAATCCACGATGCCAAAGCGGCGCGGGTTAAAGTTGGCGTTAAATTAGTATCATCTGAAGGCATAGGTACGATTGCAGTCGGCGTGGCAAAAGCGGGTGCGGATGTGATTAATATCGCGGGTAACACAGGCGGTACAGGCGCGGCAGCCGTGACCAGCTTAAAAAACAGCGGACGCTCGCCTGAAATCGGTATTGCCGAGGTGCATCAAGCGTTAGCGGTCAATGGTTTACGCGATAAAGTTATTTTGCGTTGCAGTGGCGCACATCAAAGCGGTTCAGACGTGATTAAATCCGCTATTTTGGGCGCGGATTCGTTTGAATTCGGCACCACTGCATTGATGATGTTGCGTTGTGTAATGGCAAAAAACTGTAATATCAAATGCCCCGCAGGGCTAACCACTGCGCATGAAGAATTTAAAGGCGATCCGCGTGTGCTTGCCCAATATTTCATGAATTTAGCCCACGAAGTCAGAGAACTATTAGCAACATTAGGCTATCGCAGTTTACAAGAACTACGCGGCAAAACTGAATTACTGCATTTAATCAATCATCCCAGCATGGTTGGGCAATTGGATTTGCGCAAAATGCTCGCCTCTGTTGAGGTGGTAAAAATCGACAAAGCCATTTATCTGGAAGCCAATTTTCATATTGATGACAACATTATTGCCCAAATCAAAGCAGGTTTAGATAGCCATCAAAAACAGATTGTCATCGAAGGCAAAGGCTTTAAACTCAATAACTGTAACAAATCCGTGGGTGGTCAAGCGGCAATTGATTTAGAACGTTATTTAAACTACCAACAAACCGAATCGCACCCGCTTATTTATCGCACAGCAGAAGGACGGAGATATTTAGCCTCCGATAGCGTGATTATTCGCACTCACGGCTCAGCGGGACAAAGCTACGCGGCATTTTTAAATGACGGAATGCGTTTGGAACACAAAGGCACTTGCAATGACGGCGTAGGAAAATCCGCTTGCGGTGGCGTATTAGTGGTTGAATCCCCAGGTGGTGGTATTAAAACTCAGGGGAATAACGTGCTGATTGGCAACTTTGCCTTGTTCGGTGCAACAGGCGGTAAAGCCTTTATTAACGGCGAAGCGGGCGACCGTTTTGCGGTGCGTAATTCAGGCGCGATGGCAGTTGTCGAAGGCGTGGGTGATTTTGCCTGTGAATACATGACCAACGGCGCGGTGTTAAATATTGGCGGTTTTGGTAAAGGTTTCTGCAATGGTATGTCAGGCGGTAACGCTTACCAATATGACCCCGACAACCGTTTGCAAGCCTTATACGATAAAAGTTCAGTCGAACTACACCGTTTAACCGAAGACACAGAATCCGCCCAAGCCCATGAACAAATCATTTTGTCCATGCTGGAACAACACGCTGATTATGCCAATTCCAGCAAAGCGCGACATTTATTGGCTAACTGGGCAACTGAACGCCAACATTTTGTGTTTGCCCTGCCGTTATGGTTGTTTAAAACCCAAACAGCCAAGCATTTACAAGCGGCAATCGACCGTAAAGAAATGCTGGAAGAATTAGCGGTAGAACTAGCGCAAGTGCAAATCGCCCAAGTCCAAAAAGCCTATAAAGCGGAACAACCATTATTTGGCGGTGCGATTCCTGAACAAACGTCTAAATTAATCAACAGCTTTGCGGTACTCGATAAAGCGGGACAGATTGCGCGTGAACTGTATAAAAATCCAAAACAGGTTTTGGACTCCAGCAAAATCGAACAGGCTGCGCGTAAACTTATTTTGGAGCGTCCGCGTAAATTACAGGAAGCACTGGTTAAAAACACCCGCGAAGCCTACAGCCATTACACCGATGAACAGTTAGCGTGCTTATTAGCCAGTAAGCGCATTAACGACTACAAAAGCGCGTTAATCAACCGCGCTGTACAAAGCATTTATTCCTTCGGTTCTACCGTGTGGATTATTGAACAGGACAGACAAAACCGCGAAGCACTGGCAGGCATCCCCTGTGTTGAACAACACCTCGCCAATATCATCACCCTTGAAATTGCCCAAACAATGCAAAGCGAAGCGGCCGCCTAGTGTTTGTAGTTCATCTTCCATTCCCAAGCTCCCGCTTGGGAATGCCTACCCTCAAGCTCTGCTTGACGTATCAATACAACAAAACAACAGGCAACAGAGAATCCTGACTCAGATAAGCTCTCGCACTTGAATAACGCCAATGTTCCAATAAATCGAGAATCTGTCTGGCGGTGAATGATTTGAATTGCTGTATGCGTTTGCTATGCTCGCTACCGCTCGAAATAAAATGCAGGTGGTTTTTCAGCCCACTACAGAACTATCTTTACTATTGTTAGGTTTTTAACAATCAATCATCGTCATAATCAGCAAACTGAGGAAAATTCATACCAACACATCCCCATTGTTCATTGAGTATTCCCAGTTTGATATAACGATGAATACTGGAATACTGCCAGTCAGCAGCAAGTTTGACATAACCATGTTTGACAGGGTTATAGTGAATATAATTGACATGATGCTCATAATCTTGGTCATCACGAATCAAATGCTCCCAAAAACGGCGATGCCAGATGCCACGCTCACCTTTCACTGACGGCTGACAGAAATACGCTCAGTAGCTTTAATCTGACGCGAAAAACCGCTTTTTATCAAACTCCAGCGGGTCGAAAAATCATCATCACCTTCTGGCAAAGTCCAAATCGCATGTAAGTGATTCGGCATAATCACCATCGCATCAATAACAAACGGATGCTGTTGTTTTACATGACGCACTGACGCTCTTAACAAATCCACATGAGTGACCAACAAACGACTCTTTTTTTCTGCCAGATTGACGGTGAAAAAATAACAACCGCCCGCCACTCTTAATCGCCGATAACGCATGAAACACACTCGCTAAAGTCATTGAAACGCAAGCGACAATAATACATCGAAATTAATTCAAAAAATTAAGATTTACTGTAGCACATAAGCAACACGCAAGCATCACAACGGAATGTTGAGATTCGAGTTATTGAATTGCTGGCGAGTGTGGGAAAATGTTGGGGTTCGCTATCACTCACCCCAACGTACGCGGTACGCGGTACGCGGTACGCGGTACGCGGTACGCGGTTATTTTAATTGACCGTCCACGATTTACCGTTATAGGTAATATCCCGATAAATATTTCCAACAACAAGTCGTGAAAACTCTAACTTAACCTCAGCTTCTTTTCCCTTATGATCAAAAGAACAATAAACCTTTGCATCAGTAGAATCGGCACCAGCAAAGGTGGTGACTCCAACTTCATGTTCTTCTAATTCTCGTTTTTCTCCGCTCGAAATTTTAGCTTTAAAAGGCTTTTGTTGCCATAAATGAATTTTTCCTGAGCAATTTATAGGAAAGCTGTTTCCATTTATTATTGTAAGAAATACTACTTGCTCCGTTACCCAAGTTTTCTTGTTGTATGCTGCCTCAGAACTACAATTTACTGCTACACCAACCCGATTAGTGCAGCCAGTGTCGCTTGTCACAAGCGGTGCTCTAGTTTTCAAGTTAATTTTTGAAGCCAAGACTTCAACCTCATTTTTAATTGCTTCAGCTTCTTTGCATTTAGCATCACAAGTTTCTTGCCTAACATAAGAAGGAGGCGAATTTTCATATGTACTATGTCTTCTTACACATCCGTTTATTAAAAGCGATGCACAAACAACAATAATTAATTTTGGATAAAGTTTTTTCATGGTGATTCCATATTTCACATTTTTGCAAGAAATTACAGCGCAGAACCATCCGATAAACACAATTTAATTGGATAGTGGCGAGTGCTTGAGTATGTCGGGTGGGTGTGCTTCACCCAATCGTGTGCGGTTCGCTATATCCGCTTTTCATTAGTTTCTGTTTTTCCACATTTAGTACATTTAAGCCATTCTTTAAAATTGTAACCTGCCGATCTGTTATCATCGTAAGTAGATGTGTCAGTGACAATCCAACTGTTCGCACCACAATCACATTTAAATTTACGCTTTTCACCTTGTGGTTCTGAGTTACCAAATCCAAATAAACCCATGACTATTCTCCCTTAACTATGCGCCAAATGGTCGTTCACGGTTACACTGAACACAGAAGTTTCTATCATCTGGAACAGTGTTTCCACATTTGCATTTCCACTCTAACTTTCTCGGAAACTTACCTAAATATCGTTTGAACATTTCACTCTCCTGTATAATTTAATATCATCAAAGATGCCATTTGATTATGCTAGAATCCGATTGAAAAATCGTCCACCTTAAACTCCATATTTATCCAACTCGTACTTAACATCATGCAAACTGAAGAGATACAAATCAAAATTGGAAAAAAACTAAAAGAGTTGCGTGCTGTTAATCAATGGACACAAGAACAAATAGCAGGACAGCTTCATTTAACCCGCAATGCCTACAGTGATATAGAATTAGGTAAAACTGACATTTGTATTTCCCGTTTAGCTCAATTAGCTAATTTTTTTAGTGTGGATATAAGCTATTTTGTAAATGATAAGGAAAGAGTGGTTATTTATTTAGCGGGAACTCAAAATATTCAATCTGCTAAACATCAAAAAATAAAAAACTGCCATATGTATCCTACAGAAGAAAAATTACAGCACGAATTGGATAAACAGCAGTTAGTCGTTGAATTAAAACACAAAGAAATTACCATGCAACAACGAGAAATTGAAAATCTAAAAGAAATTATCGCTTTGCTAAAAACTAAAACGACAGTGAGTTAGGAGGGATTATGTTATTAGAAGAACAAGTGATTGCAGAAATCAAACAAATTCCTAGCGATAAATTGGTTGATGTTTATCAGCTTATTCATTATTTTCGTTTGGGCTTACTGCACGAACAACAAAACCAACCAGAAAGTAATAATCTTTATGCCTTGCGCGGCACAAAAATTGAATATCAACAACCGACTGAACCTGTTGCAGTTGATGAGTGGGAAAGTTTGGCATGATTGTGTTAGATACTCATATTTGGATATGGTGGACACATGGCGATGATGATTTGCCGATTGAATACAGTGAGTTATTACAACAGCATGAACATGAAGGCTTGGGCGTGAGTGTTATTTCATGCTGGGAGGTGGCTAAATTGGTTGAGTATCAACGCTTGACTTTACCTTGTTCGGTTAATCAATGGATTAAAATGGCATTGGCTTATCCTCATATTAAATTGTTAAATCTCACACCCGAAATCGCGCTGGAATCAACACAGTTACCACAACCTTTTCATAAAGACCCAGCCGATCAAATGATTGTGGCAACGGCGCGTATTTATAACTGTCCTTTGATGACAGTGGATAGCAAAATCCGCGATTATCCTCACGTTTCTTTATTGCCTTAAAAATAAGTTGGCATGGAGTGCCAATAGCTAAAGCTATTGGACTCCTGTTAGCGTTACTGTTATTTACAAAAAAACCTCCCCAAATACCGCCCAGTATAAGACTGCTCCATGCCAGCCAGAGTCTCAGGCGTACCCTCCGCCAGCAACAACCCGCCACCATCGCCGCCTTCTGGCCCCATATCAATAATCCAGTCAGCGGTTTTAATCACATCTAAATTATGTTCGATGACGATGATGGTGTTGCCGTGGTCGCGCAAAGTATGCAACACAGCTAACAATTGCTTAATATCATGAAAGTGTAGGCCTGTGGTGGGTTCATCGAGTATATACAGTGTGTTGCCTGTGTCGCGTTTCGCCAGTTGTTTGGCGAGTTTAACCCGTTGCGCTTCGCCGCCTGATAGGGTGGTGGCGTTTTGTCCGAGGGTGATGTAGCTTAAACCGACTTCAATCAGGGTGTGTAATTTACGCGCTAGACTGGGGACGGCACTAAAAAATTCGGCGGCTTCTTCGACGGTCATGTTTAATACGTCATCGATGGTTTTGCCTTTGTAGCGTATTTCTAAGGTTTCGCGGTTGTAGCGTTTGCCGTGACAGACATCACAATGCACGAATATATCGGGTAAAAAGTGCATGGCGACTTTGATTACGCCGTCGCCCTGACAGGCTTCACAGCGTCCGCCTTTGACATTAAAACTAAAGCGTCCAACGCTGTAACCGCGTGAGCGGGCTTCGTGGGTGGCGGCAAACAGTTCGCGTACGGGCGTGAATAAGCCTGTGTAAGTGGCTGGATTGGAGCGCGGCGTTCTGCCGATGGGGCTTTGGTCTATATCGACGACTTTATCAAACTGTTCCAGTCCGTCTATGCCGTCACAGGGTGCGGGAATACTGCCCGCGCGGTTGATAGCCCTTGCGGCGTAGCGGTATAGCGTGTCATTAACCAGCGTGGATTTACCTGAACCCGATACGCCTGTCACGCAGGTTAATAAACCGACGGGGAAGTGAATGGTGACATTTTTCAGATTATTGCCGTGCGCATTGCGGACGGTGATTTGTTTGTCGGGATTGGGCGGGGTGAGTTTTTCAGGGACGTGTATGCCTTGTTTGCCAGACAGATATTGACCTGTCAGGGAATCGGGGGTGTTGATAATGTCCTCTACCGTGCCTTGCGCTATGACGCTGCCGCCATGCACACCTGCACCTAGTCCTATATCGACTACATAATCAGCGGCGCGGATGGCATCTTCATCATGTTCAACCACGATGACGGTATTGCCCAAGTCACGCAGTTGTAACAGGGTGTTCAGCAGGCGTTGATTGTCGCGTTGATGCAAGCCGATGGAGGGTTCATCCAAAACATACATCACGCCCACCAGCCCCGCACCAATTTGACTGGCAAGGCGTATGCGTTGCGCTTCGCCGCCTGACAGGGTATCGGCACTGCGATCCAGACTTAAATAATCCAGCCCGACATTGACTAAAAATTCCAGCCGTTGCTCAATTTCCTTGACGATTTTTTCGGCAATTTCGCCGCGTTGACCTGTCAGAGTCAGTTGTTGAAAAAATGCCAAAGCGGCGCGTATGGATAACCGACAAACGGAATGAATCGGCGTGTCTTCGATAAAGACATTGCGGGCTGCTGTGTTGAGTCTTGCGCCATTGCAGGTTTGGCAGGGCGTTTGGGTCAGATATTTAGCCAAGTCTTCACGCACGGCAAGGGAATCGGTTTCCAGATACCGCCGCTGCATGATGTTTAACACGCCTTCAAAGCGGTGTTTTTTGTGGTTGAGTTCTATCGCGGTTTTGCCTGTGCCGTTTAATACCACATCCTGCGCGGCTTTGGGCAGTTCGGCAAACGGGGTATGAAGATCAAATTCATAATGTTGGGCTAGGGCGCACAGCACGGGGTAAAAATAGCTGTTGTTTTTATCCCAACTTTTAATCGCACCCTCTGCCAGACTCAAGTCTGGACGTTGCACGACCAATTCAGCATCAAAATGTTGGCTGATGCCCAAACCATCACAGCTTGGACACGCGCCTTTCGGATTATTAAACGAAAAAATGCGCGGTTCGAGTTCGCTTAAGCTATAGCCGCAATGATTACAGGCATAGCGTTCAGAAAAATGCAGTTCCTTGTTATCGTCCAGACAGACGGCAATGGCAATGCCTTCGGACAGACGCAATGCGGTTTCCAGCGATTCAGACAAACGCAGGGCGACATCGGCGCGGATTTTAAAACGGTCAACGATGACATCAATGCGGTGTTTTTTCTTGGCATCCAGAACGGGCAGTTCATCTAATTCATAAATGACATTATCAATACGCACGCGAATAAAACCCTGAGCGCGTAGATTGGCGAGTAATTGCGTGTGTTCGCCTTTGCGGTCATTGACGATGGGCGCGAGTAACATCCAGCGTTGCTGTTCGGGTTGCGCTAACAGTTGGTCAACCATTTGGCTGATGGTTTGCGCCTGTAATGAGCTGTGATGTTCTGGGCATTGCGGTATGCCAACTCTGGCATACAGCAAACGCAAATAATCGTAAATTTCGGTAATCGTGCCAACGGTGGAGCGTGGGTTATGCGAAGTGGATTTTTGTTCGATGGAAATAGCGGGCGATAAGCCTGTGATGGAATCGACATCGGGTTTATCCATCATCGATAAAAATTGCCGCGCATAGGCGGATAAGGATTCTACATAACGGCGTTGCCCTTCGGCATACAGCGTGTCGAATGCCAGTGACGATTTACCAGAACCTGACAAGCCCGTGATAACAATCAGTTGATTGCGGGGTAAATCGATATTGATGTTTTTGAGATTGTGGGTTCTTGCCCCGCGTATACTGATGCTATCCATCGAGTCACTGCCATTAAGTTAAAGACTTTCTATCATACCGTAAGTAGCGATGTAATTCGCACAGCGTGAATTACATCGCTAGGCATTTTTGATGCTTGCTTATATTCATGACAAACCTCTAAATAATAATTTTTAAAAGCTGAAATTATTTAAAGCCAATTTTCATCATTAGCAAATTTACTTTTCAAAAACTCACCTTGTGCAATTAACGCCTCTGCATCTTTACTATTCACACTAATAAGAATTTGCTCGATTTGTTCATTCAAAATAGTTAATTGTTCAATTAACATTTCTTGTGAAGTTTTACCATTACGCATTTTGTGCATTCTGGCAAATACAGGTGGCAATTCTAAATAAGTAGTCAACATTTGTGGCAAATAATCCGTTACCGTTTGTTTGACGACGTGCAAATCATAATCGCCTGCATTCATTTCATTTAAACGCGGCAATAACATTAAAATATTATCTTTAATATTAATAACCTTTGTTAATTCAGGTTGCGCCACTCGTTTACTGATTTTTTTAATTAATGCTTCCAACATTACTTGTAAATCACGTCCTGATAATTCACCAAGAGATTGGTTATGTAATACTTCGGTTTTGGGTGCTATTAAATAACCACAGATATATAAAGCGGGTACGATACCTATTAAAATAGGATTTCTAATGATAAAAAAAGTAACTAAACCTATTAAACCCCAAATACAAGCAACAATATTTGGGGTGCTGTATAAAAATAATAACAACGACCGATTTGCCATAGTTATTGATACCCTCTGATTTGTTTAAACGCTTGTGCTAACGAACTTTTCCGACTATCGAACATTTTTCCGCCTGTTAAATTAGCCAGATTTTGCATTTCATCAGAACTGGCATCACCAAATAAAATAGGGAAGGTGCGAATACCTGCGATAGTGTCTGATTCTTTTACATAAAACGCATTAAAATCTTCATATTTAATACCGTCTTGATTTAAACCATCCGTCATTAATACAATAGAATAAAAGCGATTAGCATCGGCTTGTTTAGCAACGCGTGCTTGTTGATAAGCCGTTTGTAAAGCGGTAAAAATAGCCGTGCCACCACCGACCTGCATACTGGTGACATATTGTTTTATGTCTTGTAATGCCGTGCCGTCTTTATCAATATTAAATTCGCGGGTTTCTATCACGGTATTATTAAACGTAATCAGTGTGACTTTTTCACGATTTCTAAAACGGGCGAATTGTCCTGTCATTGTCGCATCATCGCCTGTTAAATTATTCATGGCTTGTTTTAATGCGTCAATTCGACTGCCTTCCATAGAGCCGCTTAAATCTAATACAAAAAATGAATGACTGGGTTTGCGTCTATCATTTAAATACGCGAATAATATTTCATTCACCGTGGCGATATTATTAGGAAACGGTAAATCCATTAAATAGCCTTTAGGAAATTGCGCTCCTAATGCCACTTCTGCATTCACAGGACGACGATCCGTATTAGTCATCATCCACGTTTGAAATTCAACAGACTTTAAATAATCAACGACTTTTTGATAATCAGCGGCTTTATCTTTATTTAATAAAATAAACGGATAATCAGCGGTAACTGTGCCTTCTTTTGGATATAATAAAACTAATTTTTCCGTTAATGCGGGATTACGGTTTAATTTTAATAACTCAGATTCATAACTAAATATGCCGTCCAGTTTTATTTGATCGCGTAAAAAACTGTCTGATAAAAAACCAGAACTACCCGCTGTTAAGGTATGCCCACTGAAAAAACTTTTCAGTTTTTCAGCATCGACATCTTGTGCAGTAATCGCATCACCTTTATTAGCAAACGCCGCCTGCACACTCATCACAGTCGAAAATCCAGAGTTTGAAGCCGTTGGATCAGTCATGGCATATTTCAATTCACCCGCTTTTACTTTTGCAGCAATATCTGTCCAAGTAATATTAGGATTGTCTATCCAGCCCCATTTTTTCGCTAAACTTTCTTTTACCGCTGGAATAACAGGTGAAATGCCGATTTTATCCTGCGCTTGAATTAATTTTTTATCGGCTTGTAATAAGCTAAGATATTTAGCATGAGAAAACCACGCTATATCGAATGGCTCTTGTTGGGCAGTTATTTTTTCCGCACCATCTAATGTGCCGATATATTCAATTTGTAACTGTACACCTGTTTTTTGTTTAATGGTTTCCAGCATCGGTTCTATATCTTTTAATTCAGAACCTGCGATAACTTTTAATACGGCACTGTTATCAGATGCCGTTGTTTTTTCATCCGTTGCGTTATTATCGCAAGCGGCTAATACTATTAATAAGGCAAAACAGCCTGTTAATAATAAAGTGCGTAGTAATTTCATGATGAATTCCTAATTATTATCTAGTTCCCACGCGCTGCGTGGGAATTCATTTAATCCGTATTGCGCGTGGGAACCTGAGAACAACTGTGCTTCTCATGTTTTTCCAAGTAAGCCGTAAACTCAGCTAATTCTTTTTCATATTTAGTTAATTCACCAGATACGTCTTCAATGATGCGATTTATAATCTCCTCCATTTCCTTTTTTTGACAGGTTTTAGCTCGAAATTAGTTTTAAGAATAAAACAACCTACAATACACCAAAGAATACCAAGAGATATTGACTCCATGAAACCATAATCAACCCCGACTAGAAATGCCAAATACAAAATAGCGATATATACTTTTGTTATGATGTCTGTTTTTCCACTTTCCAGATCGTGCAGATCTCTCTTCCTAGCCTCTATCAGATTTCTGTTGCCATTACATACACTATTAAGCCATCGTGAATTACGCTCTACTATTTCCGATCTACAAAGTTCAATTTCCTCTTTTGTAGACTTAATATCTTTTTGGCGAACGACCTTCAGATCAGAAACAAGTAGACTAGCATTATAAAAATACATAGTATTACCAAATAGATCCCTACCAGTTCCAAGAGAACGTAATAATTTAGAAGTAATAAGTGCGTCGCAGGCTTCAATATCTTCTCTATTCATCCCATACTTTTCTGTTCTCCACTTATGGTAGCTATTAAAAATTAACTTCCTTAATTCTGCATCAAAGGGTCTAATATAACCTTGAATATTTTTATATCGGCAGTATATCTCTTCTTTATTATTTTTTGGTTGATTACCATCAAAATATCCTCCATCTGATATAACACCTTCTTTTTGTTCTTCATCGTTATAATGCCACCAAGATACTGGAATAAGCTCGCCTTCTAGCTCTTGTTTATCAAATTTAAATGTAACGTATATTGGATTAACTAATGACATAATATTTCTCTCTTTTTACCTAATTTCCACGCGCTGTGTGGTGATTGATTTCAACGTCGCGCGTGGGAAACTAGAGAATAATTATAAATGCACGTCATTATTCTGAATTTGTATTTGCGCAGTCACAGCCGCTGATTCTTGTTGCCGTGTTTTATCTAAATATGCTTTAGATTTATCAATTTCACTGGATAATACATTAACGGTTTTCTGCATATTCGCCAGTGCTTTGATTTTATAATCTGCCATCATATCCATCGTTTGATAAATATCAGCAAACGCGGCTTTTAATTTATCTATTTCAACGGTGGAATTAACTGCCTGATTATTAATATCTCCCGCTTGTTGTTTTAACATTTTGGCAGTATTAGCAATCATATTGCTGGTGGTGGAATTTAACGCATTAATTTGATCTAATACTAATTTTTGATTCGTCAAGGCTTGCGCGACCATGACCGCTGTGCGTAAGGCGGAAATAGTGGTGGTGGTTGCTCTATCGACACCTTTTATTAATTCCAGATTGTTTTTACGCACCATATCTAAGGCTAAATAACCTTGAATACTCACAGCCAATTGCGTTAATAAATCCTGTACTTTTTGGCGTACATAAAACAACATTTCTTCTTTAACAATACGCGCTTTTTCAGGGGATTGGCGTTCAATTTCATGGATTCTACTTTCTAGTGTGGCATCGATTTGTTTACCTAGATAAATATACTGTTCCAATTTACCCATAATATCCCATAGATTAGCTTTTTCAGTTTCTATGACGGCATTATCTTTGCGTAATTCATCTTGCCCGTTATATAAGGCTTCGACAATTTTATTCAAATGGGTTTGTGCGGATTGATATTGATGAAAATAATCCAGTAATTTATTACCGAAGGGAATAAAACCCAGTATTTTACGGGTGGCAAATAAATCTTGTTGTGTGGGGTCAAGTTTTTCTACGGTGTCGCGTAAATCAGTTAAGGTTTTACCAATTGGGGCATTATCATCAAATACGCCGCCTTTATTCATCGTGTTGGCAGGTCTTTCTAACATTCGATTGGACATACTGGCGGCGGCTCTGATTTCGCTACTGCCCATGTTGTGAATGACGTTGACTTTTTCTTTGAAGCTGTCGCTATTGACCTCGCTACTCAACACTATTTCGATGAATTCAGCGACTTTTTTATTCAATTGTTCGTGCTGTTCGGCTGATACAGGCACTTGCGATAAGGCTTTGTCCGTGGGTACGGCGGCGACGGGTTCGGGTGGTGTGAGGGTTGGCGGTGTTAATGTGGCAGTGTCGGTCATTACGAGAATCCTCTGGTTAAATTGGTTTTAATATTCGCGCAGGAGTCCAATAGCTTTAGCTATTGGATAAAACAGCTAAAGCTGTTTTACTCCTACGGGCAGTTATTTAGCGGTAGAGACTTGGTTAATCATAGCTTCCAGTATTTCATAGCTGGGCGCGTCAATCACATTGACCAATTCGGGCGGTGCAACAAAACTGGTAGTCTTCGCCAACGCGCCCGCGTTAGCAGTACGCAAGCCATGTTGAACGGCAATTTGTTGTAAGGTTTCATCATTCATTAACGCATCGGCGAGTTTTTCAGCATCGGCATTAAAGGGAATAAAAACGTGTTTGGTGAATAAAGTCGGCTCAGGATAGAGCAGTACCATATCGGGTCTAATCGCACTGTTTTTAGTTTTCTCAACTTCGCGTAAAAATTGCGCTTCATAAATCATCACTAGCGGGGATTTTCCCATACCCATTGTTAAATAATCTTGAAATGGAATTTCGGTGGAGTTTTCCATAAAGCCTTGACGGGCAAATAAGGAGGTTAATTTAGGCATTAACGGCGTGATTTGCGCTTCATTTTGGACGATTGCATTATTGTTGAGGATGTAGCTTGCGAGAGCTAAATACATTGCCGCACTGTTTGATTTTGCTACGTTGCTGGTAGCAACTAGAATGGATTTGTTGGCAGGATAGGCATCGCTACCTTTTAAATCAGTCCAGCGTTTTTCGTTAATAATCAGGTTAAATAATGCCGTCATGTCAATGATGTAATAGGCATCACCGCGTTTTTTAACGATATTATTGGCAATTAATATTTCGGCAATCGGTTTCCATGAGGCAATCACCATCGGCGTGAAAAATGGCTGTACCGATTTTTTTATGTTTTGATCGCGTTTGATTTTTTCAGCCGCAGACACACCCGCAGGAAAGGCGAAATCATATTGTTTGGCAAGATTTGGTATGTTTGCTATCTCGCGTGAACCAGATTTTTCCACCGTCACTTTTAAATTAATTTTGGCTAACGCGGCTATGGTTTGTGGATCACGAAAAAACTCTTCTTTTTCTGAACCGATAACGCCTTTAATTTCATGCAGGGTTGATGATGAATCAACCGCTGTATTACCCGCTTGTTCAGTAACAGAGACATAAATGGCAGCACCAACGCCTGCTAACAACAGCAGGGTAAGCAATGGTGCAAGTAAGCGTTTTAGCATAAGTCTATCCTCGTTGATTGTGCGCACTGGCTAACCATATACTACTAGAGTTTAGCTTTAAATAAACCACGGTGTGTGGATTGGAGGATTTTAACACGCCCAACGCATTCGCACGGTGAGTGTTTTTTACGCTCTATGGTGAAGCGGGGGGGCGTTTTTAATGTGGGATAGACAGATTTGCAGGTCAGGTTAGTGCCATATCATCATCCTATGAACTTAGCACACCTTATCGCGTTTGTTGCCAAGAACTTATCGTCACCTCCAGAACTTGCACCCAGTGAAATTATCAGGCATTGCATTGATTGCTAAATTTAAAGTTCCAATGGTTAATGTGATATTTTCCATTGAGTTGCGTGGCTTTGTTGGTTGGATAGATTATAGCAACTACCCCAGCTTACAACACATCCAACTTCGCATAAGCCAACATCAATTGCTTAACGCCTACCTGTTTAAAATTAATCATCACGCTTTGTTTATCGCCTTCTCCTGCACAGGCGATTACGACACCGACACCGAATTTTTCATGACTGACTTTTTGCCCTGTTGCATAACGACCTTTGGTAATTGAAGGGCTGGCGGCGGGTTTTGGTGGTGTAGACTGCGTGCTGTGTCCCCAACTGGGTTTATTGGCAATAACAGCGGGGCGTGGCGTAGCGGTAATGGGGTAGCTAACGCTAGTTCGCGCTCTGATGTCGTGGAGCAATTCAACAGGAATATCGCGTAAAAATCGTGAGGGTTTGGGGTCGGTTTTGCGTCCGTATAACCACCTGGATTCGGCGTAGGTCATAATCAATTGTTGTCTGGCGCGAGTAATGCCGACATAACACAAGCGGCGTTCTTCTTCTAAGCGTGGAAGATCATCAACCGATTGTGAGGCGGGGAATAGTCCTTCTTCCATACCGACTAAAAACACCACTTTAAATTCCAGCCCTTTGGCGGTGTGTAAAGTCATTAGTTGCACGCAATCATCGGCTTCATCGCCTTGTTGATCGCCAGATTCTAGCGAGGCATGGGTTAAAAATGACTCCAGTTCGCTCATGTTTTCTTCATTGTTATTATCAAAATAAAACAGTTTTGCGGCGTTGGCTAATTCGGCTAAGTTTTCCAGTTTTTCTTCACCTTTATCTTGCTTGTCTTTTTTGTATAATTCCACCAAACCGCTTTTCTCGCTGACTAACAGCACTTTTTCGTACAGATCCAAGGCTTCGGTTTGTTGACTTAGCTGTTTAATTAAGTCTAAAAAGGCGATTAAGGCATTGGCGGCGCGTGCAGATAAGCTGTGTTGATTAATCAGGGCAATCGCTGCTGACCATAACGAAATGCCTTGATCGCGGGCAATAGTACGCAAATCATCCAACGTTTTTGCACCAATGCCGCGTGTTGGGGTATTAATCACCCGTTCAAATGAGGCATCATCATGACGATGGGCAATTAATCGTAAATAGGCTAATGCAGTTTTAATTTCGGCACGGTCAAAAAAGCGTAATCCGCCATAAACACGATACGGTATGGCTTTGGCTACCAGTTGCTCTTCAAATTGCCGTGATTGGGCATTGGAGCGGTATAAAATCGCGGTTTCACTGCGCTGACCACCTGCCGCGACATGGGCGCGTATGCGTTCAACGACAAAATGGGCTTCATCGTGTTCATTAAATGCGGAATACACTGAAATTAGCTCGCCATCGCCTGCGTTCGTCCATAATTCTTTCACCATGCGTCCTTGGTTTTTGGCAATGACTTGGTTGGCAGCTTTAAGAATCGTGCCTGTGGAACGGTAATTTTGCTCCAGTTTAATGACTTGGTGATTGGGATAATGTTGTTGAAAACTAAAAAGATTGGCGATTTTCGCACCACGCCAGCCGTAAATTGATTGGTCATCATCGCCGACAATAAATAAATTATCTTTACCGTTGGTTAATAAACGCAACCACGCATATTGAATGCTGTTGGTGTCTTGAAATTCATCGACATGGACTTGGCGGAAACGTTGTTGATAATGGGCGAGTAATTCTTCGTTATCGCGTAATAATTCGAATGCGCGTAGCAATAATTCGGCAAAATCCACTAAGCCAGAACGCTGGCATAAGGCTTCATAAGCTAGATAGACTTGTAGACGTTGGTAGTCGTTTGGATCATCGGGTATTTCCATGTCCTTAGCGCGTATGCCTTCGTCTTTTTGGGCATTGATATACCATTGCATTTCACGCGGAGGCCACGTTTTATCATCCATATTTAGCGAGTTGAGCAAGCGTTTAATCACTCGCAATTGATCGCTAGAATCCATGACTTGAAAAGTCTCTGGTAACAGTGCTTGCGCTGCGTGTCGTCTGAGCAATCTGTGGGCAATACCGTGAAACGTGCCTATCCACATGGTTTGGGTCGATATGTCCAGCAATTGCTCGATTCGACCGCGCATTTCTTTGGCGGCTTTATTGGTAAATGTCACCGCTAGAATGCTGTGGGGCGACACTTGATAATGCTGAATTTGCCAAGCAATACGGTGTACTAATACCCGCGTTTTGCCACTTCCTGCACCTGCTAAAACTAGCACAGATTGTGACGGCGCGGTAACGGCTTGAAGCTGGTCGTTATTTAACGGGGCAGTAATTTTATGAATATCCATTGCTTATTGCTTGCACATTTTTTGTAGCTGTGTATATTGCCATAGATTTTACGCTAACGCGTAAAGCTGATTTTGCTAACTAATACCCAGAGGATTTTGAAATGAGTTTTGATTATAAACGTATGATTAAGTTTGAACACAATGTAGGCTGCAAAGAAAAAATGTATCGCATTTATGCAGGATCGGCAGCATTGTTTATTTCTATTTTCACCGCGTCTATTGCGTTATTGTTGATTGGTTTAATTTTAGTTGCCACAGGCTATTCAGGCTGGTGTCCTGTGTATTCTGGACTGGAAAAAAACACCAATGAAGCCAGCGCATCACCCGAACAAACACCCGAAGCAACTAGCTAAAAAGACTGGAGTCAAAAAACAAGTTTTTTGACTCCGTTATTCTTCTCGGTGAAACTCACCTTCCAATATATTCTCTTTGCTTGTTGTCGCTTGACTAAAGCCAGCAATAGGTTGAATAAGATGATGTTCAATGACATATTGAGCTATTTTCTTGCGGGTCGCAGGAATCAAACACGCAAGACCCACTATATCAGTGATAAAACCAGGCGTAAGCAACAACGCGCCGCCCACTAAAATTAAAGGCCCTTCAATCATTTCATACGCAGGTATTTCGCCCCGCGCCAAACTTTCTTGAAAGCGGCGAAAGGTCGCAAACCCTTGTTGCCGCAATAGCCAAGTGCCTAACACTGCGGTAAACACCACCAGCACAATCGTTGGAAACGCACCAATAATGCCACCCACTTCCAACAGCAAATAAATTTCTGCAAACGGCACAATCAGTACAATTAACAACAGGATTTGGAAATTTTTCATAGTTATACTCTCAAAGGTTCAAGATCGTTGCCATACAATATAAAGGCAATTCATGCTAACTTCTAGGATAAATTTTTATCAACCCACGCATTGAAATAGCAACCTACATAAAAACGGATAGGTTAAGCCTTAGGCAGTGTTACGCCTGTTTGCCCCTGATACTTTCCGCCTCGGTCTTTATACGAGGTTTCACATACCTCATCTGCACCAAAAAATAGCATTTGCGCTACACCTTCGTTGGCGTAAATTTTGGCTGGCAAGGTGGTGGTATTGGAAAATTCTAGCGTTACATGACCTTCCCATTCTGGCTCAAGAGGCGTTACATTAACAATAATGCCACAATTTGAGACGAAAACTCCCGCTTCTAAAGCAAAATTGCCCGCTTCTGGTACAGTTAAACAATACACATCATGCACACCCGCCACATCACGAATGGCAGCGACTTTGTGATTTCTACGCGCAGAGTTACCACGAAAACTATCCAGTTGCTCAGGAAAACGACGAAAAACACTACGGTCACAGTGCAAAAAATTCGCAGCACCGCGTATTGAACCAGTTTGATCTAAGGCATGACGCACAGTTTCAGCAGTAATGTCCTCGCGGCAATTAATACGTCTAGCAATTTCAGCTTGTTTTAAACGACGAGCATCATCACTTTGCCACGCTTTTTTCATTAACTCGGCGTGTTGTTGTCTGGCTTCTGGGTTTGCGTAGCGTTGTAACGTGGCTTGCGAATGAGCAAAGCGAGTTGCATCACTGGGATTTTGTCTTTGCGTTAAAATTCGTTCACGGATTCTTGCATATTTGGAATTTCGCCAAAAATCCAAGGCGCGTTGTTGTTGTACTTGACTGAATTTTTCACGCCATTCTGGACTTTCCGCTTGTCTAGCAAGTCCTGCTTTAATTGCCTCGCTATGTGCTTGGACATCAAAATCTTCACCATAGCTACGGCTATTGTGATAGCGCAAATGTTCACTAGCATTCATGCGGGTGATGTTCCAAGGCGTGTTATTACGCCGCTCATTATCAATATGATGACGATGTGTTCCCGCTTGTTCAGCGTAGACACCGTGTCGTAAATTCCATTCATCGGCAAGTCGATGGGTTGGGTACATTCTGTTGTTTGAGGTTTGATAAATCATTTCGTAACCACGGCGTAGGCTACGATACAAAGGCATTAATGATGCACCTTCGCGCAAATCGCCTGCTTGCACCATACGCCCATCCCGATTCAAAAACTCATGGTCGGGCGTACAACGAATAACATCGCCCGAATCCAATTCCAACTCAATGAGGTTGTCACGTCCAATATAGCGAGGAGCATCTAATAAGGCGGCGATAATTTGCCCACAAGCCCCGATGCTATATCCCCAAAATACTTCACCTGTTTCAGCGCGTTTTGCCATTTCTTCCAGTGTTGGTGAAGTACCATCCAATAAAGCGACACGAGTATCAGCACTAAAACAACGTGCATACGTCGATTTTCCTAAGCAAATCGTGAGTACATCACGCGGAATACGAAAATATTCTACAGTCCGCGCCAATGCAAACGAGTTGGGTGGGATGATACAGACATCGGATTTAACATCGACAAAACTGCTGGGATCAAAGTTTTTCGGATCAACGATAGCAGAATTAATGTTGGTGAATATTTTAAATTCGTCTGAACAACGCACATCATAGCCATAACTGGATGTTCCGTAAGAAATCACTTTGCCTTGGGCTGATTCGCGCACTTGACCGCTTTCAAACGGTTCAATCATGCCGTGTTGTTCTGCCATACGGCGTATCCATTTATCCGATTTAATGCTCATGAGTGGTTAAAACCTGTGGTGTGAAAAGTTTAATTTTAACATAAATTAAAAAGTACTGGCTTTGCCAGCACCCTACAGGCGCAAGCAAAGCTCATGCTCCGAATAATTAATTCGCCTGTATCACGATATTGGGAAACTTACTGCTGAAATCTTTGGCTTTTAATGCCAATTTAGCGGCGGTAGTACGCGCAATTTTTTGATAAATCTGCGTGGCGCGTCCATTCGGATCAGCCACAACAGTGGGTTTGCCTGAATCTGCGTTGATGCGTATCGCCATATCCAGCGGTAACTCACCTAGAAAATCCACTTTATTGGCTTCTGCCATCACTGCACCACCGCCTGTACCGAAAATAGCTTCTTCATGACCACATTCAGAACAGATATGCACGCTCATATTTTCCACAATACCCAGCACAGGAACATTGACTTTGGCAAACATACCTAAGCCGCGTTGTGCATCAATCAGAGCAATATCTTGTGGCGTGGTGACAATCACAGCACCACTGACGGGAATTTGTTGGGCAAGCGTGAGTTGAATATCGCCCGTACCTGGTGGTAAATCGATGATTAAATAATCGAGGTCTTTCCAGTTAGTATCTCTCAGTAATTGTTGCAAGGCATTAGTCACCATAGGGCCGCGCCAAATCATCGCTTGATCGGCTTCGACTAAATAACCTATCGACATGGTTTGGATACCGTAAGCCACTTTTGGCATCATGGTTTTTTTGTCTTCGCTATCAGGAAAGCCTGATAAACCCAGCATCGTAGGAATACTAGGTCCATAAATATCAGCATCTAAAATACCAACACTCGCGCCTTCTGCGGCGAGTGCCAACGCCAAATTAACAGAGGTCGTTGATTTACCCACCCCGCCTTTACCCGATGCAACGGCAATAATGTTTCGTATCTGTGGATGCGGCTTTAAGGCTTGTTGAACGGCATGGGAAACGATTTTTACCGTCACGTCAACGCTGGCACTACTAATACCTGCCAAGGTTTTTAGATGCTGTTCAACGTCAGCTTTTAGCGTATCTAGGTAAGTTTTCGCAGGATAACCCAGTTCCAACTTGACGCTAACCGCCTCGCCCTCAACCACAATAGATTTAACCGATTTTGCCGACACCAAATCGACACCGTGATGCGGATCGATAAATTGGCACAGATGAACTTCTACGTCTGCTTTTGTAATACTTGTCATGCTTATTGCCTATACAGTGAAAATAAAAACCAAATGATGAACTCAGGATATAAGGACAGGGCAAGTTTTTCAATACAATTCATTTTATCTTGTTAGCTTGACGCACTAACTTAAAATATCGAAAAGAAAAAAGTGTGAGTTTTATGAGTAGAGAAAGCAAAAAATCTAACCAGCGGAACTCAAAGCATCGATAGACTGAATCTGATCAAACGGTGGTTAAAAACGGCTGATAGAGCTAACAGTTAATAAAACCGTTTGCACTGAGCCTGTCGAAGTGTGAACGTGGTTCGACTGTTCGACAAGCTCACAGCTCACCACGAACAGTATCATTTTATTGTGCTTCAGCCTATACAATCGGAGGAACGTGATTTGTAGCGTTACTCCCTAGGCAAGCTCAGGAAGGTTTTGCAGAGAAACACAGCGTGGATTCAAACCCAAGCCGTGAATACTCGGTGTGTAGGTTTTGTCAGCTAGAGCAAGTACGCGTAATGCTTAAGTATGATAATTTAATGTGAAGCCACGCCGTGTTTCTGCATACGATAAATCAAGGTATCTCTGGAAAGACCAAGCAATTTAGCGGACTTACTGCGATTGCCTTGGGTACGGCTAAGAGCTTGATAAATTAAATCCGCTTCTAAGGCATCCAAGTGTAGCCCTATTTCGGGTAAGGTGAAGTCTGTCACTTTTGGGGTGTTATTGGTTCTGATAAACTCATGAGGAAGATTTTCTGGCTCTATGATTCTACCCGCTAACAAAATACTCAGCCGCTCACAAAGGTTGCGTAGTTCACGAATATTACCTGGCCATGAATAAGCTCTCAGTATTCTTAGTGAGGCTTTACTGAACTTAGGCGCGGCTATCGAATAACTCTCAGAAAATACCCCTAAAAAGTGTTTAATCAACGATTCAATATCTTCGGCTCGCTGTGCTAGTGGTGGCAATTCTAAAGGCACGACATTTAAGCGGTAGTACAAATCGCGTCTAAATTCACCTGCGTCTATTTGTTCATTTATATCAGTGTTGGTTGCCGCAATGATGCGCACATCGATTTTACAGGGGCTGACATCCCCTACTGCAAGGTATTCACCTGATTCTAAAAAGCGCAATAATTTGGCTTGAATGGCAACAGGCAAGGAGTTGATTTCATCGAGAAATAAAGTACCGCCATCCGCTGCGGGTAAAAGCCCCTGTTTATTGCAAGTCGCACCTGTAAACGAACCTTTTTTATGCCCAAATAATTCGGATTCAATCAAACTTTCAGGTAATGCGGCACAATTGAGGGTGATAAAGGTTTTATTGGCTCTGGGGCTTTGTTTTTGAATAGCATTGGCTAACACCTCTTTGCCTGTACCTGTTTCGCCTTTTAGAAAAACAGTGACATCTGTGCTTGCAACTAACCGCGCACTGCGAATCAAAGAATCCATTGCTGGCGATTGCCCTATGATTGTGTTGAAGTAATCCATCGTTATCTCTCGTTAGTGTACTGCTGTGGTATGGTTAATAATTGCCATAGGATTAAGCCACGGCATAGCGGCTAACAACGCAAGAGCAATCATGAATAGACCGATCACTTGTTTAAATCTCGGCGTTCGAGATAGCTTTGTCAATATGCCTGTCATTATACCCATTCCCATAACGGCAGGTAAAGTCCCTAAGCCAAAAGCAAGCATAGTCAACGCACTTTTACTGACATCCCCTGCGGTAGCAGAAATAGCAAGCGCGGTATAAACCAAACCGCACGGCAACCAACCCCACACCATGCCAAATAAATAAGCTTGAGTATGAGTTTTAACAGGAATTAGTTTGCGTCCGAATGGTTCTATTTTTTTCCAGAAGTGCGTACCTATTTTTTCAATATAGGCAAAACGCGGAAACCAACCAGCTATGTACAGACCTGCACTCATCATCACCAGTGCTGACAGCAATTGCAATAAGCGATGTCCATGTAACTCACCAAACGGCATAATCATCAACACGCCAATAACTCCCGCTAAGCCACCTGCAATGGTATAACTCGTGACACGTCCAAGATTATAATTAAAGACATAAGGCAGTAAGCGCGTTTTATTATTGCGTATGTCTGGGCTAAGACTAAGCGTCAGAGTGCCGATAATAGAGCCGCACATACCTATGCAATGCAGGCTACTAAATAGCCCCATGGTAAAAGCAACTAAATATGAGCTGGTAAACTCAGGATCAAATGGCATGAATAATCAACTTAACTAGCTGAAAACTGGGCAAGAATCTGCGCTTGAATTTTTTCTGCCATTGCTTTGCGGTTATCAGCGTCTCGAATAGGACGACCCACAACAATATAATCCGCGCCATTTTGAAATGCCATTTCTACGCTGACCACCCGTTTTTGATCGCCTTCTTCACGATTATCGACAGGACGAATACCAGGGGTAATGACTAATAATTTGTGGTCAAGTTCGTTGCGCAATAATGAAACTTCTAAACCTGACGATACCACGCCATCACAGCCGATTTGTAATGCTCGTTTAGCGCGTGATAATACCAGAGCTTGCACATCACATTGAAAGCCTAAATCGTCCAAATCACCACGGTCTAAACTGGTTAACGCCGTAACAGCTAACACTTTAAGATCGCCTTTCGCCTGTGCTGCCGCTTCCATAATGGCATCATTGCCGTGAATCGTCGCTAAATCCACGCCTTTACTGCTCAAGGCTTTAATCGCCCGTCCAACGGTTTCAGGAATATCAAAAAATTTTAAATCGACAAATACTTTTTTATTCTGTTGTTTCAACCAGTCAATAAAACCAAAATAATCGCCAGCCATAAATAATTCCATGCCGACTTTATAAAAAATAACCGAATCACCTAATTCTTCGACTATCGCCCGCGCCTCTGACAAACTGGCAACGTCTAGTGCCATAATCAGACGTTCACGAACAGGAATAGGTTTAGTTGAGATAAAAGAATCAGTCATATTGGCAGAATGGTTTTAAGGTAAAGGAGCGTGAACTTCATTGGGGGGCATGATAGCCTTTTTTAATTTATAAAGTCCAGCGCGGTACTCTAAAATCAATACAATCTTTAGCCTGAGTTGATGGGTAGAAGGTAAATCTAGCTAGGTCGCTTAATGCGATGAATGGGTACTACGAACGCGAGTCTTTTTTAAATCTGACATAATCCCAAAAATAATATGTGAGACCCCCGTGTATAAAAAGAATAACGAAAGATTATCATCCAACTCAATATTATTGATTTTACTGTAAAAATAAATTGAACCTATCATTAAAACCAGAAAAAAACCCACAAGAATGAAGCATTCATTTTTTTTTGCTGAAAAAGCAATAAGCGCAAATAATCAGCTCGGTGATCGCAAGGTAAAACAGAGTCACTTTAAAATTACTGACGAATTCGCCGTACAAGTCTTGGTTAAGTTCAAACAAAGAGTAACGGTCTGATAACGACAACAGCGTACCTGTTATTAGGTAGATCACTGAAATGATGAAATTAACTGCCACTATAACATCAAGGCTGTGAAAAAATTTTGATCCCATACCGCGTGCCTTACCAATAAAATTGATGAAAAAACACCCCTTCTACAGCTTACTTAGAAGGGGGATATAGAGGAGTTTTAATATTAACGGAGAGAATCGAAAATATTGGTTATTAAATTACTATCCTATAAGATTTTTGTCAACATATAACTATACAAAATATGGACAAAAATATTACACAGCTCTATAAATAAGGCATGAATGACTTTTTTTGTTCAACTTTGTAGAAAAATTTTGATGATTTTGAAAATTTTTCAGTGATAATGCTGTTGTTTCTTGTGACTTACCGCTTAAGCTTAGCGTTTCAAGAAAAGCGTAAAACTTAATTTATCAATAGATGGACTATGCACCGTAGATGGACTATGCACCGTCTCCATTGAAAAAATCTGGCTGTGTTTACTTGGAATCATACCAAAGTCATCCAGAGTGGTGAGCAAAGTTTGATTCGCTAGCTAGCTACTGAAAAAACATGACACAATAACCCTCACTTTAACCTTAATCGTTTACTCCTAAAGACTATGGCGCAATATATCTACTCTATTAATCGGCTGGGCAAACTTGTACCGCCGAAAAAATACATCCTAAAAAACATTTCCTTATCGTTTTATCCAGGAGCAAAAATTGGCGTTCTGGGTTTAAACGGTTCGGGTAAATCCACGCTACTAAAAATTATGGCAGGGCTGGACAAAGATATCGAAGGCGAAGCGATTCCGCTAAAAGGCATTAACATCGGTTATTTGTCGCAAGAACCGCAACTCGATGCGAGTAAAAATGTGCGTGGCAATGTTGAAGAAGCTGTTGCTCACATTAAAACGGCATTAGCCCAACTCGATGCTGTCTACGCCGCTTACGCTGAACCCGATGCCGATTTTGACAAACTAGCCGCTGACCAAGCGCGTTTAGAAGACATAATCAACGCCTGTGATGGGCATAACTTAGACCGTAAACTGGAAGTTGCCGCCGATGCGTTACGCTTGCCTGAATGGGATGCGGACGTAAGCAAATTATCAGGCGGTGAACAACGCCGTGTTGCCTTGTGTCGTTTGTTACTGTCCAATCCCGATATGTTGTTATTGGACGAACCCACCAACCATTTAGATGCTGAATCGGTGGCGTGGTTAGAACGATTCTTACACGATTACACAGGCACAGTGGTTGCTGTCACCCATGATAGATATTTCCTAGACAATGTTGCGGGCTGGATTTTGGAACTGGACAGAGGCTCAGGTATTCCGTGGGAAGGTAATTATTCCAGTTGGCTAGAGCAAAAAAGTACCCGTTTATTGCAAGAAGAAAAACAAGAAACTTCACGCATGAAAGCTATGAAAGAGGAACTTGAATGGGTGCGTTCCAATGCCAAAGGTCGTCATGCGAAGAGTAAAGCCCGTTTGGCACGCTTTGATGAACTGGCTTCTGCGGAAACCCAAAAACGTAACGAAACCCAAGAAATTTATATTCCACCTGGGCCACGTTTAGGCGATGTGGTGATTGAAGCCGACAATGTCAGCAAAGGCTTTGGCGACAGATTATTAATCAATAATCTCAGCTTTAAACTGCCACAAGGCGGCATCGTCGGTATTATCGGCCCAAATGGCGCGGGTAAAACCACGCTGTTTCGCATGATGGCAGGTGTTGACCAACCTGATACAGGCACATTAACGCTAGGGCAAACCGTGCAGATTTCCTACGTTGACCAGTTGCGTGATGACATGAATCCCAAAAATACCGTTTGGGAAGAAGTATCAGAAGGCTTGGATATGATTACCGTCGGCACATACACCACGCCCTCACGCGCTTATTTGGGACGCTTTAATTTCAAAGGCGGCGATCAACAAAAATTCATCGGCGATTTATCAGGCGGTGAACGTAACCGCGTGCATTTAGCCAAGTTACTGAAAAAAGGCGGCAACGTCTTGTTATTGGACGAACCGACTAACGACTTGGACGTAGAAACCTTACGCGCTCTCGAAGATGCCTTATTAGCCTTTCCTGGTTGCGCGGTAGTTATCTCGCATGATCGCTGGTTTTTAGACCGAATCGCCACCCACATTCTGGCATTTGAAGGCGACAGTCAAGTCGTGTGGTTTGAAGGCAATTATCAGGATTACGAAGCCGACCGTCATCGCCGTTTGGGCAGTGATGCCTATACACCGCATCGTTTGAAGTATAAAAAATTGTCTTAATACTCATAAAGCTCCCTCTTATCGTTCCCACCGCTCCAGCGTGGGAACGCATCCTGCAACGCTCCAGCGTTGCGTAACTATGAAGACGCTGGAGCGTCAACTTAGGCAAGCCCCATCGGCAGAACGCCGCGCTCCAATCCAGCCACTTACACAGGCTTATTCACACCCGTACGCGAACTGTTTGCCGCCACCCACGAAGCCCGTTCACGCGGTTACAGCATTGGAAGATTCAGTTTTAACGTCAAAGGCGGACGCTGTGAAGCCTGTCAGGGTGACGGCGTAATAAAAGTCGCCATGCACTTTTTACCCGATATATTCGTGCATTGCGATGTCTGTCACGGCAAACGCTACAACCGCGAAACTTTA
>CAIUVX010000206.1 GCA_903902705.1 uncultured Methylococcales bacterium
AGTATGCTCGTAAGTGCATATCCAAGGCAATTATATGTTATTGTGCCATTTTTACTGTTTTGGTTTGCGTACATTGTTGATCGATGTGTCGTGGTTAATTTTAAAATTGCCAATCAATAGATTTTGATGCAAAAAAGATGCAGATGAAAAACTTAAGAAGCGGGATATGATTGAGCAGCAGATAGAAACCAGGAATAGTACAAAAAAAATCTATATTGCCATTTTTTTGACCGCATTAGTATTGCGCTTGGCGTACTGTTTTTATCTGCAAAAGTTTATGTGGGGCGGAGAGTTTCGATATACCACCGCTGATACGTCCTCATACCTTGATTCCTTCATGAATCTGATCCATTATGGTCGTTACTGTTTCGATCTTGAAATAAAAGACTCCTGTTTTTATCGCCTGCCCACCTATCCATTTTTTCTTGGCATTAACCATCTGATTTTTGGCAAGTTTGCCTGGGCCTCTGTTTCTCTCTTTCAGTCAATGATTGATGCAGTATCGTGCTGCTTGGCGTTCGCAATTGCCCGTGGTCTGAATTTCGATCTTGTCAGCCAGCGGGTTGTTGCGCTTTTATTTATTTTTTATCCCTTTACCATAGTGTGGACCTCTGTACAGGTGCCAGAGGTTATTGGAGTTTTTTTCGTTTTACTTGCAGTGTATTTCATAGTTGTGGAGCAACGACAAGTATTATCAGTTCTTGGAAGTGGTGCAGCGCTTGTGTTGGCTGTATGGTCGAAGCAATATACGTTGGCGCTTCTTCCTGCAGTTGTATTTCTTGTGGCTTCGCGAGCTGATTGGAAAAAAGCCATTACAATCACCGCTGCAATTTCTTTGTCCTTTTGTGTATTTTACTCACCTTGGCCGATACGAAATTATGTAAACCATGGAGAGTGGGCGTTTTTAATGGGGAAGACAACAGGTCACAGATTTTATTTGGCCGATTTCGCTTCTGAAATGAATTTTGTTAAGCTGTTTTATGAAAATCCCAAAGATCAGCTTGAAATCATGGCTACAAACGGTAAGCTCGTCTTGCCTAAATCGGACTTTGTAAAGGAGCACCGATATGAAATTGACCAAGCGGTTAGGCTCGCTTTTGAGAAAGGCCCCGGATCACTTATAAGGCAGGGCAAGATATTAAAAATAAATACAGAATTTAGAGTTGATGAAAAAAACGTTGCAGATGCGTTTAGTATTCTTTCGATTAAGGCAAAAAATGAGATGGTATTCACGGAGTATTATCGTACTGCATTTGAGAGTTTTCAAAAAGGCTTTTTTAAAACGAATTATATTGCTAAAAGTGGATCTGCAATAATCCAGGCTATTCTTTTTGGGTATCGCGGAATTTTGGTTGTTCTCGGTATATCTGCCATATTTGTTGCCCGGGATAGGGTGCGTTGGTTTATCTTAGGTGTTTTGATATACTGGGTGTCGACATTGTTTGTTATTTCGTTTATCTACCGACAGGTGGAAATGAGGTATTTGCTTATGTCAGATATGCTTTTGATTATCTGCTCAGGGTTGACAATTGGTTGGTTATTAGGGAAAGTCAGGAATTTACAAATGAACATTCGACGTATATAGGTGATCAAAAAAATAGCCATACTCCAGTCAAATTATATCCCGTGGAAAGGGTACTTCGACATGATTGCTGCTGTCGATGAGTTCATCCTCTACGATGACATGCAATTTACTCGCCGAGACTGGCGGAACCGGAATCAGATCAAGACCCCAAATAGTGTAAAGTGGCTGACAGTTCCGGTGCAGGTAAAGGGCAAATACTATCAAAAGATCAGGGAAACAGAAATTGATGGTTCAGATTGGGCGACTATGCATTGGAATGCATTGACGCATAATTATCGAAAAGCACCGTTTTTTGAAGAAGTAGCAGTTTGGCTAAAACCCCTTTATCTGGATACTGCCTATACCCATCTTTCTCCATTAAATCGAACATTTATCGAGGCTGTCTCTAATTACCTTGGTATAGCTACCATCATCAGTAATTCTTGGGATTATCCTTTAGTGGATGGAAAAACCGAACGCCTTGCTGATCTTTGTGTCCAGGCTGGTGGAACCGAATACATATCCGGCCCAGCCGCTAAGGACTATATTGAATGGGATGTGTTTCGTGAACGGGGAATTACGTTAACCTGGTTCGAATATTCAGGATATTCAGAATATCCACAGCTTTGGGGTGAATTTACCCATGGAGTCACCATTCTCGACTTGCTGTTCAATTGTGGGAAGGATTCGCGACGTTTCATGAAACACATCAAATAATGAAACTTTCCATCGTCTCGACGCTGTACCAGTCTGCACCCTACATCGCGGAGTTTCATGCTCGTGCTAGTGCAGCAGCTAGGTCACTGGTGGGAGAGGACTTTGAAATCGTTTTTGTAAATGATGGTTCTCCTGATAACAGTCTTAATCTTGTTGTGCAACTTACCGAGACCGACAGACATATTATTGTCGTCGATCTTTCTCGCAATTTCGGCCATCACAAAGCGATGATGACAGGGCTTGCCCACGCCAAGGGAGATATAATATTACTTATTGACAGTGATTTAGAAGAAGAGCCGGAGTGGTTGATTCCATTTGCTGAACAGATGCAAAGAGAAAGTTGTGATGTGGTGTATGGAGTCCAAATGCAACGCAAGGGTGGTTGGTTTGAACGCTGGAGTGGGCAGTGGTTCTATCTCCTTTTCAAAGCCCTTACGGGTTTGGCTCTGCCTGAAAATATTGTTACTGCACGACTGATGACTCGACGTTATGTTGATGCCTTATTGCGCCATCAGGAACGGGAAGTCTTTATGGCAGGCCTTTGGCATATCACTGGCTTTGATCAGCGTCCGCAGGTTCTACAAAAACATAGCACTAGCCAGACCACCTACACCTTTCGCCGTAAGATGTCTTTACTTGTTAATTCGGTCACGTCATTTAGTAATGTGCCGCTGGTCAGTATTTTTTATACTGGTATACTAATTTCCCTATTTTCTTTGTTGTACATTGCCTATCTGGCTATTCACTGGATGTTCCTTGCCAAACCATTAAGTGGCTGGACATCAGTGATGGCATCAATTTGGTTGCTCGGTGGGCTTGTGATCTCTTTTATAGGTATGGTTGGTATCTATTTGTCAAAAATATTTTCTGAAACCAAGCAGCGCCCCTACACCATTGTGAGGCATATTTATGGCATTTAATAATAATGACTTGCTGACGGAGGTTGCTGAATACTACACAACCAAACTGGCAGAACATGGAGTAACACCTCGCGGAGTTGACTGGAATGGTGAAGAAAGTCAAACGTTGCGCTTTGAACAGCTCTGCAAAATTATAGATACATCAAGGCATTTTTCAATAAATGATATAGGGTGTGGATATGGGGCACTCTATGATTATTTGACTGAAAAACATTCAGAGTTTTCCTATTCAGGTGTTGACGTATCTGAGAGTATGATTACGGCTGCAGAGCAGCGTTATAACGATCAACCTCATGCTCGTTTCATTCTTTCCAGTGAGGCAAATCAAGTTGCTGATTTCGGCGTAGCGAGTGGGATCTTCAATGTTCGCATGGGCAGATCAGATGAGGAATGGTGGGGATATCTCAAAGCCACACTAGATTCACTGAGCCGGACAAGCCGCATTGGTTTTGCTTTCAACTGCCTGACCTCCTATTCCGACGCAGATAAGATGCGCGACTATCTCTATTACGCTGATCCCTGTTTGTTGTTTGATCACTGCAAACGCTTTTATTCGCGCAACGTGGCTCTGCTCCACGATTACGGTCTGTATGAGTTTACAATTCTCGTAAGGAAGCAATAATGAAAAAACCACTCGTAATCTTTGGAACTGGTGATATCGCCCAGCTTGCACATTTCTATTTCAGTTCAGACTCGGAATATCAAGTGGTTGCTTTTACGGTTGACGCCGCATATCGCACTGAAACAACTTTCTGCAACCTCCCGGTTATTACTTTTGAGGAAATATCTAAACAGTATATGCCTGATCAGTGTGAGATTTTTGTTGCTCTCAGCTACTCTAAACTTAATGCAGTTCGGAAGGAAAAATATCTGGCAGTCAAGGCTTTGGGTTACCGAATAGCCAGCTTCATTAGTTCTCATGCCACCGTTTTAAATGAAGGAGGCATCGGTGAGAACTGTTTTATTTTTGAAGATAACACCATTCAACCATTTGTCACCATTGGCAACAATGTCACGTTGTGGAGTGGCAATCACATTGGCCATCATTCTATCATTAAGGATCACTGTTTCATTGCATCACATGTCGTTGTTTCGGGTGGTGTCGAGATTGGTGAGCAGTGTTTCATTGGTGTAAATGCCACGTTACGTGACCATATCAAAATTGGTGAACGATGTGTGATTGGTGCCGGGGCATTGTTGCTTGCTGATGCAGAGCCTGAAGGTGTTTATGTCGGCGAAGCAACGCCCCGTTCAAAAGTGCCAAGCACCAGGTTAAGGGGGATATGAAAAATAAGTGGGAAAAATTAGGTCAACTGTACTGCCCTTCAGTAATAGGTCGACACTCCAAACTTTTGACACACGCAGCAAATCCTTTGCCGGTGTTAATTGATGGAGATGTCTATCGCATTTTTTATAGCGGTAGGGATGCCGAAAATCGATCCTCTGTGGGTGCTGTTGATGTTGATATTGTTAAGCGTCAAGTTATTCAGGAGCATAGCAAACCTTTTTTTGAAAACGGACCGCAAGGCAGTTTTTACGCTGATGGCGTTAGTATTGGGAATTGCTACGAATGTGATGGGAAGCGTTATATGCTGTTTATGGGTTGGCAGTCCCCCGAAGGTAGACACTGGCGGGGGGATGTGGGCCGACTTCTTGTGAAACCTGATTTGACCTTGGAGCTAGATACCAACATTCCTTTCATGGATTCAGACGATGTCGATCCAATTAGTCTTTCTTATCCATGGGTGTGCGAGACAGAGAACGGAGGCTTTGTCATGTGGTATGGTTCAACGACAGCATGGGATGCTGGTAATGGAGAGATGCTACATGTTATCAACTTTGCTACATCACTGGATGGGCATCACTGGGTTCGTCAAGGTATAGCGCTTCCTTACGAACTTGGGATTGCTCAAGCTTTTTCAAGACCGACGGTGGCGCGTAATGCGCAAGGTGGATATCAAATGTGGTTTTCTTTTCGTAGTGGGAAGGACGAGAAATATCGCATTGGCTACGCAGAGAGCAAAGACGGTAAAGCATGGGACTTAGCGTTAAATGAAGTTGGAATTGATGTTTCGGTTGATGGTTGGGATTCAGAAATGATCGAATACCCATTTGTATTCGACCACAAAGGTCAACGCTACATGCTGTACAACGGTAACGGATACGGCAGAACAGGCTTTGGCTTGGCTGTGTTAGGAGAAAATTAAGTTCACAGTTAAGTGAAATTCACCGTATGACTCGCTCATTCTCACAGTTTCTACGGTATGCCACAGTGGGTTTGGCATCTAACGGGGTCGGATTTGTTCTTTATTTATTGATGACGGCATTAGGCTTTGGTCCAAAGGTATCGATGTCATTGCTTTATACGGTTGGCGTTTTACAAAGCTTCATTTTCAATAAGAAATG
>CAIUVX010000207.1 GCA_903902705.1 uncultured Methylococcales bacterium
TGCTCTAATGCCTCCATGTCTAGTTTAGTCGCGGCTTTGTTGCGCGTACGCTGAGTTCTAAGCATTTATTCCAGCGCGTTATATTGGCTTCGCCTATTCCAAAACGCACTGACGCTTCTTTTCCTGTCAGTCCTTCTTGTTCTTTTATAGCCAATACTTTTTTGCGAAAATCTAGTGAGTAGGTCATCGAATTAAAATTAATCAGATTATACTGCTTTAGCTATATCTTGGCGTACAGACGATCGGGGGCGTTCTGTGCATTGACTGGCTTATATCCTCGTTTCCCCTCAAACAGGCTGCCCACATTATCCAGTAGTTCCTTTTTCCATTGGCTTACTTGCGTTGGATACACTCCATGCTCTTGCGCTATCTCATTGATGGTCTTTGATGCCCTTCACAGCCGCTAAGTCAACCTTTGCCTTTTCTGCACAAGTAAAAATATTACGTCTACTCTCACTCCTTGTTAAACCCTTTTTCATGACAGGCTATAGCTTAAACTATTGTCCTGAATTTAGGGACCTACTATATTTCTGCATAATCAATTTATATTGCGCAGAAGGTTTACATTTTTTCTCGCAGTTTCAAAAACCGTTGATAGCGCGTGATGGATATGTCGCCGTTTTCTACCGCAACCCGCACCGCGCAACCTTTATCCTGTAAATGACGACAGTCGTTAAACTGGCAATTATGAATGAATGCTTGAAATTCACGGTAGCCGAATGCCAAGTCCGCTTCGGACAAACCTGCCAAACCAAAAATCGCTACACCTGGGCTATCGATTAAATCACCGCCCTCAGGCAAATGATAAAGCGTAGCCGCAGTAGTTGTGTGTCTGCCGTGTTTGGTAATCGCAGACACGGTGTTGGTTTTTAGGGCTTTGTCGGGAATCAATGCGTTAGTAATTGAGGATTTACCTACACCCGATTGTCCCGTAAGAATGCTGACTTGATGCTTTAGCACATTTTTTAATTCATCCAGCCCTGTTGCTGATGTCGCGCTGACGCGGTAGAGCGCGTAGCCTAGCTTGATGTAAGCTTGTAATTCTTGTTCGATAGCATCAGAGGCGGGTAAATCGGATTTGTTAAGTATTAATGCCGCATTGATGTTGAGATTTTCACAAATGGCTAAATATTGATCGACTAATAAAAAATCACACGCAGGTTCAACGGCAAACACTACAAAAATAGTATCGATGTTAGCCGCAACAGGGCGGACTTTATCATTGCGAGAGGGTCGTGCTAACAAAGAACGGCGCGGCAAAATCGTTTCAATACGACCTTGATCGGGGGCAGATTGTGTCCATAGCACTTTATCGCCAACTGCGACGGTGTCTAAGCGGCGCAGGGTTTGGCATAACACTATTTTATTTTCATATTCAACCGCAATACCTTGACCTAAATGAGCAATGACCAAGCCTTCTAAGGTTTCCATTAGGCTTTGGATTCAAGGTGAGCGATACGAATAGCCGCTGGGGGATGACTGTAATGAAATGCGGAATACAGCGGGTCAGGTGTTAGCGTACTGGCGTTTTCTTCATATAATTTTACTAAACCGCTAACCAGTTTACTTGCCTTGGCATTCGCGGCGGCAAAATCATCTGCTTCAAATTCAAATTGGCGTTGAAAATACGCGCTAATCGGCTGCATGAAAAAGGTAAAGCTAGACGAGATTAGCATAAATAACAACAAAGCAATTGCATTGGATTTTTGTGCAACATCAACACCCAAACCCGTATAAAACCAGTCTTGGCTAATCAGCATACCTAACACCGCAAAACTAATCAGCGTCATAATAGAGGTAGCGACCAACATTTTAATAACGTGTTTGCATCTAAAATGTCCTAGTTCATGCGCCAATACCGCTTCCAATTCTTCGTCATCCAAAGAAGCGACCAAATTATCAAAAAACACGATGCGTTTGTTATTACCCAAGCCAGTAAAATAAGCATTACCGTGTCCAGAGCGTTTTGAACCATCCATGATAAAAATACCTTGGCTATTAAAACCGCAACGGGCAAGCAAACCAGAAATACGCTCTTTCAACGCGCCGTCTTCCATCGGGGTGAATTTGTTGAATAACGGCGCAATCACCGTTGGATAAAGCCAGCTCATCAACAATGAAAAACTGATTAAAATACCCCACGCCCATAACCACCACAACGAACCGACCGCATTCATCACCCAAAGAATCAACCCTAATAACGGTAAACCAATCACCGCGCCTAGCCCTAATTGCATGAGATGATCTTTGATAAATTGCTGGACAGAGCTTTTATTAAAGCCAAATTTTTCTTCAATGACAAAAGTTTGATACCAGCTACTGGGTATTTCTATCAACGTCATCAGCAAAAAAATAGTTGCCGTTGCTGCAATACCTGCTGTTAATGGTGAGCTGATAACCGATGCCCAAAAACTAAAGCTCCAATTAATAACGCCGCCTAAAGTGAGCAATAGCAACGTAATAATACTGACGATGCCGTCGATATTCGCTAGTTTTCCTTTTTCCAAGGTGTAATCAGCCGCTTTTTGATGTGCGGCTAAAGAAACCGTATCTTTAAAAGCATCGGGTACATAATCACGGTGTACCGCAACGTATTTAGCTTGGCGTTTAGCCAGCCAAAATTGAATTCCAGAAGAAAGGGTTAGTGCAATTAAAAAAACGAGAGTAAAGATATTCATAAATAAATAAACTGTGTGGTTAAACGATAAGATAGGACAATGCTACACTAACCACCCTGTTTAATACAATGGACTCAAAATTATAGTGGCTTCCCGTTGTCCAGACACAATTTGCCTAGTTTAAGATAGAAGCCTTTTAAACCGCAGCGAGTTGGTGCTGCCCCACAATTCAGCGGGTAATGTTACTTCCCACCCACTACTGAACCTATCGATGATAGAGGGTTAAATCTATTGTTTTTACTTTTGGGCATGACTGCCAGTCCTTTAAGGACTGGCAGTCATGAATATCGCTATAACAGGTTTAACCCACTACCGAAATTCGGGTGTGGAACGAATCGGGAGCTTACCGATTGATCTACACAGCTAGGCTGACTGAGGTGGTCTATGTACTACAGGCCTTCCAGAAGAAAACACAAGCTACGTCCAAACGTGATATTGAGCTTGCCAGTAAAAGATACGCCGAACTCATAAGGGGCTATTAATGAATGAAACAAACACTTTTAACAGCGTATGGGATGCGATTGCTGACACCCCAGAACAGACTGCCAATCTTCAAGCACGCGCTGAATTGATACAGAAAATCACCATTATCATCAAAGCTAACGATTAGAAACAAGCCGATGCAGCCGCGTATCAACGATCTGTTGCGTGGACGTGTATCGCGTTTTTCACTGGATGCGTTGGTCAACATAGCGGCGGCTTTAGGGCAACGTGCAAATATAGAGTTGAAAGCAGCTTAATCGATTACTACCACAGTTTTTCAATCTGAATATTAAAAACGATTGAAGCTGATGCGGGAATTGAGTTACTCGAATATTCGTCCTTTTGCTTCATCAAGCTGATACAAGCCTTGAAAAATTAAGGCTAAATCGTCTCTTTGTTCTTTAGTTTGATATTCCCTACCCACAAACGGCGGATTGCCCATAATAAAATTGCACTCTTTAGAGGCTGTGAAAGTATTATATTGTTATTTATCAATTATTTATATTGAAATTAATATAAAAAGCCGCCTGTTTTGGCTGTTTTTCTCAATTTTTCACCAAAAAATAATGATATAACTAATTGATTTTAAATAGTAATAATACTTTCATAGTCTCTTTAGCTTTACGCACCGTTTCCCAGTATAAAGAGCCGTTGTCATTTTGGCATCACCAAACACCTGAACCCATTCGGCAAAGTAAGGTTGGTGGTAATGATGAGTGATGTTTTCTCATACAGATGACTAATGAGGTGAAAGAGCAATGCGCCGCCCGATTCTGGAAAGGGTAAGTAGCCTAATTCGTCGAGAATCACGGCATCAAGATGTACCAGTTGTTTGGCTAGGTTGCCCGCTTTTCCCTGTTGTTTTTCTTTATCCAGTTGATTAACGAGATCCACGGCATTATAGAAACGAACGCGCTTGCCTAGATTAATGGCGGCGATTGACAAAGCAGTAGCCAGAGGCTTTTGCCCGTCCCCGTGCCACCGACAAGGATTAGCACTAGGCTTGCTCCATAAAGCCAGCGGTAGCGAGTTGTTCGACTCTCGCCTGTTGCAGAGGCGTTTCCTGCCAATCAAAACGGAGTAAATCACGATGAATGGGAAACCGCGCTGCTTTGAGTTGATAACTTAAGCTGCGTACTTGACGGTCAGCCTGTTCAGCCATTATCAGACGATCCAGCCACACGTCTGGCATGACGGGCTTTTGCTGCATAGAATAGCCAGTTTGCCACTCGTTCCAAGCGGCAGCCATGCCATAAAGATGGTGAGCTTTCAGCTGCGCAGTGCGATCAATGGACATGACGTAAACGCCGTAAGCTGTCATAACGAGCGCAATCAGCCAAAGGTTCAAGCGTTAAGGCGGGGATTGAAAGCAGTGAGTTATCCAGTGCTTAGGCTTGGTGGCTTCGATTAAGCGGCGCACCATGCCTGATTGCACCTGGCTTTTTTCCAATATTGGTAAATAGTGCCACGGGTCACAGCTCAGTTGATCACGACCAAAACAACGGGCGTGTTCAGCAATCATCTGAGCCTCAGCCACTATCCGAACGCAATCCGCCGTTAAACGCACTGAAACCACCGTATTCGCCCAGTGTGCGGGAATGCTGTAACGGTTACGATCAATAAACTCACCCAACATCCGACACGGTTGAGACTGACACTGATAAACAGGCCATCCGATTGCATTTGAGTAGTTTTAATCATACAAGATTGGATAACGCGATAATCAAGTAGCTTAGATGGAGTATTGCAGAATCTAGGGTAATTTACCAAGATACCATAGCGTTGTAGCTTGGGTTGCCGCTTTTTGGCAACCCAACAGATACGCGGATTGTATTCAGCTTAACTGATTTCGACGATTAACCGAGTACAATTGTACCCATTAACAAACAGGATGAAAAAAATGACTGAAAACCAACCAACAAAAAAAGTGACTTACTGGCAACCTTCGGCAGGTGACACAATCGCAGGCATTATTCAAGGCAGTGGTACTTTTCATGACTCACTCTATGACGAACAAAAAACACTATTTTTACAGGATGACAGCGGTGTGGTGGTCGGTGTTGACCTAAACCGTTATTTGATGCACAGCTTGAAACAACGTAACGCCGCATTGGGCGATGTAGTCACCGTGACTTTTCACGGCAAAGAGCAGAAAAATAACGGGCGTTCTTTTAATCGCTATACCTTGCTAGTGGATAAGTTATAGCTAACTGTCGATAAAATGATTACAAAACCGTTCGCACTGAGCTTGTCGAAGTGTGAATGTGGTTCGACTGTTTGACTAGCTAACTGGGATTTTGCCAGCGCGAATTTTGCGGCTTAAGTTTGCTATAGATACCCTCTAATCGTAAGTGAGTAGTCCAATGAAGCTTATGGAATGTAGGATAGTATAATTCTGAAACTAACCCAGATTCTGCTATGGCTTTATCTGGGCTATTTGCTATTTAACTTTAAGTGCTTGTTAAAAATTCAGTGCATATTTATTTCTGTCTACACGACTATATTTAACTTTTTCATCACATCATCAAAAGAATGGTGTGATAGATTATCTTGTTTTTTTATCGTTTGAATATGTAAATAATCCAAATAATCTTCCAATTTTTTAGCATCTGACAATAAATATTTTATTAAAACAAACTCCTGAAAATCAATCACTGCAAATTTATTTTGCCCGTTGTCCTGAATTACTTGCACGTTTTCTAACATGATTATCTCCGTTGATAAACTTTATTGCGTGGTAAAACATCAATTACATCAATGATTTTTAAACTATCTTCGCGATCAAACAACACTCGAGTGTCCCCACGCGAAGTCGATAGGAAACATCAAAATCAACCAGTTTTTTAACATTACTTTTTGTCACTGGATTTTCTGCGAGTTGTTTTATATTTTTCAAAATAGCCTGCTGGTCTTTTGATGGATAACGGCTCAAATTTTTAAGCGCGGTATCGGTAAATATCACGTCGTAACTCACTTCCCCTCCACAATTAATATCTCATCTTCGGTTAATCTATATAACGCATAAACCAACTTATCAATCTCGCGCTCTAACGCGCTGGTGTCCTTGCCTGCTTTTTTATCAGCAAGTATTTTAATAACTTTATTTTCAATATTTACAGATACTTCTGCTGAAAAATCAGGAATAGGTAAAATGCTCAAATGTCCTTTTTTTACTTGAGCCAATGCTTCTCCCACTTCATTATTTATAATATTTTGATAATACCAATTAATAAATTTTGAGTTCAAAATTCCTAAAATAATTTCTTCAGAAAATTTCTCATTTTTTGAAATTATCGTGTACAAATTATCCCTAACAATGAATTTATTATAATCAATCGTTGCAATAATTCCACTGCCTGTTTGTCTGACTATAATTTTTTTCTCTGAATCATAGTTCGCCGAATACCTAGGTTCAGCAATCCAATCGCCAAAACTAATGTAATAATTGCTATCCCATATAATAGCGTAACGATTCATTAAGCTGCCACGCAAAAGAGGTCTAAAGGTTTCATCTACTTTATAGTCTTTAATAAATGGCTTTTCTATCAATATTTTTTTAGTCTGCTTTGGAACGCCTTTTCCTACTTGGAAAGGTTTTGCTCCTTGTGTTATTTTAGCAATATTGCCAAGATTATTGTATACAGAAACTTTATTAAAAATATTAGTTGCAAATTTAGATAAATGTATATTAACTGGATTACTAAAATTATTTGCCAATTCTTCTTTTTCAAAGCTATTTTTTATAATTTCACCATTACTTTTTGTTATTTCTATGACTAGACTTCCTGCTTCAAAACATCTTTTTTCACCCAACACAATAACTGTATCGACAACTGCTTCTTCAAAAACCTTTAACTCAAAAGACTTTATTAGTAACAAGTTAAACTTATTAAATAACAGATTTCTAATATTTGGTGTGTTGATATTTATAATCCATGTATTTGGAACTATAAAGCAAAGAGTGCCAAGTGAGCTTAGCAATCTGTTAGATAATTCAAAAAAAGACATATAAATATCTAATTGGTAATCTGTATATTTATAATTATTTATTATCGATTTTTTTTGTTGAGCATTAAACATAGAACCATAAGGCGGATTCCCAATCACCACATCAAAACCAACAAAATCGCCGCTATCATTTAATACTTCGGGAAACTCAAACCGCCATTCAAAGGAATTTTCATAAATTTTATTATTTTTAATATCCTCAATTTCATCATTAATTTTATTAATAGCAAGTTCTAATTTTTCTTTTTGTTTTGCTTTATCTTTTTTCTCTTTGGCAGTTTCTTCAATTAATGATAGATTTTTTAAACTATCTAATTGTGCAACTAAGCCTTTTAATTTTTTTACTTCTGAA
>CAIUVX010000208.1 GCA_903902705.1 uncultured Methylococcales bacterium
CAAAAACAGGAATTAATTTTGATACACCCGATGTTTCTAAAACATCCAGCACATTGGCTTGTGGTTTGTATAGCACTAAACAGCCGCCACGGTTAGACAAAGCCTTGGCGGAAGAAAGCAAGGTACGCATTCCTAAAGATGCCAAGAAGCTGACTTCTGACATATCAACCAAAATACTGGCTTTTTTGGTTGATGTTAGTGCGGTAAATTTCATGTCAATGGCTTGTGCACCTAAAATATCCATTCGACCGGATAAATTTACTTTGGTAATGCAATGATCCAAAGTTTCAGAATTGATATTCATATTGCTCTCCTAAATTACAGTTTGATTACTAATTTTTATCTGGGCAGTAACAACACCTAGATTCCTTTGATCAGTGTCTAACACCAAGTTATTTTATTACATTTCAGTAGCTAGCGGCATAAATAATGCCTCTGATCTTACTCAGATTTCACGGACACACGAAATCCAGACGGTACGATAAGTATAGTACCTCCTATTGTCCAGACAATTTTTATCGGAAACGGAGGGTATCAGGACTACCTTATTAAAAGTGTACCTGGATTCAATCATTAAGAGCCAGCACCCCCTTCAGTAATCCCGTTCTGTTACAAAAGTTTTTACAAACTGTGCCGATTCGGACATCAACATACAGCGTTTTTAATCTCTGTTGATAATAACCTAAGGAATGAGCATAGAATAGTTGCACTGCAAGCACCAACAGTAGGCGCTTTAGGCGAAGCTTGCACTCCAGTCGCACACCGTTGTTCACTTTATTTCATGCTCGCTCCTTAGCTATCGTACTCCATAACAAAAGTTTACTAACGCCATCTGAAATCGCTGTAATATTGAAATACGCACGGTTCTATTACGGATTAGCTTACTTGCTGCCTTTCTAAACTTAAAAACTTGAACATCGAGTATCATCCTCCAGAATCAAGACATAAGGGGGGGCTGAACATTAACCATTAGTGAAATCCCTGTCACAGTCATTCACGTACCGCTCTTTCCTTGTTTAATATTGATGTCTGTTAAAATTCGGTTAAACTGACTTAAAACCTAATCCATTCATTGTTAAGAGGCACTATGAAAAATTTTTTACTCAAACACCCCACACTTATTTTTGTCGTTGGTTTAATTGTACTTTTTGTGACGCAACAAAAAGTCATCATGCCCTTGGTTTATCAAGTCATCCAATCCGATGCTTTCCTGGTTGATAGTAAAGACGTTGGCAGCCAGTCGCCTATTTCAAATGCCTTAACGGACATTGCATTTACCCATTGTAATCAACATATCAAAAACAAGCTGGATAAAGCTAAAAATCCTATTTTTTCAAGTAAACCCATCAATGCTTGGAGTCTCGGTAATTATCAATACGTTATCAACGGGGAATTTAGCGTAGCGGATAAAATCCAAAAATATGTTTGCAGAATTACTTATCAAGATGGTGATGATCAGGCCAATATTGGCAATTTTGATAGCTGGTCACTCATTGGTTTAACTGGCTTAGATTCAGTTGAACAATAAACCTTAAGTAAACTAACCCCCACTTAATGAGGAGATTGTTGTGCGTTTTTTACTCTTACTGAGCGTTGTTCTCAGTGTATTTATCCCTTTTGCTCATGCTGAAACGACAAGTGCTCCGGTGATGGAATACGTTGAACTGCAAACCAACATCGGTACAATTACGGTTAAACTGGATTATGACAAGGCCCCGATCAGTTCAAGCAACTTTATTGCTTATGTCAAAAGTGGGTTTTATAAAAAAACTTTGATTCATCGGGTGGTCAAAGGTTTTGTTGTACAAGGTGGCGGCATGGATATGAGCAGCTTTACCTTCAAAACCACCAATCCACCCATTGTTAATGAGTCAACCAATGGCCTGAGTAATGTCACAGGTACAATTGCTATGGCCCGAACCGCTGATCCCAACTCAGCTACTTCACAGTTTTATATTAATGTCGCCGATAATACCAACCTAGATTATGTCAATGCCGGAAATCCAGGTTATGCAGTTTTTGGTAATGTCGTGGCGGGCATGGATGTCGTCAAAAAAATCGAGAACTTCGTGACCTATCAACAAATGCCATATAACGAAAACTCTAAGTTGATTTTTATTGAAAATGTCTTTGCCTCGGCGACACGCGATCCACTCAATCCTAGAATTAGAGCGATTGTCAGCGGCCCCGGTAAAGTGACCAGTCTCTCCGCCGGTATTGATTGCGGCGCCAAGTGTTCTATCACCCTGCCAGTAGAGCTTAACAGCACCGTTAAGTTATCTGCCCAACCAAATCCAGGGGCTTTATTCGCTGGTTGGCGCGGCGATTGCCAAGGTCTACTGCGAAACATTACACTGGATTTACACAAAGGCAACCACAACTGCACCGCTGTTTTTATTAAACCGTCCTATGCGGTTCAATAATCTAGTCTGGCAATGGCGTCGTGGTTAGTATTTTTACTTGTATTTTCCGTAATGAGAATTGCTGCATTGCCTTTGAACCTTAATAGACGAGCTTGGGATTAAGCAATGGTCTTTTTTGGGCTAATACGATACTAATCGATGTTGAGGATGTTTGGGAAATGAATGTAATAAAGCAAATATTGGCGATAGTGACGAATCAAAAAGAGTTTATTGGCATTATTGGTCATCCGGTAGCAAACCGTTTAGGCCTGCATATTTTTCGGATACTATTAAGTGATGGCGCGTGCCATCTTAGAACGTTACCTTTCTTTTTTCTTGAAAGAGTCGCCAGACGCTCTCTTGCCAGAGACGGCATCGTCGTTATTGAAAATTTTTTGGAGGACGCTGAGTTTCGCCAGATTAAAAAGGAGGTCTATCAACAGCTGGATACTTTGCCGCCGGCATTAGACAATACAGAAATAGGTTTTGGAAAAAAAATGGAGCA
>CAIUVX010000209.1 GCA_903902705.1 uncultured Methylococcales bacterium
CCCAATGATCGGGCAACCCAGGAGTCAGAATTTAGTTTGGAATTAAGAACCCGTGATCGTGAACGTCGACTCATTAAAAAAATTGACGAGGCGCTTAAGGAAATTGAATCAGGCGATTATGGTTTTTGCGAATCCTGCGGTATCGAGATTGGTATTCGCAGATTAGAAGCCAGACCCACCGCAACGCTGTGTATTGACTGCAAGACATTGGACGAAATACGCGAAAAACAAATGGGCTAAACGCCAAGCGTACCCTCGCACGATCGTGCAACAATCCCCCGCTCTTATTGGCCGGTTTGCGCCATCGCCCACCGGCCCCCTTCATTTAGGTTCGCTTTATACCGCGCTGGCTAGTTTTTTAGCTGCGCGTTCTCAGCAAGGTCAATGGCTATTACGCATTGATGATTTAGATACTCCTCGCAATTGTAAAGGCTCGATCGAGTCCATCTTAACAACCTTAGACATTTACGGCTTACATTGGGACAGAGATGTTTTTTATCAAAGCCAGCAATTGACCCATTATGAAGACGCATTGAATCAACTAGAGGCGCTGAACAAACTTTATCCTTGTGTTTGTAGCCGGAAAATGCTCGAGTCAACTCGCTATGCAGGACATTGCCGTCACCTATCCGCAGTCCCCAGTACCGATTTCGCACTCCGTGTTAAAACTGACGCGCAGTGGTTGAGTTTTGATGATGAATTACAAGGCATTGTCCGCGCACAGGCAGACGATCAAGGTGATTTTATCATTAAGCGCAAAGACCAGATTTTTGCGTATCAATTTGCTGTGGTTATTGATGACGACCAGCAGCATGTCAATCAAGTGGTGCGCGGTTGCGATCTGCTAGACTCCACGCCTAAACAACTTTATTTGCAGCAATTATTAGGTTTACCGCGTCCACATTATCTGCATGTGCCAATAATTATCGATAAACAAGGTCAGAAATTAAGTAAACAAACCCTAGCGAGTGCAGTGAGTTTAAACGCACCCGCCAAAGTATTATTCCATTTGTTAAGCCTACTCAACCAACAGCCGCCGCGCGAGCTTAACTACGCCTCAACTCAGGAGGTGCTGGCTTGGGGAATTTTACATTGGAATCCTCAGCCACTAAAAAATCTGCGGATGATTTACCTACCCGATGTTTTAAGCAAAAGAGCTTAAATGTTTATCGTGTGCGGAGGGAGAATTGTCAGAAAAATTATCAACGACATACACTTTGCCAGGTTTTTTGGCGACGGGACAATCGATACTGAAACGCTGTACGGGCTCATCTAATCGAATCGCGGTCAATTGCCCGCCCCATAAACAACCGGTGTCAATCGCATAACAATTTGAGCCTTCGTAATAGCCTAAGGTTGACCAATGACCGCAGATAATTCGCATATTGGCACTACGACGACCTGGGACATCAAACCAAGGTATTAGTCCTTTAGGTTGACTGCCAATAGGGCCGCTGTTGGCAAAATCCAACCGCCCTTCATTGTCGCAATAACGCATACGTGTGAAGCAGTTAATAATAAATCGTAACTTTGCCATCCCTTTTAAATTAGACGACCAAATATTAGGCTTATTGCCATACATTTGCTTTAAAAAGGTGGCATAGTCCGCCCCTTGCAGGGTTGTTTCGACTAGGGCGGCCATTTTTTGGGTTTTCTTAAAATCCCATTGCGGAGGTAAACCGGCATGGATCATACAAAAATCATCGTTATGGTAAAACAAAGGCCGATGACGCAACCAATGAATTAATTCATCGCAATCATGCGCGTCAAGCACGGCCGATAAGGCGTCTTTTTTGTGGGCTATTTTGGGATTGCAGTATGCCGCCAGCAAGTGCATATCATGATTA
>CAIUVX010000210.1 GCA_903902705.1 uncultured Methylococcales bacterium
GCCGCCTTTAGTATTACCTATCGTTATAATCATAATTCATGTCCTTTTAATATCCTTTTGATATTCTTTTAATGGTATTTAAATATGAAAATGTAATGTTACTTATAACGGATATTGAAAAGAAATGTAAATAATTTTTAGTAGAAATGACAATGCAATTTAAAAAAGAAAATTATTTTAAGTATTGAAGATTTTGAAATAGGTGTAAAATCCCCAAACGCAAGAAAGCCCCGAAACGAAAACGTAACAGGGCTTTTGCACAGCTTTAAACTCGTCGCACTTTGAATTGTTCTTAGCGGGATTACTTCAAAGGCATTTTTATTAACATATATCACTGGCTGCACAATGATGATGGTTTGATTTTATCACAAGCACAAAATAATAAAATACTAAATTGCAATTTTTATGTGCTACCCACGATAAACTCAATAACCTAATCAAAATGTAGTCATGGAGAAAACGCCATGATTAACCAAACAACCGCTAACCAAACCATCACAAACGCAGCTCTTTTCGCCAACAACGACCTGCCACCTTTCAGCTTCAATCATCACATTGATGCTTACACACGTACCTTTACATTCAACGAACCCGAACCAAACACAGGTGACTTTTACGTCATAGGTAACAGAAAACAAGTCAAATTCGGCGCATGGTACTGTGAAGGATTAACTCACGCTCTAGCGATTCATAGCGCAAGCGGTGACGGTAAATTAACCCTAAGTAACATCGATAATCTGCCTGTCGTGATGTGCGATAACGGTAATTTAAAATCCGTGGTGTTAGAAAACCTCACAAATGGTTATGACAACCTTCGCATTGTCGCTGATGTAAATCATCCAACCGATGCTTATCAGGCTTTACAAGCGGCGTATGCTATCAAAGCCAATCATTACTATTTGTTTGATGCCCCCACTCTGGCCTTTAGCAAAGTAGAAGTCCCTAGCAATTACCGTGATTATCTGATTGCGCTTATTGCGCTTGCGCCCATTCACCAGTTGAATCTCTTGATGGTACAGCTTGTATTGGCGATTGCTGCCGATGTACCGCACAAATACAGCCAAGAAACGGCGTTAGAGTTCATTGTCAACGCAATGGCTACTCGTGACTTCGATGTGCGTCATACCGCTTTAAAAATCCTAGAAAAAGGCATTAAAAAACGCCGCGAGTTCGTTAAGAAACTGAATCAAATTAACGATTATCAAGGCACAAAGCAGCATGATTGCGATGAGTTAAGCAATGAAGAAATCTTAGAAATAATTAAACGTGAATCAGAAAATACCCTGTTTGCAATGGGAACGTTCTTTGTGGATGCTCGTAAAATGGGGGCAGGTAAAACAAACCTAATGGCGTTACGCATTAAAAACCTTTCGTCTTGCGCTTATATTTCCTATCGTGTCGGTTTAATCAATGATGCGTGCAAACGGTTAGGACTGGTCAGTTATCAAGAAAAGGATAAACACGCAGATAAAATTGCGGTATGTATTAACTCACTGCTTCAATTTGCCGAAGCAGTTAAAGGCAAACCGTTGTTCATTGATGAAGCCCGTCAGGTTTATGATGGGATATTGCATAATTCAACCATTGAAAACCGTAAAGAATTATTAGAACTATTCGGTCAAATCCTCGAAGCTGCGCCCTTTGTACACATTGCGGATGCCAATATGAATGATGATGCAATGGCATTTTATAAACGTCATTGCGGCAATAAATTAGTTCACGTTATCAAAAGCAAACCTGCCCCAAGCATGGTTAATCATTGGCAACTCGATAACTTTGATGCTTGTTATCATTCGATACTCCGAGATGTGAATCACGGATTAAAAGGCACTGTTGGTTGCACCAGTGAAATGGAAGCACAAAAAGTACGCAAGTTTTTAATCAAAAATAAAGTTAATCACAAACGCATTTTGATTATTACAGGTGGCTACAAAGACAAACAAATTACAGAGTTTTTAGCCGATGTGAATGGTGTAGGCATTAAATACGATGTCATTATTTACACCTCTGCATTGGGTACAGGTGTGTCACTTGAAATGCCTGAATTTGAATTTACTTATTTGTTATGCAGTAACGTGTTGACCAGCAATGAATCGTTGCAGATGTTAGCGCGGAATCGTTGTGCTAAAAATGTGTATGTCGCGTTTGGTAATCAACTTGGTATAAACCGTGTCACGGATGAAGAATTATTGCGTGAAGGTCAAATTGAAAAAGTGAAGAACTTTGCTGAAAATAGTGGGATGGGGTTTGCTAATGGTTTTAGAGCGACCATCATTTTTCATGAACTTGATGACATGATGCACAAAACCCGTGCCAAAATGAATCAAGATTTGAATGATTTTGCGAATAACTTTTTGTTGTTGGCTGAACTCGAAGGGCGGAATTTTGTGAAGATTGAAGAACACAAGAAAGAAAAGATTAAAAATTTAAGTGCCGAAGTGAAAGAAGAAGAGGCAATAGAAATCCAAGCTGCGCCTACGATTATCGAATATGAATACAACAATTTGAAAAAATCGAATGTCATCACTAAAGAACAAGCAACATCAATAAAACGTTATGAAGTCTGTAAAATGACAGGCTTACCGAATACGCAGTCTGCGCCACCAGCAATTGAAGACATTAAAAATTATCAAAATGGTTATAGTTCGATATTGGCTAACTTTGAATTGTTGTCTGCGAATTCACTCAAACTCAAAGAAATTGATTTACTGAATTACGCGCATCGTAATAAAACCAAATGTTTGTTGAGTCGGCAAAAGATATTCAAGAGGTTCTTGAAACCGTTACTTAAAGCGCAATCGAAAGGCGATATTACGCATTCTGACTTGATGAAGGCACTGGTGGTACTAAAAGAACACGCTCCAGAATTAGCGGCTGAGTTTGGTAATTACACGGACATTAAACCTGTTCGAGTGGCGAGTATTATTCGTAATTTTGCTAAGAAGTTTGGTTATGTGCTGGAAAATATAAGACGTGAAAATACAGGTAAACGTCATCGTGTTTATGAAATTAAAGTGATGGCGGATATTGAACGTTATGCCAATAACCGTAAGGGATTGAAAGGTTAAACGGTGTCCGCTAGTGACGTTTTATTATTAAAAAATAAACGGGGTTTAGGGACAAATAGGTAACATCTAAAAATACGGAAACTCAATTTAATGTTGGGTCACGAAAGAGGTTTGAGCCGTTTGCGGGGGAACTTGCACGCAACTGTTCTTAGCAGAATTGTACTGGTAACAGTATCCGATAATCCACGCATCGGTGGAAGTTATTTTGATTTTTGCGGGACTGCACACCACCCTCGCCAAAATCCACGACATTCGCCCTGAATGGGCGAGGTTTTAACCCGCAAGGAATTTTTGATAAAAATGAATGTAGGAATGCAACATAATGATTGAACCAGTAAAAATTAAATCAGAAGATGGCTATACGTTTTATCGATTAGATGATGGACGTTATGCCGATTCTATAAATATAGAAAATATTGATATGAGTTGGAACTCGTTTCGAGATATTATTATTTCATTTGAAAATCAAGAAAATAAAAATCCCCGCCGCAAGCGGCGGGGTATTAAGTTGAACCTCTTCGCGGACTAAA